>NZ_JBEZCZ010000027.1:0-105742 GCF_040647875.1 Micromonospora sp. NPDC049230
TCTGGTCGTTCAGCGTCGCGGTCATCACGGCACCCTCCTCACCAGGCACAACGCCCGGCAGGTCAGGCCGGAAACACCCTTAGATCCACAGACCCCCCGACCACGCCGCACAGGTTAAAGATCAAGCTAAGGGCTGTCTCGTAGCTGGGTGGAGGCGTGGCTGGGGCTGGGTCTGTGATCACCAGGTCAGAGCGATGTTGTGGAGGTTGGGCGATGCTAGAAGCGGCAGCGGTCAATGTGCGGGCGCCTCGGGGGTAGTCACGCAATATTTTCCAGTTCTTCATCCTGGCTAGGGTGTATTCGACCTGTGCTCGGACGGCGCGGCGCTGGGCATTCAGGTCCTGCTTCCAGACCGGTAGTGGGCTGCCGTCGTGGTTCTTGCAGTAAGGGTGATCACCTCGGGATTGCCGCGGTAGCCGCCGTCGGCCATAACGGGCCGTCCGGCCAGCTTCTGGTCGGTGCCGGAGGTGCGGTAGACGATTGTGTCGTTGCGCTTGCCCGGCCGGGGGTCGCCGACGGAGATGACCAGGCGGGTGCTGGCGTCGATGGCCACCTGCAGGCTCGTCGAGTACCGGTAGTTCTTGCTCGGCGCCGCGAGGGGGTGGTCCCGATTCGCGATGAGGGTGCCGTCGACAATGGCGATCTGGTTGACCGGACGGCGGCGCACAGGTGCGAGACCCAGCAGTGGGCCGAGGGTGTCGATGACTCGGTGCGCGGCGGAATGGGACACTCCGAACAGCGGGCCGATCCGCCGCATCGTCAGGTTCGTGCGCCAGTAGACGGCCACCAGCAGCACCCGGTCGGCCAGGTCGAGGGCCCACTGTCGGCCCCGGCCGACCGTCAGCGACTCCGTCTCCGCCACGCTCGGCGACCAGCCGGACCAGCTTTGGCTCGGCCCTCCCGTGCGTCGCGACGAAGCCCGGGAGTAGCTCGTCGGGCAACCGCGTTGTACACGCGGACCGGATGGGCCGGCCCGCGGACAGTGGAATGGTTAGGCCGCCTGACGCCGGTTTCGGATTCTTTCGGCTACGGCGTCGGCGGCTTGTTGGTGGAGCTGCTTGTTGACGCTTTGGTAGGTGTCGCGGGTGAGGGTGGTGGTGGAGTGGCCGAGTTGTTCGGAGATGACTTTGATGTCGACGCCGGCGTTGAGGGCGATGGTGGCGGCGCTGTGGCGTAGGTCGTGGAGTCGGATGGGTGGTAGTCCGGCTTTGCGGACGTGTCGGTTGAAGCGTTGGGTGACGGAGTCGGGGTGCCAGGCGTGGCCGTCTTGGCGGACGAAGAACAGGCCGGTGTTGGGCCATGCGGGGCCGGCGGCGCGCTGCCACTTGGCGCGCAGCTCCTTGTAGGCGATGAGGATATTGACGGTGTCGTCATCGAGGGCGACCTCTCGGTTGCCGGCCTTGCTCTTTGGGGGTTTCTCGACGGGGGTGTAGCCGTGGGTGGTGATTTGGTGGTTGATGGTGGTTTCTTGGCGGTGGAGGCGGACCTCGCTGTCGCGTAGTCCGCAGGCTTCGCCGCGGCGGGGTCCGCGGAAGGCCATGTAGTGCCACATCGGATGCAGGTCGGGGCAGTGGATCGCGGCGTAGGCGAGGAACTGGATGACCTGCTCGTCGGTCCACACCATCACCGGTCCTGGGATTTTCCCGCCCTTCTTCCACTGCTGGACTCGTTCGTCTTCCCACACGATTGGCTTGGGCCGGTTGCTGCGAATCTTGACCAGGGCGGCCGGGTTGTAGCCGGGCAGTAGTTCGTCGGCGCGAGCGTCGTTGAGGGCCTTGCGTAGGCAGGCGCGGATGTTCAGGCAGGTGTTGGGGCCGGTCGGTCGCTTGCCGGCGACGGATTTTCGGACGGCCGAGTCGGGACTAGCCTTCGCGGCGAGGAGCTCTTCGTTGCGCTGCTCGATCGCGGTGAACATTGCTCTGACGTGACTGACGCGTAGCTTGTCGAGGGGGATGTCGCCGAGGTGCGGGATCAGGTGTACCCGGATGATGGATTCGTAGCCGCCCCTGGTGTTCGCGTCCACGTTGTGATGGGTCAGCCAGTCGGTGAGGTATTCGGCGACGGTGGGAATATCGGCGAGGTGAGTGTCGCCGCGCAGTCGTCGGCGGATGCGGTCGATCTCGGGCAGCGGCTCCTTCGCCCGGACGGCGGCCTGGAGGGCATCGGCGATGTCGCGGCGCGACCGCTTGTCCCATGCCGGGGCGAGGGCGAGCAGTTCGCGAGCGTGGTTGCGTTCGTCGGCGGCGGCCCGCCGGGTGGGCAGGCCGGAGCGGCGTAGTTGCCGTCGGCGGCCGTCGATGGTGGGCGGAAGTTCAAGGTGATAGGCCCAGTAGCCATGGTCGGAGCTCCACGCGTGGTTCGGCCGGCGGAGCTTTGGGCAATTGTTTCCCATCTGTTTTCCGGTTTCGAGGTAGCGGCAGCCGCAGCGCTTAAAGATGTTTTCGGCGGGCATGGCAGGTCCTGCTCCTTGCTTGTCAAAGGCTGTATTGGCATTCTTGATCGAATCTGCGGGGATCTCTGGATCTGATGGTCGATGGGTTTTTGGGTGGGCGAGTGTTGGTGGCATCAGGAGTGGGGATCAGGGGTTCAGTCCTGCCTCGGCGCGGGAGTCGGCTGTGGAGGAGGTATCTGTCGCGACCGACTTCTGTTTAGGGCTCGGGAAGGTTGAGGTGCAGGGCCGCCAGCAGTGGCACGGTGGGTATTCGGTAGTGGGTACCGACGCGGAAATGCGGCACGGGGAACGCGTCGCGGCGGATCAGCTTGTAGGCCGTGGAACGGGACATGTCGAGCACTGAGGCTGCGGTGGCCAGGTCGGTGCTGGGCCCGAGGCCGCGGATTCGCTCTGCTGTCCACATAGGTGTGAGGTCCACGGACAGGGGATCATGGGGGTACCGTGACTCTGTCGAGTGACCACGTTCAGGCGATCGCATGGCATCTCCTTAAAATTTAGACACGAGCGGGCGACGTCAAGGCAAATAGGCTGCCTGCCGGGAATGAGTGAGAGGAATTTCGGCATTCGGACAGCCTCTACCTTGGGGGCGTCACGCGAACGAGGCAGACTACGTCGACTTCGTGCAGGCTTCCGAGTAACTGCATGATTTCCGGCTGCAGGCGACAATCGCCCCGTTTGGTGGTCACGCTCCGGCCTTCCGTGCGCCCTGTCCTTGCCCTTCCGGCGTAGGTACACCTTGACCACAGGGCTGCCGGCAAGCGCCGGATTTCGGGCAATCCTGCTGATATGTGCACATATGCTTGAGAGTGCTAATGACCTTGCCCAGGGAGACGCCGCGGTCCAGGACCGCAGGCTGGCTTCGAGCGAGGAGCGTGTGCTCCCCTGCTACTGAGAGCGGCATCGCCGCAGCGACAGTCCGGACGCTGGCGCAACCTCACCACCTCGAAGACTGATGGCCTGGCGATCCTCGACGAGCTCGAGTCGGTGGGATCCTGGTTGCGCTGGGGCGGCCAGAGCAACACCAAGCGAAAGCTGGCCCTGCAGCCGTCTCCCGCGCCCAGTTCCCTCTTTAGATCCTGGGCACATGGCCCGTCTGTCAGGTGGTCTCGCGCGCCTACCCCGTGCGCTCGACGGCCGTCTATGCCGGAGTGGGTGGGTCGATGGTCGCTGCGGAAGCCACGGTCGCGGCTCGCGCGTACTCGGTCCGGATGCGTGAGTCGAATGTTGGCTCGACGCTCCCGACGGGTGCTCCGGTCATGTCAGGGCGTCCGGCGAGGCGTAGCGCGCTGACGGCGACGTCACGGGCCAGCCGCGGCGAGGTCACACACCAGATGTTGATCTCGTCTGATGTGTGCACGATGTGTGTTCTCCAGCGGAAGCTAACCGGAGCTACCCGGTGCCACTGCGGGTCAGTCGGGGTGAATCGCCAAGGTTGCCCGCCCACGCCGTGTGGTGAGGGATGTGCCGCTGGCTGGATGGGTTAGCAGGGCCAACGCAGGTCAACGCGGGTCACTCCCTGCCAGCGCGGGTCGACCCGCAGGTCGTTACACTTACCACTCGCGCCCCCGTAGCTCAGGGGATAGAGCATCGGTTTCCTAAACCGTGTGTCGCAGGTTCGAATCCTGCCGGGGGCACCAGAATGAGGCCCTGACCAGCAGAAAGCTGGCCAGGGCTTCGACACTTGTCTATGCGATTTCGATTCGCCCCCCGAAAACCCGCAGGGTGCCGGCCGGCACGGCGACCGCCCCGAACCCACTGCTGTCACCGATGGCACCCGTCCCGCAGCCACGCCGGCCGCAGCCCGCACTTCGCATTGGTCCCGTGACCACGACCGCCGTTAGGATCATCATGACATCGTTGCGCTCGCACAGCCCGTCGAACACCAGCCGCATGATTATTGCGTCCGGCGCGGGCTCGTCAGATGAGCACGAGGTGACGCGGTGTGAGACCGTTTTCCTCTCACGCGAGCGGGGCGGCCCGAAGACACGAGCCGCCCGGCTCACCTCACCTCCTCGTCAACGGCGTCGCATGGCCCGGTAGACCATCCGGCGAGCCGTGGCCCTGTGCGAGAGCGGATACCTCGACGACGGGGCGGCCGGCCGCGGCGGACGGGGACGGGGCCGTCGACGCCGTCGCGGCGGGTACGACATGAGCCCCGGCGTCACGCAGCGGGACGAACGGTAGTCGAAGGTGAACATTCTTCCCTTTCGTAGTGGGGTAGGACCGCCACCGAAGCACACGACCTGGAATAGGGTGTCACCGGTTCCGCTACAGCGGAACGGCTCGCTCCGATGGCCCGATCAAGTGTGCCACCGATCGCGCTTCTTTCCCCTTCCCGAGTTCTGAGCGCAATCTGATCGCGCTAGAACTGGACATCGGCACCTCGTTCGGAGTGAAATTCGACAGCGCCGGCAGAACTGCCGGCCGCCGCCACGAGAGGAACGCGAGTGGAGTACCGGATCCTCGGACAGGTCACGGTGCTTCGGGACGGCAAACCCGTTGCACTCAAACCAAAGGCAGTCGCCGTACTGGCCTTTCTCCTCCTGTCACCGGATCAGAGCGCAAGCCAAAGGACGATCCTGGAACACCTTTGGCATGGCGTGCGAACCGATCGGGGGTTGCTCCATCGCCAGGTCTCGGACCTGCGCACCGCGCTTGGTCGCGCTGTCGTTCCGGACGCCGATTCCGGGTCATATCGAATAGCTGTCGCCCGTGAAGCGGTGGACCTCTTCCGGTACGAGGACCGCCTGCAGGAGGTAAGGGTCGCTGCTACCGCAAAGGATAGAGCTGACGCCCTGGGTGCGGCGCTTCGAGAGTGGAAGGACGACCCGCTCCGGTCACTCGACGAGGTGTGGTTCCGCGAACAACGTAAGGCACTGATCAACAGGTGGAAGCGGACCTGGGAAGGCTACCTCCACGCCATGATCGAAGCTGGCGCAGTGCCGAACGCCATCGCAGAATGCTGGCGGGCTATCGAGAAGTGGCCGGACGACTCGCGGTTCTACAGGTTCCTCCTCCGTACCATCTACCAAAACGACAGCACCGCGAAGTTCCGCTCGACTTTCGAGGAGTGCTGGCTGAAGGCCGGAGAACATGTGCGGTCGGAACTCAATGCCATACGTGATGAGCTGGAGAGCGGTCCCCAGCCCGCGCATCGCGGCGTGAACGCGATCACGTCCTACGCTCCCCAGCAACTGCCGGCACATCGCATGAACATCATCGGCCGCGCTGCCGATCTCGAAACCCTGCGCGCGGTCCTTGTAGGAGAGCGGCCGAGTCGGATCGCGGCGTTGGTGGGCACCGCGGGCGTGGGCAAGAGCGTGCTCGCCTTCCGCGGCGCGGACAACACCCGCGAGCACTTCCCCGGCGGAGTGCTGTACACCGACCTGCAGGGCTTCTCCGAGCATGAGCCGCACAAGGCGGAGCAGGTGCTCGCGAGGTTCCTCGACGAGCTCGGCGTCCCACCGCAGACCCCCACGTTCGACGGCCTGAGCGCGGCCTACCGCTCGACCTTGGCGCAGCGCGCCGTTCTGGTCGTGCTGGACAACGCGCGTGACCTGACACAGGTGCTCCCGCTGCTGCCCGGTCCCGGTCCGAGCGCGGCGGTGGTGACCAGCCGCAACGCGCTGGTGAGCCTGGTTGCCAAATACGGGGCGAACCAGATTGTTGTCGCGCTCCTGCCTTTGGACGAGTGCGTCGCGCTGCTCGCGTCGATCATCGGCGAGCAACGAGTGCGAGCCGAGCCTGACGCGGCCGCAGAGGTCATTCGCCATTGCGCCGGCCTGCCGTTCGCAGTGATTGTGATCGCCGCTCGGCTGCTGTCTCGTCCCGCGCTGTCCCTCGGGGAGGTGCTGAACGAGCTGAGGTCCGCGACGGACAAGCTCAGCACGTTTGTCCACGAGGAGGCGGACCTAAATCTGCGCGCCGTGCTGGCTACCTCGCACGGTGTGCTGTCAGGCCCTGCAGCAGCCCTTTTCTGGCGCCTCGGCGTACACCCCGGACCGACGATCAGCCGTGACGCCGCGATCGACCTGGTGGCGTCCGCCACCGCAGGTGCGGAGGCGCTCAACGAACTGCGCACCGCGCACCTGATCGAGGAAGTGTCGTACAACAGGTTCGCGATCCACGACCTCGTGCGTGCGTACGCGGAGGAAAGAGCGACGGAAGCTGGCGACGCCGAACGGCGCCTCACGTCCGAGCGACTGCTGGATCACCTCATGTACAACGCTCGGGACTGCGACGAGGCGATCGTGCCGGGCCGGAACCTCCGGATCGGCACTGCACCCGCCGGGCTCCAGCTCGTGTCCCCCGAGGGCATTGGCGCGGCCATGGCGTGGTTCACGGCGGAGTACGACGTGATCATGGCCGCGATCAAGCACGCGGTCCGGCACGGTCTACGCACCTACGCGTGGCTGCTTCCGTTGACCCTGACGACGTTCCAGTGGAGGAGCAACCGGTACCTCGACGCCCGGTACACCCTGCAGATCTCGCTGCGTGCCGCCGAGGTCGTAGCCACGCCGGCGGACCAGGCGATGATCCTGCGTCTGACCGCAGGTACCGACCGAGGGCTCGGCCAGCTCGATCTCGCGAAGATCAGGCTCGCCACCGTCATCGACCTCGCCGAAAACGACGACGACGAGCTCGGAGTTGCCCACGGTTGCCACGGGCTGGCCGTCCTGCACCGCGAGACCGGCGATCCCGCGTACGCAGAGGAGCGGTTCCGCGCGGCGCTGGCAATCTACCGGCGGCTCGGCAACGTCGTGGGCCAAGCCGGTGTCCTCAACGGCATCGGTTGCACCCTCTCCGACCGGGGCCAGTACGACGACGCGCTGGCAAACTGCACTGAAGCCCTGGAGCTGTTCCAGGCGACCACAGACGAGAACGGGCAGGCGAACACGCTCGACTGTCTGGCTGGAATTCGGCTGTCAATGGGCGACATCACGGCTGCGATCACAGATTTCGAGGCGGCTGTGGAGTTGTACCACCGGCTGGAGTATCGCAAGAGGGAGGCGAGCACACTTCAGCGCCTCGCGATCGCCCAGCACGAGGCCAGCGACAGTCGCGAGGAACAGCAAACGTTGTCTCGCGCCCTGCAGTTGCTGCGCGAATTGCGTGATCCAGAAGCAGAGGCCGTGGCGAGGCGATTGGAGGAATTGGCATGATCCTTTCACGCAACGCGAAGAAAACTAGCGTCTCGCTTTTAATGCTCCGCTCGGTAGCGGGCGGTCGGGTCAGCTCCGTGCACCTTGCAGTCCTGCGGCGAACCTTTGGCGGGCAGGAATGGCCGCAGGTCCTGGAACGCCTCCCGTCCGTCTTGGGGGCGCCGTTCCGGATCCCATGCCGCCATTTTCGCGACGACGGGCGCGAGCTGTGGCGCGAGCGAACTCAGCGCCGGTTCAGGAGGAGGGTCGCCGCGGTGCGCGAACATCAGGTAATTCTCCGGGTACGGCAGGGCGAGCGTTGTCATCTCGGCAAGCATGCAGCCGAGAGGAAACACGTCGGCGCTGGTCGCGACCGGCAACAAGTGTACCTGTTCAGGAGCCGCGTATCTGTTTGTCCCGGCCTGAGTTTCCGGCGCCTTACCCACCTTTAGCATCGCGCCGAGGTCGATGAGGTGAACGTTACCGAAACTGTCGATCATGGCGTTCTCGGGCTTCACGTCTCGATGGACATAGCCGAGGTCATGAATGTCGGCGAGGATTTCGCTCAGCTGTGCGACGAGGGAGACCGCTGTCGAGACCTCCATCGGGCTGTTTCCCTTTTCGGCATAGTCCTTTAATGTGTCTCCCTCGACCTTCCGCATGACGATGAAGTAGGTCCCGTCCAGGTCTCCCTGATCGAGCCAGTCCGGAATGCCACGCACCTCGCTGAGTTCTTTCAGCAAGTCGGCCTCGCGCTCCATATCCTCCACGAATTCATCGAAATAGGACTCGCTTTCGAACGTTCGAGGGCTCAGGAACTTCACGGCCACGGAGTTCCCGTGGCTCATGTCAAACGCCTCGAAAAGGTGGCCGCCATTTCCCTCGCCCAGTTTCTTGCGCAGTATGAAGCGGTCGCGCACGGTTTGACCCAGCCGCACTCTGTTCCTTCTTTCACCTGGCCACTGACTTATGCGAAGGAGAAGCATGTCCACCTGGCGCCCGCCCGAAGGGGTAGCCGACCGTGTCACCACGATCGCCGTGTCGGCCGCCGCGCCCAGGGCGCAAAAATACAAGTGCCCGATGGCCGAAGCGTTGAAGGCACGCCCATCTCTGCGGCTCCGTTCCGGTCCGCGCCGCTATGAGAAGCTCGAGCACTTCACTCTCGGACCGTTCATGACCGCGCTCGACCAGGTCGAACGAGGCTTCAGGTCGGTGGAGGGTGCTCTCGATGACGTCGAGCGCAACGCTCGGCTCCACGACGGACTGAAGACGTGGACGGCTCACGCCGTACGCGACTACCTCCGGGCTTTCCCAGTGCACCCGCTGAACCGTTCGCCGCTGCGCCTGGTGCCGCAGAGGTGGACGTACGAGCGAGAGATCAGGCGAACCCGGTACCGGATCAGTGCGTGGGGCCGTTGCTACCAATCCGTGGACGGCCGCACGCGCGAGATTCGCATGATCAACATTCGATCCCGGTCATCGACGAGGAGCGACGCTGAGGTGGCCGTCGCGGCGTTCGTCTTGGCCTGCGCCGACCAGGAGGCCGGGAGTCCACCTGTTGAGCACGTGCGCGTCGTCAACTACAGCGTGGAGGATGGGAGGGTGTGCACGTTGTTCGACGGCGCACCGGCCGACGCGACCTTGGCGTACGAGAAGCATGGCAGGGCCGCGCTGACCGAGGTAGCAGGAGGCCAGGAGTACCGCCCTGGTGGCGCGTGCGTGAAGTGTGACTTTGCCGCCAGCTGCCCGGCGCTCGCCCGCGCCCCCGGACTACTCGGAGTGGACGGTAAAGGGCGACCACGTCGGCAGTGGTCGGTGACGAGTGGACGAGCGTACCGCGAGTGCCCTGCCCGCGCGCACCTGCGTGAGCTCCGGCTTCCCACGGACGCGCAGGTCGAGCGCGGTGGGCCCGCGCAACGGGGGCGGGCTGTGCACGCCCTGCTCGCCGATCATCACCGTACGGGCCACCGCTGCTCACCCGCGATAGGCGACCGCTGGACGGGCGACGACTTCGACCTCTCGCCTGACGACATCGGTCTCGGGAGGCGCCTCGTGCGCCACCACGCCGAGGTCTGCCCGTTGCAGCACACGCAATTCGACCGGGACGTGCGCGTCGAGCCGCAGCTGACGTGGGACGACCAGAACGCGAACGTGCTGGTCGTCGTTGAGCCCGATCTGCTTTATCGTGACCACGACTCGTGGGTATGGCGCGAGGTGAAGACGAGCAGCTCGGACGGCCGCCGGGCGAACGAACTCTTGACGGAGTACCCGCAACTCGCCCTCGCGGTGCTCGTGTTGGCTCGCGGAGAGCTCGGCGGATCACGTACCCGCAGCAGGGTCGAGCTTGAGGTGCTGAGGCCCTCCGGCGTCGACCTTTACGTGATTGACCCATACACGCCGTCGGTGCGCCGCAATGCCGAGACGGTCGTGCGCGACCTCGTCCTTCGCTGGCGTGCGGACGACGAGTTCCTCCCTCGGCCCGGTGATCGCTGCACCCGCTGCGAGGTGGCGAGCTGGTGCCGAGCCAAACCTGAAACGGAGCTGGCCTCGTGACCACCCCCCACCACGACGCTCTGGACTTAGTTCGTCTAACCGCCACTGCGGTGCTTGCCGTGCAGGCTCACCAAGACGCGGGCCTCGCAGTCCCCTACCCTCCCGCCGCGCAGCTCGCACTGGACCGGATTACGGCCGTTTGCCTTCTGGAGGGCCTTGAAGCGCCCGCGAGCGTCCCAGCGCTGCTGGCACTGTGCCGCGCACACCTGTCCAAGTGGCCGATCACGGTCCCGTCCGACTACACAGGACCTGGCGCGGTGCTGGTCGACGAGGCGACCGGCCTACCCACGCACGTGTGTGCCGAATGGGCGTCCGGTGACGCCTTTTCGTCTGGGGCTGGCCCGATCAACGAGTTGCTCCGTCAGTTGGCGGGCAACTGCCCGTCGCCCGGGATTTACGAACGATGCCGCAGCTTCCTGATCGACCACCCCGTGGTGAACCAGGAGAACATGAGGGCTGTCCACTCCACGCCAGGTGGTCCCGAGACGTGGAAGCGCGTTCAGCCTCTGTACGGCCCTGTCGCGCACGCCTATGCGCGCGACGGGCAGTGCGTCCGCTGCGCGTCCTGCCGGTGCCTTGCGGTTACGCTGCCCGACAAGACCAGCCGATGCGAGAGCGGTGTGTGCCCCGGCTTCACCGCGCAGCAGACGGAGCCGGTTACCGCGCTCCGCGCGCTGCCGGCGGAATTGCGCCATCCGTTATCGGCTTCGGGCCGGGTGGAACGCGATATCCGGAACGCCTGCCTGGCTGCGGGAGCACACGTCGAGTTAATGCCCGATGCGGTCGACCACCTGCGCATCACCTGGCCGTCCGACGACCTGTGGCTCGTTGTGGTGTCCACCAGCGCCGAACCCGCGTTGCTCGCACGCCGGCTCCGCCACTGGACGCCGGACCACGCCAGCCGTGTCTGCGTCGCCGTTCCCGGCTACGTCATGGAACGCAGACCTGATTACCGCCAGGTGTTCGAGCGGCACCGGCGACCTGGCTCGGCGGAACTGATACCGGCCGAACTCGTGGCATCAAGCGACCAACACCAGGCTGACGGAGGTGAACCTCGTGCGTGATGTGTTTCAGCTGCTCCCCGGTGTACTCACCGAGTTGCAACAGAACGGGTTGAAGCGGAGCGAGGCCGAGCAGCTCTGCCTGATGGAGCTGGGCTTTCTGCTGGCCGAAACCGTCGACCCCAACATTGCCGTGTCCGACGTGTGGACCCTGTTCAGCGGGTACCCGTTCGCAAAGGCTCGCGGACTAGTCGACGCAGACGGAGAGGCATTGCTCCGCGTCGCCCGCTACGCCCTGTGGAACTTCGGCCGGTCGAGGGCCTGGGAAGACGGGCTCGACCTGTACGAAGAGTTCCCATCCGGGCTGAGGGCCTACGTCTGGGCGGCCCGATCGGATGTCGCACAACGGCAAGCCGTCACAGCGGCCTCCGATCGCAGGGACGAGTACCGTTCGGCGCTCCGTCTCGCCCCGCCGTTCGCCGGTGGCCCGTGCACCTTCGCCACCAAAGGTTTCTATCGGTTTTTCGCCGGACGCTCCCCGATCACCGTGCAGATCCCCGACGTGCCTGTGCACACGTTCCCGTCACACGACCTCAATCGCCCCCTGGCAGGCGGCGGCCGCCCGATCGAGATCAGCTGGGATGCGCTCGTCGCAGCTGCCGTGGAGATGGACCGGAATGCGCCCAGGGATCGGGCGGGTTTGCTGAAGACCGTGCGCCTCTTCGTGGCGTCTAGCGGTGGGTTCAAACGCAAGAAGTCGTTCAGCATCGACCGCATCTCCCACCTGCTGGGCATCGTGGGCGCGGGCAAAAGCACGCTGCGCGACGTCCTGACGTACCACCTCGTGAAGCACAGGAAGATGCGTGTCTCGATCGTTGTCGGCGACGTCGTCGAGGTGCTCAAGCTCGTCGAACTGTTCCAGTCGCTGGACTGCGGTGTCGCACCGATCATCGGTGCATCCAACCGCGAGCAGCACGCACAACGCCTGCACCGCAGGCTCGCCGGACGCGAGCAGCCCAACCTCCTCACCCACGACGACGGCGCGTTCGACTACCTGAGTACGGCCTGTGCGGTGAGTGGTCTCCTGGACGACGATGACGCTCCGCTCACCTACGCGGACGCGCCGTGCACTCGGCTGAACCCGAAGCGCAAGCGCAAGCCGCGCGATCGCGAGCTGCCGCCATACACGCGAGACCGCCGCGTGTGCCCGTTTTGGGGGCGCTGTCCTCGTCACCATGGAGCACGACGGCTCGCGGATGCGGATATATGGGTCGCTACACCGCAGGCGATGCTCGACTCGTCCGTGCCGTGGCCTCAGAACCCCGAACGCCTGCGATACCTGGAACTAGCGGCACGACGCAGCGATCTCATTATCATCGATGAGGCGGACCGTGTGCAGATGCAGCTCGACCAGATGTTCGCTCCGGCGATCACGCTTGCGGGCGAGGAGACCACATCGTGGCTGGACCAGGTGGCCCAGCACAAGATCAGTGAACTTGTCAACGGACAACGCACACAGCTGTCCAATCGCGATGTCGCGAACTGGACCACCGCGCTGAACACCGCATCCACGATCACAGATCGCCTGTACGCGATGCTGGTCAGTAGTTGGGAGTTGCGGAAGTGGGTGAGCGGGAGCTACTTCAACGCGTGGAAGTTACACGGCCGGTTGGCCGAGCAGCTCTTCCCTGTCCCCGCCGAGGGTGAACCAGATCAAGACGCGGTTCACCGGAACGACCTCCTCCAGGTGCTGGAGGAATACCGGAAGGACCCGTTCGACGATCAGGACAAGGTTCGGGGCGCAACGCGGAAGCTGGTCGCGTTCACGAACCAGCTGTTGCACACCAGCCGATCGAAGTCCACGAGTGCACGCGTGCATGATGCCCTACTGGCGCTGGCACCCGCCGGCCGCGCCGCGTACCCACAGCCCGGCGAGTTGACCGACAAGTTCGAGCTCACTCTCCTGCTGGCGGCGCTGGAGCCGAAACTCGCGTTGATGACGAGCATGTGGCCGCGAGTTCAGGCAGCTCTCAACCTCGGGTTCAACCAGCTACACCGCAGGCCGCTCGACTACGGGCCGATGGTGCCCGAGTCTCCCATGGGCAACGTCCTCGGCTTCGAGTTCGTGGTCGACAGCCCGGACAAGGGTGGAGTTCGCAGTGGTGAGCTGCGGTTCTTTCGTTGCAGCGGAGTGGGCAGGAGCCTGCTCACCGCGTTGCCTCGGTTGGCCGAAGTGGACGGACGGCCGGGCGCGCACGTCCTGCTGCTGTCCGGCAGCAGCTGGGCGGGCAAGTCGAGTCGATACCACGTTCTGACCCCTGTGAGCCTCATCCTCAAGCCGGAGCAGAAAAGGATCAACCAAATCGCTCAACACAGCAGCATTCGCCTCGAGTTCGTCTGGCACCAGGGCAAGCCTCTGACACTCTCCGGTTCGCGCCAGGAAGACCGGCCCGCGATCCTCCGCACGATGGCACTCGCCCTCACAACGCCCCACGGAGGTCAGCGGAGCCGGCTGGAGCTGGAACTCGCCGAGCTCAGCGAACACCGCCGACATCTGTTGGTGCTGACCGGCAGTTATGAGGAGGCCAAAGTGGTGGCGGACGCCATGCACTCCACCAAGATGAAAGGACGTGTCTTCCGACTTCTCGCCGACGACGAGCGGGGCCCAGCCGTCGACGAGTCGTCAGCACCAGTGCTCCGCAGAGGCGACGTCGACAGGCTTGCGGATACGAAGGCTAGAGTTCTCGTGGCACCGCTGCTCGCCCTCGAGCGCGGGCACAACATCATGGCCTGCGGCGAGGCGGCCATCGGTACCGTCTACTTCCTCGCTAGGCCGAATCCGCGGCCGGACGACCTGAGCCTCGCGATACATGCGATCAACGACTGGATCACCCGAGCCGTCGACGATCTTGAGTGCGGGTTCGGCAAATGGGTGTCCGACGCCGCCACGATCGGTGCGGCGGGCCGGGACGTGCGGTCCCGTGCCTACCGGGAGTGGTTCCGAGTCCTCGGCAGGTTCCTCGCGTGGAGCCGACTCAGCGATCCCGATCGTACGACGCTCACCTGGGATCTCCTCGTGCTTATGTGGCAAGTGATCGGCCGTCTCGTGCGTGGCGGTGTGGAAGCGCGCGTGGTGCTCGTGGACGCCGCTTTCGCGCCGAAGACCGCCGAGGCGTTGAGCAAGGAACCGATGCCGGGGGCGCAAGTCATGATCAATGATCACGACACCCCGAAGTCCAGTCTGCTGCTGAGCATCCACGAGGTGCTCGGCGAATGCCTTTCCCTCGGTGACGACGTCGCCGAAAGTCGTCGCCGGGACCGCGACCTTACCAAAGCTTTATACGACCCGTTCTGGCAGGCGATCGACCGTTGCCTCCAACAGCCGACCACAGGAGGAAAGCCGTGGTGAACCCTCTCGTCCGTGTCGCCGCCTACGAGGCGGACCCCGTCACGGATGACTGGCTCAAGACGTTCCGGACAATCAAGTTCAGTGATGAGTGGAAGGAAGAGGCGCTCGCTCTGTACGCGTTGTCACGGCGCGGAGCGGACGCACCGCTGACGTTGCCCATCGCTCAGCTCAACAACCTGCTCCGCGCGGCGGCCCCAGGTGTGATCGCGACCGGGCGAGGTGCGGCCACCTACGCGAGCACGCCCTTGTTGTATGCGACCAACGAGGTGCCCACCGACCTCATCGCCGCGCTGGTAAACACGTGGGTCGCCACGCTGGGGCCGCGCAAACCAGACCCGGATCCCCAACGGCAGGCCGAGCTAGAGGAATCGGTCTACAAGGTCCAAGCATCGCTCGCCGGCTCCACGCCTTCGTGGAGCGAGAGCACTGTGAACCTGACCGCGGCCCGCCTGTCGCCGGGAGGAACTGCTCAGCCGGATCGGCAGCTGTACCAGCTGGTGCCGGAGGTACTCGCGGCCGAACTCGCCCGCCGCCCGTACCGCGACGGCGACGAGGAGTTGCACTTCCGGGTCGTGACCAGGGACCAGGGCACGGAACTGGTCTCCTGGCCGCCCCGGCCGTTCACCAAAAAGGGCAGACAATGGTACTACTCCTGCGTTATCACCCTGACCGTGCAGACGGTGCCGTTCACGTCCCGCTTCCGCCTACACGTCGGCACCGGTGTGCGCCGCTGGGTGACCGGAGGTCGGTTCCATGTCCCGGCCAACCGCGGCGTCGGCGCCTACCTCGCGGTCGCGCCACCGTGGTCCACGGGTCATGACCACACGCCAAGGCTGTCGAACAACTTCATCGACTACTTCGAACGCGGCAACCGGCATGTGTGGCGCAGCGGTAGCACGATCGAGCTGCTGCCAGAACTCGACATCGTGCGCACGTACCCCAGCGCGCTCGAACTCGTGTCCGATCCTGACCGGTGGCTCGAGGGCGTCGACGGCCTGACCGCCGCGATCGTGCACAGCAACGGCCTGACCGACCACGAAGTGAAGGCGGGCATCGGCCCCACCGAACGAGCGCGGCTCGACCGCTGGGTCGATCTGGGGCTCCGACCGTGGTTCAGGAGGGTGGCGGATCTCGAACGCACCGGCCACCACGCCAAGCCCAGGATTCGATCGAAGCCTCGCTGGGCCAAGGTCGAAGGGGACGACGCGGCGACCGAGGCACGCAAGGCGAGCGCATACGCTGAGGCCGCCCGCGAGGCCGCGCGCGCGAGGCGCGCGGCGCTTGGTGCGGCACTCGACGGTGCCTCGTTGGAAGTTCATCTGCTCTGGCAGACCGAACGCACCCGCGACAAGCTGGTCTCCGCGATGTGTGAACTCTTCGATCTTCCCGAGCCCGACGTGGAGACCCTGGAAAACTGGCACTGGGACATCGACGACAACCTAAGGATCCGGATCGTCGCGCGGAAGTTCGACAGTGCAGGGGCCTCGGCGTTGTCAGTGCCGAAGGCGACCGGAACCGAGCGGATCCGGCTGGTGACCGAGGCGATCAATGCACGCCGCCAGCGAGTGAGGGGGGTGTTCGAGACCGACCTCGATCCAGCGACGACGGCGGGCCTGGTGTTCGTGGAACTGCACGACCGCGAGGCGTTTATCACCGCAGACAGCGACCCGAAAACAGCCATCCGGCTGGGCTGCGCCGACTCTGGCCGGCTGAGCCAGTTCATCGGCAAGCGGGATGACGTCGACCGGGAGCTGTTGATCCGCGCGAGGTCGTCATGGCTGGATGGGCTGCGACAACTCGGTGCGGTCACCACGGCCGCCCACCGCGTCCAAGGGGTGCCGGACGGAACGCAGGTCGCCGCGCTGTGGATGGCCAACCGGCGTTCCGACGGCGCCACTCGGCACGTGCACCGCGAACTGGTGGCGGTGCGGCTGGAGCCGCGGGGCGGGCACTACCACCTCGATGCGTGGCATGACGAGGAGAAGCAATGGTTGCCATACCGCCGATACCTGGTGGAGCTTCCGAAGAAGACGGCGGTGCGATCACCAGGCCGAAAGGGGCTGCGCGACCAGCGGTCGGTGGTGGAGCGGCAGGTGCGGTCGGTGCTGTACCAGTTGCGTAATCGGCCGACGATGCTGCTGGCGAACTCCGAGAACCTCCGCTGGTGGTGGTCGTGGATCACCAACGGCGAACTGGTGCGAGACATGATTGGCTTTGGTGACGATCCACCGCAGCGACTCGCCGCGTGGGGACCAGACCTCAGGCTCGTGTTGATCCGCAACGCGGGTGGTCGCGACGAGGTGCCTCAGTGGTACGCCCCAGCGCCGGACGACGAAACTGCGGGATTCGCCGCAGGAATCTGGCGACAATGCGATGCCGGGCCCGGCAACAGGGTTTTCGCGAGCATTACCGACGTGCCCGCGTCCGCTAAGACCACCAAGCGCACCGCGTTGAAGATCCTGACGGGGCTGGCGTGGGCGCGCTCGCCGGGTAAGGCGATGTGGAACCCGCGCTACGTCGAGATCACCGTTGCCGGGTGCCTTTCCGAGGATGCGCTTGCCGTGAGCGGCCGGGCGGACGTGGCACCGGATGACCCTGCTGACTGGGCGGCGCTGGCTCATCAGCTCAGGCTCGTCGACGACTATGTGCCGTTGTCGCAACCCGCTGTACTGCATTGGGCGGCACTGGCTGAGGAGTACGTGCTGCCAACGGCTCCGGTGAGCTGATCGCCGCAGGCTGCCTGTACAGCACCAGAACGATGGACCTGACATTGCTGGATTCCTTCCCGTCGCCGTAGAACACGGCTTCCGGCACATGGGCACAAGTATAGATCGACAATGCTCGCGAGGCGGTTGCGAAGGAATATGCGGGAACTGCAAGAAAGGCAGTCGGCCGAGATGGCCGTGCACCAAATTCTATCATCGGCCAAGTGCGGTGGAAGCCTCCCGTCGCACTTGGCCGCCTCTATTAATTCCAGCCTCGGGGGCGTCTTGGCCGAGGCAAATGCGGGCAGATTGTGAATGGCGGTTTCCAAACCCAATTTCAATGATCAGGTCAACTGCAGGTCGGCGGCTATTCTCATCATGTAGTTGGGGTTCAACTCGGGCCGTGGACACGAACTCCTGCCCATCGGTAGGCGAGTCGCGATTGAGTAGGCATATGTCGTTCCGGTGCCGCTGGTGCCCAAGGGGGCAGCGGGCCCCGGCGGCATACTGTCCGCGTCCCCCGTTTACCCCCCGAAAACCCCTGTCGGCGGGTGACAGGAAGTGATAACGAGCGATCATTGCTCGATCGTGTCTGTGCAGCTCAGGGCTTAGTTTTGACAGTCAATGACAAGGTTGGGATCGTTGCTTTCGGTAACCGTGTGTCGCAGGTTCGAATCCTGCCGGGGGCACCTCGAAGCAAGCGCCGTAGGTCCCGCCTGCCTGCCCACACCCGCGCGCCGAAACAATGCCGATGATCTAGTCACCAACGAAGCGCAGGCACAGAGCCGCACCGTCCCGGCATCTCTCGGCCAGGCGTCGTACGGCATCGAGGATCCGCTCCTCACCCGGACCCTCCGCCGACTCGACAAGGACAGCCAGCTCACCGAGGAACTGCGGCATCTCCACCGACGTGAGTTCCAGCAGGCCGTAGGGGTCGATCCGGTCCAGCATCGGCGTCCTCCCCTGGTGCTGGACCCGCTCCAGCACCGTGGCGAGGTGAAACTGCACGTCACCGATCGCCGCTACCTGCGACTCGTGACGTCTGCGTGGGCTCGTGCCCTGCTGCTCGACTCGGATCAGCTCGACATCGACACCCATCCGGCGAGTTTAGGGCCGGCAGGGATGGCGACCGCCAGAGAGGGGATGCCGGCCGAACCTCAGCGCCGCCCCAGCACCTCGGTGACCCGGATGAAGCCGTCGGTGCCGTGGCCCAGTCCGATGGCGCGGCGGGCCATGCCCTCGGCCGCACGCATCACACCGGCGTCGATGCCGTGCGCCTCGGAGGTGTGGACGATGTGGGCCATGGACGACACCGCAGAGGTGAGAGGGTTGTCCTCGCCGGAGAAGGTGCCGCTGTCCACCTTCTCGGCGGTCTGCTCGAAGATCGGCGGAAGGATCGCGCCGATGCCCATGGCGAACGGTGCCAACTCCCGCGCGGTCACACCCTCCGCCCGGGCCACTGCCAGGGCGTGCGCATAGCCTGCCATCGCGGTCCAGAAGATGTCGAGCAACGCGATGTCGTACGCGGCGGCCCGGCCGATCTCCTCGCCGAGGTGGGTGTGGATGCCGCCCAGGGCGTCCAGCACCGGCCGGTGTTCCTGGTAGAGAGCCGTCGGGCCACTGTGGATGAACACCCCGGCCGGCGTTCCGATGGTGGTGATCGGCGTCATGATGGCGCCGTCCAGGTACCCGATGTCGTGCCCGGCCGCCCAGTGCGCGGTGTCCCGGGCCCGGTCGGGAGTGTCAGCGCTCAGGTTCGCCACAGTGCGCCCCTGGAGCGCGGCGGTGACCGCGTCGCGTCTCAGGATGGCGTCCGACGCGTCGTAGTTGACCACGCAGACCACTGTCAGCCCACTCGCGGCGACCGCCTCCTCGGCCGATCGGGCGGCGGTGGCGCCCCGCTCGATGAGGTCCCGACCTCGGCCCGGGGTCCGGTTCCAGACCGTGGTAGGCAGGCCGGCGTCCAGGAACGCGCCGGCCAGGGCCCGCCCCATCGGCCCCAGGCCGAGCACCGTGACAGACTTTTCGGAGTACGAGGGCATGCTTCAACTCCCAGAAGTGTAGGAAGACAGCGAAGATGACGCGCAGTCGTGCGCAGGACCTCAACGTTTGCGGAGTGACCGCCGCGATCGCCGTGATCGACGGCAAGTGGAAGACGTCTCTGCTCTGGCTGCTGGAATCCGGTCCGCACCGTCCCGGCGAGCTGCGCCGGCAACTGCCGGGCCTCACCGAGAAGGTGTTGACTCAGGCGCTCCGGGAGATGGGGGCCGACGGACTTGTGCACCGGGAGGTGCACGAGGTGCTGCCGCTGAAGACCGTCTACTCCCTGACCGCGTTCGGCCGGGACCTCGCCGAGGCGTTGGGCCCCGTTTCCGACTGGGGCCACCGTCGCCTGGAGAAGCTCACCGCGGCCGAGGGACCTCCCGCGCCATTGCCCACCTCCCCGTAGACCCGGCCCCGCGACCACCCACAACCAGACTCGCCCGCACCCGACGCGCCGACAAGTACCCACAAAAAAGTGGGTACCGCGGGCCACGCGGAGTGCTCAGGTCGGCCGCGTCGACGCAGGAGGGCGGGCATCGGGTGGTATGTCGCGCTGGCCCTGGTGGCGGGTTCGCCGCACAGCGGCGCATGGCTCCGCCGATGCGCGAGCTCGACGCCACCAGCGTGTCCCTCACCCTTGTGGATGCCGGTCGATCGGCAGGCCGAAGAGGGGGAACAGGTCGGCCCGGTGGAAAGCCAGCACTGCGGAGACGCCGGCTTTGGTCAGGGTCAGCACCTGGAGCGTGTGCGCGTGGAAGGCGTTGTCCCGTCCGCGCACGTAGCAGGCGAACGCGGGCTGCCCGTTCGCGGACGTCTCTACCATGATCCGCTGGCCCTCCTTCGGCAGCAGCTTCGCCCTCAGCAGACGCAGTACGTCCTCGCGACCATCGAACCAGGTGGGAATCGGCGGCATCTCCCAACGGGTGTCCTGAGTCAGCAGGCGTTCCAGGGCGACCAGATCGGTTTTCTCGAACGCTTCGGCATACTGGTCGAGCAGCGCACGGCGGGCTGGTTCGTCTGGTTCGCTGAACTGGTCCTCGACCGGTGCGAGTTTGGCGAGTTCCGCACGCGCCCGCTGGAGCGAGCTGTTCACCGCCGCTGTCGTCGTTTCGAGTAGATCCGCTACCTCGGATGCCTGCCACGCCAGGACCTCCCGCAGAATCAGCACTGCGCGCTGCCGAGGCGGCAGGTGCTGCAGTGCGGCAACCATCGCCAGCCTGAGGCTCTGCCGAGCCCCGACGACCAGAGCCGGGTCAGCGTTCCCCAGGAGATCCGGGAACGGCTCCAGCCAGGTCGCCTCCAGCGCCTGCGCCTCCAGGGAGGCGGGATCGGTGCCGGGAGCACCCAAAGCCGATGGCACCAGCCGGCGGCTGCTGTGCTGCAACGCGCTCAGGCAGACCCGGGTAGCGATCCGGTGGAGCCAGGTCCGCACTGACGAGCGTTGCTCGAACTCGGCGAACCCCCGCCACGCACGCAGGTACGTCTCCTGTACCGCGTCCTCCGCGTCGTGTGGTGAGCCGAGCATCCGATAGCAGTGCGCCACCAGCTCACCCCGGAACTGCGCGAACTCGTCCTCCAGGTTCAACGCAACTCCTCCACCGGCTCCTGACGAGCAGCCAACGCCCTCGGACCGGGACCGGGCCGTGAGACGATCCCGAGTCCGGAAAGTGCTCCGAGCAATGACAGCACGCCGCACACGGCCAAGGCCCGGGTGAATCCCGAAGTGAAGGACTCGTAGCCGCCGGCGGCGGCGAACACCGCGGCCAGGACGGCGACTCCGGCGACTCCACCGAGCTGCCGCATCATGGCGTAGGTGCCCGAGGCGATTCCCACGGCTTCCCGCGGCAGCGCGCCGACACTGGCGCTCTGCGTCGCGGGCATCGCCATGGAAACGCCGCAACCGGCCACGATCAGGGGCAGCACCAGCCCGGAGTACTGGACCGAGTCGTCGGCCACCTGGCTGATCCGGAACATGCCGATGGCCTGTAGAGCCAGTCCCGTCACGACGAGCGGGCGTTCGCCGATCCGGTCCACCAGACGCCCGGCGATCGGCGCTACCAGGAAGAGTGTGGCGGTCCAGGGCAGAAGCTGAAGCCCGGCCTTCAGCGGACCAGAGCCGAAAGCGACATGCATGAACTGGGCCGAGAAGAACACCGCGCCGTAGAGGGCGGCGGTGAGGAAGAAGCCGGCCGCGTTACCGGCGGAGAACGCCCTCGAACGGAAGTAGGACAGCGGCACCATCGGTTGCGGAGCGCGACGCTCCCAGGCCAGGAACGCCAGCAACAGGAGGGCTCCGAGAGTGAACGAGCCGATCACGGGGAGGCTGGTCCAGCCTGCCACCCCGCCGCGGACGACGCCCCAGACGATGCCGAGAACGGCGAGGGTGATCAGGACTCCGCCACGGAGGTCCACCTGGCGAGTCACTCCCCAGCTCTCGGGGATCTTGCGAAGCACCAGCGGGATGGCGAGCGCTCCGACCGGCACGTTGATCCAGAAGATCCACTGCCAGGCCAGACCCTCCGTCACAGCGCCGCCGATCATCGGGCCGCCCAGCACGGCCAGGCCGGTCAGACCGCTGAAGATTCCGATCGCCCAGCCGCGGCGTTCGGGTGGGAAGGCGGCGCCGAGCAGACCCATCGCGAGCGGCATCACAGCGGCGGCGCCGATGCCCTGGAAGGCGCGGGCGGCGATCAGCCAGGGCACCGAGGTCGCCAACGCGCAGGCGGCCGAGGCGATGGTGAAGAAGGCGAGGCCGGCCGTGAACGTCCGGCGTCGCCCCCACCGGTCGCCGATCGCCGCCGCGGTTATCAGCAGCACCGCGAAGCTGAGGCTGTACGCGTTAACCGTCCATTCCAGCTGTTCGATCGAGGCACCGAGGTCCTGCCTGATCGTGGTCAGCGCTGCCGCCACCACCAGGACGTCGAGCGCCACCATCAACGAGCCGATCGAGGTCAGGCCCAGCACCCAGCGCTGCTCGACGGTCGTCCGCTCCTTGCTGCTCACGGGGTCCTCCAGAAGGTCGCTGTCACTGGTACTGACCACGGCGGAGGGCCGGAGTAATCGCGGCGATGAGTTTCCGGGTTTCCCGCGGTCAGTACCAGTGACAGCGACAACCAGCGAGGAGAGCCCGATGAGTGCGGCAGTGATCCGCTACCAGACCACGCCCGAAGCGGCGGACGAGAACCAGCGCCTGATCGAGGACGTCTTCGCCGAACTGGCGGCCACGGCACCACCCGGCCTGCGGTACAGCTCCTTCCGGCTGGCTGACGGCATCACCTTCGTCCACGTCGTCGATGGCGACGGCCTCCCCGAACTGACCGCCTTCCAGGAGTTCCAGCGCAGCTTCGGCGAACGTATCGCCGCCGGCCCCACCCGCGACGACGCCACCCTTGTCGGCTCGTATGACGCGGCGATGCTGACCGTCGGCAGTTGACCGCTGGGCCCGAGCGGCAGCGGACGACGAGGCAATCACGAGAAGGCTCGGTGCTCATGGTTGGTCTGCCGGCACCGATCACCAGTGGTAGGTCAGGTTCACCGCCAGCGCCGCCACCGTGGTGGCGAAGAAGACCGCCCACCCCACGAGGTGGCGGGAACCCACCCGCAGGTGGGCGATGAGCGCTCCCACGAAATACAGCACGAGGCCGACGGCGGCGAGTGTGCCCAGCAGCGGCACGGCGAACCCGGCCAGCAGTCCCAGGGAGTTTGCCGCCAGCGCCAGGCCCAGCCGGGGCAGCCACGAGTGTGGCACGCGCTTCATGTCGGCCTGGGCCTTCGGGTAGTCGTGGCCGATCAGGTAGGTGACGGCGGCGATGCCGGTGAAGACCGAGGCGAGAATCGTGACCGTGACGTAAGCGGTGAACATGAGCCCTCCCTGTGGTTGTCTGCCTCAGGGACGGATCGCTGTCGCGGTTTGTTACCGGCGGTGCGGTGACCTGCGGCACAGCGGGTGCCATGCCGGCTCGGGTCGGGCGTCAGACGCAGCGTGGGCTGCGGGAGACCCACAGCCCACACCTGTGCCGACGACGTGTCGGCCGCGGTCAGAGGAACGCGTACATCTCGGCGGAGGCCGCCTCGGTCTCGCCGGCCGGCGGAGCTTCCACGGTGACGGGCTTGCCGAAGTCGCTCATCCGCATCTCGGTGACGAGGTCACCCAGCGACTTCGTGGCGATCGTGTAGGAGAGCATGGTCATGCGCCCGTCGGCGTCGAGGGTCGCCTCGAACGGGATCGCCGTCGGGTCCTTCGCCAACTTGGCGGACGCCTCGATGCCGTCCTTCATTCCGGCCTCGGTGCTGGCTGCCGCGGCGGCCTTGTTGAGATCGGCGACGCCGGTGTACCGGCCCTCGCCGGTCTCCTGGGCGGACACGGTGCCGCCGATGAGGCCGGTCTGCGACTTGAAGTCGAACGACTGGCGCAGCGTGCTGCTCGGCTTGAGTTTGCTGAGATCGATCTTCATCCAGGGCTTCTTGCCTTCGAGCGAGTCCGACTTGAGGTAGGCGGCGTCGCCGATCATCCGCACCTCGATCGGCTCCGGAGCCTTACCGCTGATCTGGACCGCGCGGGCGGCCGGGTCCATCTTTCCGCTGAGGGTGATCGACTGGGCGCCGGCCTTGACCGAGGCCTGCATGCTGAGCGCGCCGGCGAGGCTGCGGTCCATGCCCTGCTTGACGGCGGCGACGGGGTCGGCCTTGGACGTCGCCGGGGCGGCGGACGAACCGGGCGTCGCCGGCTTGTCGGAATTGGTGCCACAGCCGCCAACGAGGGCGACGGCGAGGGCTATCGAAAGGGTGGGTATCAATCGGCGCATAGACGTGACCCTAATGGGCGACCGCCACCCGGTTTTGCCCGTGGTGGCGGCGCGGCAGGCCAGGGTGGGTCAGTCGCGGGGGATCAGACCGTCGGCAGCTGCCCAGCTCGGCTGAGCACCTGGTCGATGAGGCCATAGTCCTGAGCCTGCTCGGCGGTGAACCACCGGTCCCGGTCCCAGTCCCGCTGGATCTCGTCAAGCGTCCGTCCACTGTGTTGAGCGATCAGCTCCTGCATCGTCCGCTTCACGTGCAGCATGTTCTCCGCCTGGATGGTGATGTCCGAGGCGGTGCCACCCATTCCACCTGACGGCTGGTGCATCATGATCCGCGAGTGCGGCAGCGCGTACCGTTTGCCGGCCGCGCCCGCGCAGAGCAGGAACTGCCCCATCGAGCCGGCGAACCCGAGCGCCAGGGTGGCCACGTCGTTGCGGACGTAGCGCATCGTGTCGTAGACCGCCATCCCCGCACTCACCGACCCGCCCGGCGAGTTGATGTAGAGGAAGATGTCCCGGTCGGCGTCCTCCGCGGCGAGCAGCAGGATCTGCGCGCAGATCTGGTTGGCCGACTCCTCGGTCACCTCGGTGCCGAGGAAGACGATCCGCTCTCGCAGCAGCCGCTCGAACACCTGGTCGCCAAAGGACGGCTGCGCGCCGTCCAGCATCCGCACGCCGTGGGAGATCATGTTCCGCCCGCCTTCCACAGTGCCGGGGAGCGGTGGGACCGCCCAATGGACCGGCCCCTCCAGCGTGCGGCGACAGTGGTCGTCGGCCCAGTGATTCTGCCGCCGGCAGATTCGCCGACGGCAGAACACGCGCGGCCTACGCGGCGATCACCCGCCGCGCGCCCGCCCGGGCCTGCGCACAACCACGCAGAGCGGCGGTACGCGGACCGGAGCGCGAGCCACCAGCGGAGGCCATCGCTCCGACGCAGAGGGTCGGGCCGCTCGCCCCGGACACCCGGTGCAGGACCGGCCTGCTCGTCCGCAGGGCGTGCTGGCTCGTGTCGTGGCGAGCCGCCTCGGCCCGTTCCAGCCGGGGGAGTTGTGCCCGTGGCCCGGCCGGGACGCGCGGCTCCACCCGGCGCAGGTCGTCGCGGGCCTCTTCCAGCAGGTCGGAGAGGCGGATGCCGAGCGCCCGGCAGATCGCCGCGAGCACCTCCGAGGAGGCCTCCTTGCGGCCGCGCTCGACCTCGGACAGGTAGGGCACTGAGACACCGGCGGACGCGGCCACCTCACGCAGCGTGCGGCCCTGGCTCTGCCGCAGTCGGCGGAGCACTCCGCCGATGACTCGTCGCAGCAACGACATGCCGGCCTCACTTTCGCGGTCGTCGTCGGGAACACCCTCATCATGCCCGTCTCCGGCCGTTCGGGCCGACCCGTCCGCGCCCGCGCCGCTCGACGACGCTGGTCCGCTGTGCAACCCGGACGTGCCGGGCACGGCGTACCCGCTATGTTGTGCTCGTGCAGGCGACGGCGGCGGGGCAGGTTCGACGGTGATCCATTTTCCCGCGCAGCGCCGGGGCCCGCTGAGCGCGCTGAGCCTGCGGCTCGCCGCAGCCCTGGGCCTGGTCTTCGCCGTTGTCGCCGCGGTCTATCTGGGCCGGGACGGCTACCGCGATGTCAACGAGGACGGCCTCACCCTGCTGGACTGCTTCTACTACGCGGTCGTGTCGCTCTCCACCACCGGCTACGGCGACATCACGCCGGCCGCGCCGTCGGCCCGGCTGGTCAACGTCCTCTTCATCACTCCGGCCCGAGTGATCTTCCTGATCATCCTGGTCGGCACCACCCTGGAAGTTCTGACCGAGCAGTACCGGACCGGCCGTCGCCTGTCGCGGTGGAGGAGAAGCGTGAAGGACCACGTCATCATCTGCGGCTACGGCACCAAGGGGCGCAGTGCGGTCTCCGCCCTGCTGGAGAACGGTCTGGACCGGTCGCGGATCGTTGTGGTGGAGCGCAGCGCGGCCGCCCTGCGGCAGGCCACCTCCGCCGGCCTGGTGGCGATCGAGGGCTCGGCCACCCGCTCGTCGGTGCTGAACGAGGCGCACGTCAAGAACGCCAAGGCCGTGATCATCGCGACCGACAGTGACGACGCGTCGGTGCTCGTCGCGCTCACCGTACGGCAGCTCACCGCCGGCCAGGTCCGGATCATCGCGGCGGCCCGCGAGGCGGAGAACGCGCCGCTGCTCAAGCAGAGTGGCGCGCATCACGTGATCGTCTCGTCGGCCACCGCGGGCCGACTGCTCGGCCTGTCCACCTCGGCCCCGCCGCTGATCGACGTGGTGGAGGATCTGCTCACTCCGGGTCAGGGCATGGCGTTGGCGATGCGCTCGGCGGAGCGGGACGAGGTGGGTCGTTCACCACGCGAGTTGGAATCGTTGGTGATCGCGCTGGTGCGGCGCGGCAAGGTGGTCACCCTGGCCGACCGGGCCGGCGCGGTGATCGAGACCGGCGACATGCTGGTGCACGTACGCGACGACCGCCCGCAGTCGGCGACGACCGCCTGATCGTCCCTGGGTGACCGCTGGGCCGTGTTGGCCGGCGTGACCGCCGTGCCGTCGAGTGCCGGCTGGGCCCCGGTGGTGGTGCCTGGTCAGCAGGTGTCGTCAGTGCCGTGGATCGCCTCGGTGCACGTGACCGACGTGCCGCTGGAGGCCCGGCTCAGCAGCTTGTAGAGCGTCTCCCGCTCGGTGGGATCCAGGGCGCCCAGCACCTCGTCCTCGGCACCGGCCAGGGCGCATTCGGCCTCACTGAGCCGTTTTGCCCCACTTTCGGTGAGTTCGACGACGTGCCGGCGGCGATCCTCGGGGGAGCGCCGACGCTCGATCAGCCGCTCCGCCTCCAGGTCGTTGAGCAGCCCGACGATGTTGGTGCTGTCCATTTCCAGGATGGCGGCGAGCGCCTGTTGGCCGGTGCCGCCGCCGGCGCGCAGCACGGTGAGCGCGACCAGGTGCCGGGGGCGTAGCCCCAGCGGTGCCAGCACCGACTCCGACCGCAACCGCATCCGCCGGGCCAGATGGTCCAGGAGTGCGCCCGAGCGGTGCTCTGCGGAGTCGAGCGGCTGCGCGGACATGTGACCCAGTCTACCGACTCAGCGGAACATCGGCCTGCTATAAATAGTTGGTGCTGCACAGACGATCCTTGGAGGAGAAGTAATGCATCTGTTGCATATCGACTCGAGCATTCGGGGTGACTGGTCGGTCAGCCGTCGACTCACCGCCCGCGCGGTCGCCACGTGGCGTGCGGCCCACCCGGACGGCACTGTGACCTACCGTGACCTGGGCGCGGATCCGCTGCCGCATCTGGACGCGGCCGGCGGCCTGGCCCGGATGACGCCCGCGGACCAGCACACCCCGGCCCAGCGCGAGTCCTGGGAGCTCAGCGAGCGGCTGGTCGACGAGGTGAAGCAGGCCGACGTGGTGCTGCTCGGCCTGCCGCTCTACAACTACGGCGCGCCCAGCAGCGTCAAGTCCTGGGTCGACCACCTGATCGTTCCCGGGCTGGCGTTCGACCCGACGACGCAGGAGGGCCTGCTCGGCGGACGCGAGTTCGTGGTGCTGGCCACCCGGGGTGGCGGCTACGGCGAGGGCACCCCGCGCAACGGCTGGGACCACGCCGAGCCGTGGCTCCCGCACGGCCTGTCGATGACCGGGATGCAGCCGCGCTTCATCAGCGCCGAGCTGACCCTGGCGCCGTCGGTGCCGGCGATGGCCGAGCTGGTCCCGCTGCACGAGGCGAGCCTCGCGGCGGCCGAGAAGGAGATCGACAACCTCTGGACGCCGGCCTCCGCCCAGCGCTGAGCCAACGCCCGGTACGAACGAGAGCGGCCGCCCCCGGATCGGGGACGGCCGCTCTCGTCAGGTTGGACGGGTCAGAGAATGGTCCAGGTGTCGCCGCTGGCCAACAGGCCGGCGAGCTGCTGCTCGGGGGTCTCGGTGACAGTCGCCTTGGCGGCCGCGAGCTGACCCTGCACCACGCTGTCGTAGGACGGTCGGTCCACCGAGCGGAACACCCCGATCGGGGTGTTGCGCAGGTCCAGGCCGGGCAGCCGGGACAGCGCGAAGGCGTACGCCGGGTCGGTCACCGTCGCGTCGTGCACGACGATCTCCTCCGGGCGGACCGAGCTGGTCTCCCGGACCTCCAGGCCGAAGGCGCCCGGCGGGTGCACCACGCAGAACTGCCCGTCGGCGCCGAAGGTGATCGGCTGGCCGTGCTCCAGGCGGATCAGGTAGTCGTCCCGGGTGGACGGGTCCTTGAGCTGCTCGAACGCCCCGTCGTTGAAGATGTTGCAGTTCTGGTAGATCTCCACGAACGCCGAACCCTCGTGCTCGGCGGCGGCCCGCAGCACCGACTGTAGGTGCTTGCGGTCCGAGTCGATGGTCCGGCCGACGAAGCTGGCCTCCGCGCCGAGGGCGAGCGAGAGCGGGTTGAACGGGGCGTCCGCCGAGCCGGCCGGGGTCGACTTGGTGACCTTGCCGACCTCGGAGGTCGGCGAGTACTGACCCTTGGTCAGACCGTAGATCCGGTTGTTGAACAGCAGGATCTTGAGGTTGACGTTGCGCCGCAACGCGTGGATCAGGTGGTTGCCGCCGATGGAGAGCGCGTCGCCGTCACCGGTGACCACCCAGACCGACAGGTCCGGCCGGGACACCGACAGGCCGGTCGCGATCGCCGGGGCGCGGCCGTGGATCGAGTGCATCCCGTACGTGTTCATGTAGTACGGGAAGCGGGACGAGCAGCCGATCCCGGAGACGAAGACGGTGCGTTCCCGCGGGATGTTCAGCTCCGGCATGAACTGTTGGATGGCTGCCAGGATGGCGTAGTCACCGCAGCCGGGGCACCAACGCACCTCCTGGTCGGACTTGAAGTCCTTGGCGGTGAGCTTGAGGGCGACGGGCTCAGACATTCTTCAGGACCTCTTCCAGCGTCGTCTCCAGCTCGGCGGCCGTGAACGGCAGGCCACGGACCTGGTTGTAGCTGATCGCGTCGACCAGGTAGCGGGCCCGGATGACGTGGGCGAGCTGGCCCAGGTTCATCTCCGGGATGACCACCTTTTCGTACGAGCGCAGCACCGCACCGAGGTTGGCCGGCATCGGGGCGAGGTGCCGCAGGTGCGCCTGGGCGATGGACAGGCCGCGCTGGCGCACCCCGCGGCAGGCCGCGCCGATCGGCCCGTACGTCGAGCCCCAGCCGAGGACCAGCACGCGGGCGTCGCCGTCCGGGTCCTCCACCTCGATGTCCGGAACCGGGATCGCCTCGATCCGGGCGGCCCGGGTGCGCACCATGAAGTCGTGGTTGGCCGGGTCGTAGGAGATGTCACCGGTCTTGTCGGCCTTTTCCAGGCCGCCGATGCGGTGCTCCAGCCCGGCGGTGCCGGGGATCGCCCACGGACGGGCCAGCGTCTCCGGATCACGCAGGTAGGGCAGGAAGGTGGTGCCGTCGTCGCCGTTGGGCTCGGTGGCGAAGTCGACACGCAGGTCGGGAAGCGACTCCACGTCGGGCAGCAGCCACGGCTCCGAGCCGTTGGCCACGTAGTTGTCGGACAGCAGGATCACCGGCGTGCGGTAGGTGAGCGCGATCCGCGCCGCCTCCAACGCCGCGAAGAAGCAGTCAGATGGTGACCGGGGCGCGATCACCGCGACCGGTGCCTCACCGTGCCGACCGTAGAGCGCCATGTTGAGGTCGGCCTGCTCGGTCTTGGTCGGCATGCCGGTCGACGGGCCGGCGCGCTGCACGTCCACGATCACCAGCGGCAGCTCCAGCGCCACCGCGAGCGAGATCGTCTCGCTCTTGAGCGCCACACCCGGGCCGCTGGTGGTGGTCACGCCGAGCGACCCGCCGTACGACGCGCCAAGCGCCGCGCCGACCGCGGCGATCTCGTCTTCGGCCTGCACGGTGAGCACGCCGAAGCGCTTGTGCTTGCTCAGCTCGTGCAGGATGTCCGACGCCGGGGTGATCGGGTACGCCCCGAGGAAGACCGGCAGCCCGGAGCGGACCCCGGCGGCGACGAGCCCCAGCGAGAGCGCCGCGTTGCCGGTGATGTTGCGGTAGGTGCCCGGCTTCATCCTCGCCGGCTTGACCTCGTAGCGGACCGCGAAGTCCTCGGTGGTCTCGCCGAAGTTCCAGCCGGCCTTGAAGGCGGCGACGTTCGCCGCGACCAGCTCCGGGCGGGACGCGAACTTGCGCTCCAGGAAGCGCAGCGTCGACTCGTACGGTCGCGAGTACATCCAGGAGAGCAGGCCGAGGGCGAACATGTTCTTCGACCGCTCGGCGTCCTTCTTGGACACCTGGTGGTCGGCGAGCGCCCCGACCGTCATCGAGGTCAGCGCCACCGGGTGCACCACGTAGCCGGCCAGCGAGTCGTCGTCCAACGGGCTGGTCTGGTAGCCGACCTTGGCGAGGTTGCGCTTGGTGAACTCGTCGGTGTTGACGATGATGTCCGCGCCGCGCGGCAGGTCGGCCAGGTTGGCCTTGAGAGCTGCCGGGTTCATCGCCACCAGCACGTTTGGCGCGTCGCCCGGGGTGAGGATGTCGTAGTCGGCGAAGTGCACCTGGAAGCTCGACACACCGGGCAGGGTGCCGGCGGGAGCCCGGATCTCGGCGGGGAAGTTGGGCAGCGTGGAGATGTCGTTGCCGAGCTGCGCCGTCTCCGAGGTGAACCGGTCGCCGGTCAACTGCATGCCGTCGCCGGAGTCACCGGCGAACCGGATGACCACCCGGTCGAGTTGACGGATCTGCTTGGTCACTGTGCCACCTTCGTTCGCGACTGCGGGGCTGGCAAAACCGGTTCACTTTTCGCGCTCACGCCTCGCTGCGCGCGGGCGCGCGGGCTGAACATGATGGTGACCTCGCCTTGCCCGGCCACGGAACCTCCTTGACGCGACGTTTCACCGCACCGCCTCAGGCGAGTCCGGCAGCTGTCGTACCCTCACCCGAGAGCCTACGTCTAAGGGGGCCCTAACCACTGCTGGAGGTCCGCCGACTGGGACCGACCCGGGTCGGGTATTGCCCTGGTTTGCGGTCTTACGCCCCGCCCGCCGTAATTCAGATCACCACCCGGCCACACCGGCGACCCCGGGCACGCGTGGTCGGGGTCGCCAGTCGATCAGTCGGCGGTGTGGGGCGCGGGCTCGGGCCCCGAGCCGGAGAACCGGCGGCGCAGCGACGTGAAGGCCAGCGTGAGAGCCAGCACCACGAGCAGCCCGGACACCACGATCAGGAGGATCGCGGTGCGCCGCACCGAGGTCGTCCCGCCGTCGTCGGCGGCGGCACCCCCGGGGAGTACGCCCTGGGAGCCGGTCGGCGCGGGCGGTGAGACCACAGGCGTGGCCAGCGCGGCCGCCGCGGTGATCCGGAAACTCATCTGCACCTGCCGGGTCGGGCCGCTGCGCGGGTCGAGTCGACCGATCACGGCACCGGACGACGGCGTCTCCCGCTGGGCCTGCGGCGTCGCCTCCACCGGCAGCCGCACCTCGACTGTCCCGCCCGCCGGCACCGGGCCCGCATCGCACCGGGTCCGGGTCTCGTCGACCGCCACACAGCCGGGCGGCGGGGTCGGGACGGTCACCCCGGCCGGCAGGAGCACCTCGACCTGGCCGGCGGCGTCCACGGTGCCGGTGTTACCCAGCCGGAGTTTGAGGGCGCTGGCGGTACCGCTGATGTCGAAGGCGACCTCGTCGGCGGCCAGCGTGATCCCGGGCACCGGTGGACCGGGCGGGAAGAGCACCGCGAAGCCCTGGTCGTCGACCGCCTCCCCGGGCACGCCGGGCGCGTCCGCCACGACCCGGACGGAGCCGGCGAGCGGCATCTTCTGCCACGCGCTGCCGTCGACCCGCAGGCGGAGCAGAGCGCTGAACCGGACGCCGGCTCCGGTCGTCCAGGCCCCACAGGTGTACGCGCCGCCACCGGCGGCGGCGCAGCCCTTCGTCCCGGCGTCGGTCAGCCCGGCCGGCAGCGTGTACGAGAGGCGGATGCGTTGCGCGGTCGTGCCGGTGTTGTTGACAGTCACCTGGAGGGTGGCCGCCGTGCTGGCCGCGTTCCAGTACGCCCCGGTGAGGGTGACGTCCTGGGTGGTGACCTGCACGCCGAGCGGGTTCGGCGGCGGTGCCTCCGGACCCGGCGCCGGCGGGCGGACCGGCGGGACCGGTGGAGCCGGCGACACCGGGGGCGCCAATGTGGGTGCTCCGCCCGGCGCGGGCGCGGCGTTGCTCGGTGCCGGCGACACCTCCGGCGCGCTGGTCTGCGGTGCCGGCGGCGTCGTCTCCGGTGGCGGCGCGGTGGTCTCCGGCGCCGGGTCGGTCGGCACCGGGTCCCCGCTCGGCTCCTCGGTCGGGGGCGGGTCCTGCGTCGGGCTGGCCCCGGGGTCACCCCCTGGTTCGCTGACCGGGTCGGTCACCATCACGACCGGGTTCGCGCCCGGCGTCGCCGCGCTGGCCCAGGCCGGCCCGACGGCGAGCGCCGCGAGCAGACCGAGTGTGAGCGAGACCGCCAGCAGGGACGCGGGCCGCGGCCCCTCCGCCCGCGTACCGGGCGATGCCTTCGGGCGGGCCATCTGTCCTCCGGTGACATGGGTGGGGGTCCAATATCCGTAACAGTTGCCTCGGCGCACTAGTCCCGTGTGGAAACAAATCCGTAACGTGTTTGGGACGGCCGCTCCGGGCGGGCGGTAAGCTCCCGACTGTGACCGGATACCTGGGCTCGTACGCGACGCTCGGGCTCCTGCTGCTCGCCAGCGTTCTGTTCTTTGTTACGGCGTTCTCGGCCAACCGGGTGTTACGCCCCGCGCGTCCGGCCGATCCGCCCGGCAAGCGGGCCAGCTACGAGTGCGGGCTCGACCCGGTCGGCGCGGACTGGGCGCAGATGCAGATCCGCTACTACGTGTACGCGTACCTGTACGTGCTGTTCGCGGTCGAGGCGGTGTTCCTCTTCCCGTGGGCGGTGGTCTTCGACCGGCCGGGCTTCGGTCTGGTGACGGTGGTGGAGATGGCCGTGTTCGTGGCGGTGCTGGCACTCGGCATCCTCTACGCCTGGCGCCGGAACATCCTCCGCTGGACCTGAGCGTTCCGACCTCCGGCGATCGTGCCGGTCGGCCCGGCCGTTGACGGTCGGTCGCGGCGACGACAGGTCAGGCCAGGCCGCGGCGGGTCGCTGCCGGCGGGCGGTCGCCCCGGATCGAGGCCACCATGTCCAGCACCCTGCGCGTCGGGCCGACCTGGTGGGCCCGGAACACCCGGGCGCCCAGCCAGGCCGAGATCGCGGTCGCGGCGAGCGTCCCCTCCAGCCGTTCGGGCACCGGCAGGTCCAGCGTCTCACCGATGAAGTCCTTGTTGGAGAGCGCCACCAGCACCGGCCAGCCGGTGCCGGTCAGCTCGCCCAGTCTGCGAGTGATCTCCAGGGAGTGCCTGGTGTTCTTGCCGAAGTCGTGTGCCGGGTCGATGAGGATGCCGTCGGGGCGTACCCCGGCCGCCACCGCGCGCTCGGCGAGCCCGGTCACCGTCGCGACGACGTCGGCGACCACGTCGGTGAATGCGGCGCGGTGCGGCCTGGTCCGGGGGACCAGGCCACCGGCGTGTGCGCAGACCAGGCCCGCGCCGGTCCGCGCTGCCACCCGGGCCAGGGCCGGGTCGGCACCCGCCCAGGTGTCGTTGAGCAGGTCGGCGCCGGCCGCCACGGCCTCCGTCGCGACCTCGGCACGCCAGGTGTCGATCGAGATCACCACCTCGGGGAACGCGGCCCGGACGGCGGCGATGGTGTCCACAGTGCGGCGGATCTCCTCGACGACGTCCACCTCCACGCCGGGGCCGGCCTTCACCCCGCCGATGTCGATGATCGCCGCGCCCTCGTCCACGGCCCGCTCCACCGCGCGCAGGGCGCTGTCGGCGGCGAACGTGGCCCCCCGGTCGAAGAACGAGTCAGGTGTGCGGTTGATGATCGCCATCACCACCAGCTCGTCGGGGGCGAACGTGCGCCCGCCCAGCCGAAGCGCCCCGGCCATGCCCGCCTCCCGAGAGTCTGCCGCCGCCGCCGCGTCGGCCGACCCCGACGCTAGTCGCTAGCCGGGCCGCGATCGTGGGCGGCGTCGGTACGGATCGTGATCGGGACGGGTGGCGGGGTCGCTACCGGCCGGCTGCCGTGCCACGATCAGTACATGGGTCAGCTTCTGCTCCTCCTGGTCGTGGCATTGACGGTCGCGGCGGTCGTATTCGGCGTGACGGTGCTGGTCAGCGGCCGTGATCCCGGTCTGGTGCCCGCCGAGCCGGATTCGCAGGCCGTGGCGTTGCCCGGCACCCGGCCACTGCGTGAGTCCGACGTGGGCGCGGTCCGTTTCGACACCGCTCTGCGCGGGTACCGGATGTCCCAGGTCGATCAGGCGATGCGCCGTGCCGCCTACGACATCGGCTACAAGTCGGAGCTGATCGGCGTACTGGAGGCGGAGGTCGCCGCGTTGCGTGAGGGCCGCACCGACGACGCGGACGTGCTGCGTGACGCCCGCGAACAGTCCGCCAGCAAGGCCGCGTCCGCGGACGCGGCCCAGCCCGACGCGGCCCAGCCCGACGCGGCCCAGCCCGACGCGGCCCAGCCCGACGCGGCCCAGCCCGACGGCGCGGAGCCCGACGTCGCGGCGGCCTCGCCGACCGACGAGGCGGGCTCCGGGGCCACCCCGGTCGGCGCGACCGGCACGGGCCCGCTACCCGCCGCCACCTCGTCACCTGCGGATTCCGACGGCGTGGCAGTCGTTTCCGCGAGCGACGAGCCGGCCGACCGTGAGCAGACCGACGGCACGCCCGCCGCCGGCACCGGGCAACACGGCGCGACGGTTCGGTCGGAGTCGGCATGACCGGGCCGGGCGGGGCGGACGATCTTCGTGAGGCCGCCCACCCCGGCGCCGGTGAGGTAACCGCCACAGTGATCGTCGACGCTCCGGCCGAGCGGGTCTTCGCCGCCCTGCTCGCCTGGGAGCGTCAGTCCGACTGGATCCCGTTCACCCGCGTCCGCGTGGTCGAGGGCGACGGGCGCGAGGGCAGCCGGATCGAGGCCGTCACCGCGCTCGGCCGGGCCGTGCTGCGCGACGAGATGCGGGTGGTCCGCGTCGACGAGCCGTACGAGATCGGCGTGGTGCACTACGGCCAGTTGCTGCGCGGCCCCGGTGTGCTGCGCTGCACGCAGTTGGGCCGCGACCGCACCCAGGTCGTCTGGCACGAGTGGTTCCACCTGCCGGGCGGCCGGGCCGGTCGACTGGCGTGGCCGGTGCTCTGGCCCGGCTCCAAGCTCGGCCTCACCCAGGCGCTGAAGAGGTTCGCCCGTCTGGTCGAGCAGGGCCGGCTGCCCTGAGCGCGCCCGGCGCCCTGCCGGCCCGGCGGCGGGGACGGGGTGTCGGAGCGATGCCCTAGCGTGTACGACGTGACTGACCTGGTGATCGGTGCCGACGGGCTGCCCCGTTGCGCCTGGGGGTCGAGCACCCCCGACTACGCCGTCTACCACGACACCGAGTGGGGGCGGCCGCTGCACGGCGACGACGCGCTGTACGAGCGGATGACGCTTGAGGCGTTCCAGTCGGGGTTGTCCTGGCTGACGATCCTGCGCAAGCGCCCGGCGTTCCGGCTGGCCTTCGACGAGTTCCACATCCCGACGGTCGCCGGCTACTCCGACGCCGACCTGACCCGACTGCTCGCCGACGCCGGCATCGTCCGTAACCGGGCCAAGATCGAGGCGGCGATCGCCAACGCCCGCGCCGCCCTGGAGGTGCCGGAAGGGCTGTCCGCGCTGCTCTGGTCGTTCGCCCCGGCGCCCCGACCCGCCCGCCTCACCTCGTTCGCCGAGCTGGCGCCGATCACCGCGGAGTCGACGGCGATGGCCAAGGCACTCAAGAAGCGCGGCTTCCGGTTCGTCGGCCCGACCACCGCGTACGCGCTGATGCAGGCCACCGGCATGGTCGACGATCACATCGTCGGCTGTCACGTCACCCGCTGACCGGCGACATGATGGGATGGCAGGCATGACGACCGAGACCGCGTACCGGGCCGGCGGATCCGGCCGTGCCGACGGCGTGGGCGCCTGGGCGGTGCTGCTGCCCGCCGAGCGGTACGAGGCCGAGCGGCTCGTGCACCACGACACGTTGGAGCTGACCGGGCTGGCCGACATCGCCCGGCCGGGGCCGGGAGACCAGGTGGCGGTGCTCGTCGACGCGCCGCCACGGCTGGTCGCGCTCGGCCGGGTCAGCACGCCGGGTCGGCGCCACCGGGACGACCCGGACGACCCACAGTCGCCGGTCGAGCCGGAGACCGTCGTCGTGGCGTACACCCGGCGGGTCTTCGACGAGCCGGTGCCGGCCGACCTGCTGACGCTCGACGGGCCGGTCACCGCCCTGGACCCGGCGGCCTTCCGGGCGCTGGCCGACCAGCTCGGCCCGCCCCCGGCCCGGCGCACCTGGCTGGTCAGCCTCGACCTGCCGATCGAGGCCGCCACGCGGGCCGAGGCGGTCCGGCTGTTCTGGTCGTACGTGCAGGAGTTGGGCCCGCGTGAGCTGCCCACCTTCGTCTCGCCGTCCGGCGACGAGCTGGCCATGCAGGCGTTCGTGCTGGGCGAGCAGGCCAACCAGGATCCGGAAGAGGACGACTAGAAGAGCTTGTCCACCCGTCCCCGCCAGTGGGCGAGGATCGGGCCCGGGTCGGTGTCCAGCACCCGTTCCAGCAGCGTGGCGTAGACGTCCCGGAAGTCGGTGGTGTATTTCAGGTCGCCGTCGTCGAGGTCGGTGAGGCTGGGCGGCGCGCCGTGCCAGCCACCCCGGACACCCGCGCCGAGCAGCAGCACGTCCGAGGCGGTGCCGTGGTCGGTGCCGTCCGAGGCGTTGGCCCGGACGCGACGGCCGAACTCGGAGTAGACCGCCACCACCACCTTCCGACCCGCCTCGGTGCGACTCATCCGGTCGGCGAGCCCGGTCAACGCCCGGTCCACCTGCCCCAGGAGGACGGCCTGCAACTGCTTCTCGTCGGCGTGGGTGTCGAAGCCGCCGAGCGACACCGAGAAGGCCCGGGTGGACACTCCCGCCTCGACGCACTGCGCGACCAGGTCGAGCTGCGCGTCAAGTGGGGTGCGTGCCCCGCCGGTCGCGGTGGCGGGCGCCTGCTCGCCGTCCGGGTCCGCCGCGTCCGGGTCGGCGGAGTCGCGTACCTGGCGGATCATCTCGTCCACCGACCGCAGGTCGGCGAAGCAGGCGGCGGCCCGGCCCCGGGCCGTCGACTCACCCGCCTCGGCGGCGGCGAGCGCGGCCAGCGTCTCGGCGGGCAGCCCCTTGGCGGCCTTCCGGTCGGCCACCGGCACGGCCGCGCCCGCGCTCCGCTCCCCGGCCAGCAGTGGCGGCAGCGCCGGCTCGAAGGAGACCGCCAGCCGGGGGTCGCCACCGGCGGAGTCCAGCCAACGACCCAGCCAACCGGTGTTGCCCGGGCGGTCCGGCTGCGCGGTGTGCCAGATGTCCATCGACCGGAAGTGGCTGCGGTCCGGCTTCGGGTAGCCGACCCCGCGCACGATCGCCAGCCCACCGCCGGACCAGCGCCGGTGCAGGCCGGCCAGTGCCGGGTTGAGGCCGAAACCGTCGTCCAACCGCAGCACCTCCCCATCCGGGTACGCCAGCTCGGGGCGGGCCGCCCGGTAGGCCGGATCGGCGTACGGGATGACCGTGTTGAGCCCGTCGTTACCGCCGTAGAGGGTCACCAGCACCAGCGTGCGGGCCTGCGGATCGCGGTCTCCGCTGGTGTCCAGCAGGTCCCGCAGACGGTACGCGCCGGCGCCGGCGGCCAGCGCGCCCGCGCCGACCACCCCGCTGGTCAGCAGGAACCTGCGTCGGGTCTGGGTGTCCATGTCGACTCCTCCGCTCAGCTGACTGTGTATTCGGGGCTGACCAGGCCGGCGGCCAACAGCTTGCGGGGCTCGCCGGCCAGCGGGGTGAGGGCGGCGCGGGTGCGCGCGCTCCAGCCGTCGACCACCAGTAGTCGGGCCAGCGCGTCCGGCCGGCCGGCGGTGGGCGCGGCGGTCAGCCGGGCCAGCACCGCCGGTGCCACCGCGGCGGCGAGCATTCCGGCCGTGCGCAGCCGGGCCTGCAACGACGAGGTGGTCAGCCAGGCGGCCCCGGCCGGCCAGCCGCCCACGCTCGGCGGTCGCAGCGGCACCTGGTCCAGCGCGTTCAGTCCGCCCAGTAGTTGCTTGTGTTGCTGCTCGGGCAGGGCGGAGGGTCGGATGCCCAACTGCCGCAGCGCCCCGACCAGCCACTCCACCGGCTGCTTGACGAGCGTGCCCCGGGTCTGTGCGAAGGCCGGCGCCGAGAGGATCGCCCGCAGGGTCGCGATGGTGTCCGTCCCGGCCAGGCCCTGCGGTGCGGGGACGTCGGTGCCGGCGTAGCGGAACCAGAGCCGCCCGGCCACGAAGGTCGCCGCCGCGGGTTGGGCGGCCAGCAGCCCGGCGTACGACTCGGCGTCGAACCGGCCGCTCTGCCCGAGGATGGTCTTCGCGCCGGGGTCGTGCCGTTTGGCCTCGAACCGGGCCACCCCGGTACGCCTCTCGACAACCCAGCCCGTCAGGGCGCGCGCGCCGGCCTTCACGTCCGCCTCGGAGTAGGCGCCGATGCCGAGGGTGAACAACTCCATCAGCTCGCGGGCCAGGTTCTCGTTCGGCGCCTTGCGGGTGTTCTTCTGCCCGTCCAACCAGATGATCAGGGCGGGGTCGCGCACCATCGCGGCGACGAGTGGGCCCAGCGGCCCCCGTCCGTGCCGGCGCAGCGTGTCCAGTTGGCCCTGCATCATCCGGGCCGACTTGACCTTCTGCGCGCTCGTCGCCCAGTGCCCGTGCCAGAAGAAGATCAGCTTCTCGGTCAGCCCGTCCTCGGCGGCCACCATCCGGTCCAGCCACCAGCCGGTGACCTGCTGGAGCTGCTTGCGACGCTCCGCGTTGGCCTGCTGCCGCTGCTCGCGGGTGGAGTCCTTGGTCAGCCCGGCGTACGGGTCGGGGGACAGCGTGGGGATCGGAGTGGCCGCCGCACCCCGGTCCGTCGCGGGCGGGGTGAGCAGCCGGTCCAGGGTCGCTGCCGGTCCGGCCCGCTCGGCGGCGTCCACCTCGTCTGCGGTCGGCCCGAAGGTGGCCCGGCGCAGCAGGTGCGCCACCGCTTCACGATCGCTCATACCGGCCGACGCTAGGCCGCCCGTGTTCGAGGACGGTAAGGGCGGCGTGCGAATCGCGTTCAGCGTCCCTCGAAGACCGGTTTCTGCTTGGCGACGAAGGCGAGCGTGGCAGCCCGGTGATCGGTGGTGGCGCCGCAGATCGACTGGGCCTGCGCCTCGGCCGCGAGGGCGTCGGCGAGGGTGCCGGCGTCGGCGATGGAGAGCTGCCGCTTGATCGCCCCGTAGGCGACGGTCGGTCCGGCGGCGAGGCGAGCGGCCAGCTCCTGGGCGGTCGGCAACACCAACTCGTCGTCGTCCACCAGGCGGTTGAGCAGGCCGATCCGGCAGGCCTCCTCGGCGCGGACGGGCTCGGCCAGCAGCAACAGCTCCACCGCCTTGGCGTGGCCGACCAGCCGGGGCAGGGTCCAGGAGGCGCCGGTGTCGGCGGCGAGGCCCACCTTGGCGAAGGCCATCAGGAAGCTGGTGGTCGGGCCACCGATGCGGATGTCGGCGAGGAACGCCAACGACGCGCCCGCGCCGGCGGCCATGCCACGAACGGCGGCGATCACCGGCTTGGGCAGGTTGGCGAGCCGAGCGGCGATCGGGTTGTAGTGCGCCCGCACGGTGCCCAGGGGATCACCTGCGGAGTTCTCCAGTGTCGACACGTGTTCGCGCAGATCCTGACCGGCGCTGAACGAGCTGCCGGCACCGGCCAGCACGACCGCCCGGCAGGACCTGTCGGTCTCCAGCTCCGCCAGGGCGTCCCGCAGCGCCTCCTTCAGCGCCACGTCGAGCGCGTTCATCGCGTTCGGACGGTTCAGCGTGAGGGTGACGACGGCGTCGGTCCGGTCGACCAGCAGCGGCTCGGTCACGTGTCTAACGACCCTTCTGTCGGACGAGGCGGTTACCGGAATCGAGGCACTGTTCGACGTACCGGTCCGCGGCCGGACGCAGGCGGGCCGCGTGCCGGTCGAAGAAACTGGCCGCGGCGGTGCCGGGCCAGCGTTCGGGCAGCAGCGCCGGGGGCAGCTGCGGGTCCCGGAAGAGGAACGTACGCCACGCGTGCACGAGCCGGAACCGGGTCGCGTACGCCTCCTCGTCGCTGCTGCGCACTGTGACGGCGGAGAGGAGTGGGCGCTGGTCCGCGACGAACCGCTCGTAGGCGCGGCCGATCTCGGTCAGGTCCCATGCGCGCCGGACCACACCCATCGCCCCGGGGGTGCCCGAGAAGTGCGAGGCGGTGAACCGCTCGAACCGGATGCCGGCCTCGGCGAGGATCAGGTCGACGTCGTCGGCGGGGCGGGTCGCGACCCAGGTCTGCTCGTCGAGCGTGCCGTAGCCGAGGAAACTCAGGTTGGCGGCGAGCCGCTGCCGGTCCCGTCGGGAGCCGGGGGCCTCCAACACCAGCAGATCGAACCGACCGTCCCAGGTGACCCGGCCGGTCCGGTAGATCCGCGACGCTGCCTCGTCGAGTCGCCGGGCGGCTTTCGGTGTGATCGAATAGCCCGGCCCGGAGATCAACCGCAGCGGTTCGAGCCAGCCCTGACGCACCATCCGGGACACGGCGGTGCGAACGGCGGGCGGTGCGATTCCCAGCGGCGCCAGCAGCTTGACCAGGGCAGCAACCGGTGCGCGGCCACCCCTCGGTCGGAGGTGGTCGCCGTACAGGTCGAAGAGTGCCGACCGTGCCTGCATGACCGCACATTGTGACAGGCCTTCTCAAGATAAGCTAGATGCTGTTACATCAATGCTGCTCCGGTTTGGGTCCGGCGGTGTTCATCAGGGAAAATCGTCTGTCGACACCCCCGCGACCGTTGCGGGTGGTCGTGACGAAGTGGCTGTGGGGCAACCCACCGACCCTGGTGTAGGTCTGAGGGGAGACAACATGGCGGCGATGAAGCCGCGGACGGGCGACGGTCCGCTGGAAGTCACCAAGGAGGGGCGGGGCATCGTCATGCGGGTCCCGCTGGAGGGCGGTGGCCGGCTCGTCGTCGAGATGACTCCCGACGAGGCCAACGCGCTCGGTGACGCGTTGAAGGCGGCGGCCGGCTGAGTAAGGAGTGGTCCGGGCGGCTTCCACCGCCCGGAGCGTTCTTCGGGCCCTGAGCCACCGGTATCGCCGGTGGCTCAGGGTCTTCATCGGCGCGGGCAGGCGGGCTCGGTTCCGCTCCGCGACACTTCCCTGGAGGTACGGTTCCGCGTGCTCGCCATCCGTCTGATCGCCGAGCCCGACCGGCTCGACGTCCTCGTCCTGCCTGTCCGTCCCGCCGATGCGGCAGCGGGAGGTGACGCCTCGGCCGAGCCCGTGTCGACAGTCACGACGCCCCCTGACGGCACGGCCGGGGAGGCAGCCGCGCTGGTGCCGGCGGCCCGACTGACTGGCCGAGCCGGCGAGATCCACACCCAGCTTCGACCCGGTCGTACCCCGGGCCGGCTCCTGCTGCTCGGCGTCGGCGACGGTGACGAGGCGGCCTGGCGGACGGCAGGCGCAGCCCTGGCCCGCTCCGGCAAGGGTGAGACGCATATCACCATCGCGCTGCCGGCCGAGGTCACTCCGGCCGCGGTGCGCGGGCTGGCCGAGGGGCTGCTGCTCGCCCCGTACCGGTACCGGCTGACCGAGGCAGGCGACCCGCCGGCGCTCAGCGGCGTCGACCTGCTGCTCGCCGACCCGGCCGCGTTCGAGGCCACCGTCGCCACCGCCCGGACCACCGCGGCGATGACCCATCTCGCCCGTGACCTGACCAACACCCCCTCGTCGGTGAAGACCCCGCAGTGGTTCGCCGATCAGGTGACCTCCGCCGCCGCCGACCTGCCGGACCTGCGACTGCGGGTCCGCGGCCCGGCCGAGCTGGCCGCCGAGGGCTTCGGCGGAATCCTCGCCGTGGGCGGTGGCTCGGCCAGCGGCCCCCGACTCGTCGAGCTGGACTGGCACCCCGCCGACGCGCGTACGCACGTGGTGCTTGTCGGCAAGGGCATCACCTTCGACACCGGCGGCATCTCGATCAAGCCGGTGCCGGCGATGAAACTGATGCGCAAGGACATGGCCGGCGCGGCCGCGGTCGTCGCCGCCACCCTCGGCGCCGCCGCGCTGCGGCTGCCGGTCCGGATCACCACGTTGGCCCCGCTCGCCGAGAACATGGTCAGCGGCTCGGCGTTCCGCCCCGGCGACGTCATCCGGCACTACGGCGGCACGACAAGCGAGACGACAAACTCCGACGCCGAGGGCCGTCTGGTCCTCGCCGACGCCCTGGCGTACGCGGTGCAGCAGCTCAAACCGGACCTGCTTCTCGACCTGGCCACCCTCACGGGTGCCAACGCCGTCGCCCTGGGCAAGCGCACCGCCGCCCTCTACAGCGAGAACGACCAGCTGGCCGCCGACGTGCTGGCCGCTACCGAGGCGGCCGGCGAGTCCGCGTGGCGGATGCCGCTGCACAACGACTACGCCGAATATCTCGGCAGCGACATCGCCGATCTCTACAGCGCGCCGGCGCAGGGCGCCGGCTCGGTGCTGGCCGCCCTCTACCTGCGCGAGTTCACCGGCGAACTACGGGACCGCTGGCTGCACCTGGACATGTCGGCCCCGTCCTGGGCGGACGGCGACGACGCCGAGGTCAGCCGCGGCGCCACCGGCTGGGGCGTGCGCTGGCTGCTGCGCTGGCTATCCAGCGTCTAGGCTCCGCGCGTCGAGGTTCCCCCCGCGATCTTGCACTTGCTGTCCGAATGCAAGGGGCATTCCAGGCGTCTCGGCGACCGAAGGCGCAAGGTCGACGGGATCGGCCCGGATCAGCACTTCACCGCGGCGAGCACCCCGTGACCGACCGGGAGTAACGCGGGGATCCAGTGCTCCGACTCGCGGACCGCTTTGATCGTCTCGCGGACCGTCACCGTCTCCGCGTCCCGCGCGGCCGGGTCACCGATCCGGCCGCTGGCCAGCACGCCGTTGAGCGCGAGCACACCGCCCGGACGCAACAGCCGCAGCGCGGCCTCCACACAGGCGTGGAAGCCGGTCGCCTCCGCGTCCACGAAGACCAGGTCGTACGCGCCATCGGCCAGCCGGGGCAGCACGTCGAGCGCACGACCGGTGATGATCCGGGTGCGGCCGGCAGCGAAGCCCGCCTCGGCGAAGATCCGCCGCGCGATCCGCTGATGCTCCACCTCCACGTCGATCGTGGTGAGCACACCGTCGGCACGCATGCCACGGAGCAACCAGACACCGCTCACCCCGGTGCCGGTGCCGATCTCCACCACCGCGCGGGCGTTGCCGGCGGCGGCCAACAGCCGCAGCGCCGCGCCCGCGCCGGGCGTGACCGCGTCGAGGCCCACCTCCAGGGCCAGGCTGCGGGCGGTGCGCAGGACGAGATCCTCGGTGACGTAAGACTCGGCGAACTGCTGAGCCTGGGCCGTCGAACTGCCGGTACCGGCGACAGTGGCGATGGGGCACCTCCGGGGGCGGTGCGTGGTGCGGGGGCGGGTTGGCACTGTGAGCGTAGAGGCGACCGCCGCGGGGCGCAGTCGGGCCTCCGGCTGAAGCGATCACCGGGTCAACCGCTGACCCCACCACGCGCATCCGTGCAATCCTGGAAGCGGTATCCCGTCAGTCGCGACCAAACGGCCCGTGGCCGGGCGACGCGACGCGGGATCCGGGGACGGACTGGGAGGCACCAACGTGACCGACGGCTGGGACTGGCGCCGGGGCGGTGAGACTCCGGCTCCGGCGCGACCGCCCGGGGCAGGGGGCCCACCGGTGGGACCGCCGACCACGCCGGGCGTCGGCAGTACGCCCGCTGCTGTGCCTCCGGCTGGCGGGTCGGTTGTGCCGCCGGGTGGTGCGCCGGTTGTGCCTCCGGCCGGCGGGTCGGCTGTGCCGCGGGGTGGTGCGCCCGCCGTGCCGCCGGGTGGTGCGTCGGCTGTGCCGTTGGCTGGCGGGTCGTCATACGGATACCCGCCGGTGGGGGGTGTGCCGGCCGTGGGGCCCTCGGCGGGCTGGCCCGTGCCGACCGCCGCCGCGACCGGCACGGCCGGTGCGTCGCCCTGGTGGTCGGACGCGCTCGCCGATCCCTGGCGGGACCCGGCGGCGCCGGCCGCCGTTGTGGTGCCGGGGGTGGTGGTGGCCGGCACCGAGCCCGAGCCGGTCTCCGATCCGGACGCACCGGGTCGGCCGCGGCTACGCCACCTGTTGCTCATTCCCGTGATCACCGCTTTGCTGGCCGGCGCCCTCGGCGGGGCGTTGGGCTACGCGTTCGCGGTACGCGGCGGGGTTGGTGGTGGGGTGGTCCTGGGTGGCACGCCAGCCGAGGCGCCAGCGCTGGCCCAGCGCAAGCCGGAGTCGCTGGCCGGTGTCGCCGAACGTGTCCTGCCCAGCGTGGTCACCGTGCGGATGAGCAGCCTCGGCGGGACCAGTGAGGGCTCCGGGTTCATCGCCACCGCCGACGGCCATGTGATCACCAACGATCACGTGGTGGCCGGTGGCACCGGTAAGGCGTCGGTGGTCTTCAACGACGGCAGCACCGCGCCGGCGACCATCGTCGGTCAGGATCCGGAGTCGGACATCGCGGTGATCAAGGTGAGTCGTACCGGGCTGCGGCCCGTGGAGTTCGGTGATTCCGACTCGTTGGCGGTCGGTGACCCGGTGCTCGCCATCGGCTCGCCGCTGTCGCTCGCCAACACGGTCACCGCCGGCATCGTGAGCGCCCTGGACCGGACGATGCAGGCCGGTGAGCCGGGTGGCCCGATGCGCTACTACGCGGCCATCCAGACCGACGCCGCGGTCAACCACGGAAACTCGGGCGGCCCGCTTGTCGACGGCGCCGGACGGGTGGTCGGGGTGAACTCGACAATCAAGTCACTTGTCGCCGAGGGCCAGGAAGCGGGCAACATCGGGCTCGCCTTCGCCATCCCGATCAACCAGGCCAAGCGGGTGACCCAGGACATCATCGGCACCGGCAAGGCCCGGCGTACGGTGATCGGCGCCCGAGCGGAAGGCCCGACCGGGGCCGCCGGGGGTGGTCTTCGGCTGGCGGAGGTGGAGCCGTCCGGCCCGGCGGACAGCGCCGGACTGAAGGTCGGCGACGTCATCCTCAAGATCAACGGACGGCCGATGACCGAGCCGACGGACCTGACCGCGTTGGTCCGCAAGTTCGCGCCCGGCTCGGTGGTGTCTGTCGAGTTTCGACGGGGCTCCGCCCGGCAGAACACCTCGGTAACCCTCGCCGCGGACGCCAAGTGAACAGCGGCTCACCCCTTGCCCCAAAGCCGGGCGGCGTGCGTAGTCTTGCTGCTGACGCCGAGAGGAGGCCCGCGGGATGCTCGACAACCTGAACTGGTGGGAGATCGGTGCGCTGCTGCTCCTGGCGCTGCTGATCTTCGGTGACAAGCTGCCCACGGTCATCAACGACGGCCTGCGGCTGGTGCGCAACCTGCGCAACATGGCCCGTAACGCCACCGGCGACCTGAGTCGTGAGCTGGGCACCGACATCCAGCTTGAGGACCTGCACCCGAAGGCGTTCATCCGCAAGCACCTCCTCAGCGAGGAGGACGAGGCGGCGATCCGCAAGCCGTTGCAGGGCGTCTACGACAACCTGCGTGCGGACGTCAGCAGTGTGCACGACGACCTGAAGGACGTGGCCAGTGCCGCGGACCTGCGGTCGAACGGCACCGGGTCCAGCACGGCCACCAGCAACGGCGCCCCGGCCCCGGCGCCCCGCGTCAGCTACGACGACGCCACCTGACCGCCAGCCATCCCCACCCGCGGGTGTTACCGAGATCGACTCGGTTTTCAGGAAGTCGGCCGGTCCAAGGGCGCCAGATGCCCCGATTTCCTGAAATCCGAGTTGATCAAGCCGCCCGGCGATCGGCCCGCGCCCGGCGATCGGCCCGCGCCCACCGGCCAGCCCGCCGCCCGGCGGCGGCCAGTCAGCGCCGGCGTGCGGCGGCGGGCAGGGGCGCTCGGCGGTCAGCGGCCGGCGGGCTTGAGGCCGAGCGGCTTGCCGAGCAGCGACTCGCGGCGTAGCGCGAGCCGGTCGGCGATCGTGCCGAGGGCCTGGGCGGCCGGGGAATCCGGCTCGGCCAGCACCACCGGGTTGCCGGCGTCGCCAGCCTCGCGGACCCGGGTGTCCAGCGGGATCTGACCGAGCAGCGGCACCTGGGCGCCGATGGTCCGGCTCAGCGACTCGGCGACGGCCGTGCCGCCGCCGGCACCGAAGATCTCCATCCGGGAGCCGTCCGGCAGCTCCAGCCAGGACATGTTCTCGATGACGCCGACCACCCGCTGGTGGGTCTGCAAGGCGATCGCACCGGCCCGCTCGGCCACCTCGGCGGCGGCGGTCTGCGGGGTGGTGACGATCAGGATCTCCGAGTTGGGCAGCAGTTGGGCCAGCGAGATGGCCACGTCACCCGTGCCCGGCGGCAGGTCGAGCAGAAGCACGTCCAGGTCGCCCCAGTAGACGTCGGCCAGGAACTGCTGCAACGCCCGGTGCAGCATCGGGCCGCGCCACACCACCGCGGCGTTGCCGGAGGTGAACATGCCGATGGAGATCACCTTCACGCCGTGCGACTGCGGCGGCATGATCATGTCCTCGACGCGGGTGGGCCGGGCCTCCGTGCCGAGCATCCGGGGCACCGAGTGGCCGTAGATGTCCGCGTCGACCACGCCGACGGAGAGCCCGCGGGCGGCGAGCGCCGCCGCCAGGTTGACAGTCACGCTGGACTTGCCGACACCGCCCTTGCCACTGGCCACCGCGTACACCCGGGTGCGCGAGCCCGGCTGGGCGAACGGGATCACCGGCTCCGCGGTGGCGCCGCCGCCGCGCAGCTGCGACTGCAACGACTGCCGCTGCTCGGGGGTCATCACACCGAAGTCGATCTCCACACCGGTGACGCCGGGCACGGCGGCGACCGCGGTGGTGATGTCCGTACGCAGCTTGTCCTTGAGCGGGCAGCCGGCGACGGTGAGCAGCAGCTCGACGCGGACGACGCCGTTGGCAGCGATCGTGGCGGAGCGGACCATGCCCAGCTCGGTGATGGGCCGGCGGATCTCCGGGTCGTTGACGGTGGCCAGCGCGGCCTGGATCGCGTCCTCGACGGTGCTCACGGGTGCTGACATGCCCGCAATGCTACGTCGCGGGGCATCCGTTGCCGCCGCTGCCCGGTGCGGTGTGAGCCAATCGATGACCCACCGATCAGCTGTCCGACCGGCGCGGCCCGGTGCCGTCCGGCCGGGCGTCCCGGACGAAGTCGCCGTCCAGGTCGTCGCGTGGCTCGTCCAGGCCGACACCGTCGGTCGGTCGTTGGCTGCGCTTCTCCTGCCGGCTGTCCTTCTCCTGTTGGCGGCGTTCCAGCCGCTGCCGGCGCTGCCCCATCTCGTCCAGTTCCTCGGCCAGGCGGGCCAGCTCGGAGCGGAGGAAGTCGCGGGTGGCCACCTCACCCAGCGCGATCCGCAGTGCCGCGATCTCCCGGGCCAGGTACTCGGTGTCCGCCTTCTGCGCGGTGGCTCGCCGTCGGTCCTCCTCCAGGGCCACCCGGTCCCGGTCCGCCTGCCGGTTCTGTGCCAGCAGGATCAGCGGGGCCGCGTAACTGGCCTGCAACGACAACACCAGGGTCAAGAACGTGAAGGTGTACGGGTCGAAGCGCAGGTTCGCCGGGGCCACTGTGTTCCAGACGAACCAGATCGTGATCACCACAGTCATGACGACGATGAAGTTCGCGGTGCCCATGCCCCGGGCGATGCCCTCCGACCACCTGCCGAACGCCTCCGCGTCGAACCGGGGCAGCTTGATGCCCCGGGGCTCACGCGGCTGGTCGAGCCGTTCGTTACGCCGCTGCTCAGCCATCCGCGCCGTCCAGCGCCGCGTCGGTGGTGCCCGGGGCGGTCAGGGCGTCGCGGTCCCGCCAGTCCCGGGGTAGGGAGTGGTCCAGCACGTCGTCCACCGTCACGGCGCCGACCAGCCGGTTGCTCCGGTCGATCACCGGCATGGCGACGAGGTCGTAGGTGGCCATCCGACGGGTGATCTCCGGCAGTGGGGTGGTCGGGCGCAGGGGGTCGATGTCGTTGACCACCACCTTGCCCAGCAGGTCGGCGGGAGGCTCGCGCAGCAGCGCCTGGAAGTGCACCATGCCCAGGTAGCGGCCGGTCGGCGTGTTCTGTGGTGCCCGGGTCACGAAGACCTGCGCGGCGACGGCGGGGGACAGCTGTGGCTCCCGGATCCGGGCCAGCGCCTCGGCGACTGTGGCGTCCGGCGGCAGGATGACCGGCTCCGAGGTCATCACACTGCCCGCCGTTCCGGGGGTGTACTTCAGGAGCTGCCGCACCGGGTCGGCCTCGTCCGGCTCCATCAGGTCCAGCAGCACGTCCTGCTCCGGTGGGGGCAGCTCGTTGAGCAGGTCGGCGGCGTCGTCCGGGTCCATCTCCTCCAGCACGTCCGCGGCCCGTTCCCGGTCCAGTGCCGCGAGGATCTCCACCTGGTCGTGCTCCGGCAACTCGCTGAGCACGTCGGCCAACCGCTCGTCGTCCAACGCCGCCGCGACCTCGTTGCGCCGTGCGTCGGGCAGATCCTGAAGCGCGTTGGCCAGGTCGGCCGGTCGCATGTCCTCCAGGACGGCGAGCAGATTCGCCGTACCCCGGTTGTCGGCGATGCCGCTGAGGCCGCGCACCCGGTCCCACTCGACCTGGTGCAGGTGGCCGCGGCGACTGAGCCGACCGGTCTGCTCGCGCACCGCGACACGGGTCAGTGACCACTCGCCGCCCCGGCTGCACTCCATCGCGACGTCCACGACCGTGCCGGGCTGGCCACCCGGGTCGAGCTGCACCCGCCGGTCGAGCAGTTCCTGGAGGACCAGCAGCTCGTTCCCGCGCTTCTCGAACCGGCGCAGGTTCAGGGTGCCGGAGCCGAGGACGACGGCGTCCGCGTCGATGGAGGTGATCCGGTTGATGGACAGGAAGATCCGACGACGCATCGGCATCTCGGCCACGAGGCCGACCACCTCCGGCGGTCGTTTGGTCGCCCGTAGTCGTGCCACGGCGTCGCGAACCCGGCCCACCTGGTCGCCGTTCGGGTCGAAGACGGCGACTCCGGCGAGACGGGCGATGTAGACCCGGGTCGGCGTGCTCACGGGCACCAGCCTAAGCGCCTAGTGTTTATCAACATGTCGACCTTGGCCTACGAGATCGTGGACGTCTTCACCGACCGCCCCTTCGCCGGCAACCCGCTGGCCGTGGTGTTCGGCGCGGAAGGGCTGGCCACCGAGCAGATGCAGGCGCTCGCGCTGGAGTTCAACCTCTCCGAAACGGTGTTCGTGCTGCCGCCGACCCAGGTCGGAGCCACCTACCGGGCCAGGATCTTCACCCCGGCGGAGGAGTTGCCGTTCGCCGGGCACCCCAGCGTCGGTGCGGCGGTCACCGCGAGCCGGCGGGGCATCTTCGCTGTGGGGCGGGTCACTCAGGAGTGTGCGGCCGGGGTGCTGCCGATCGAGGTGACCCCGACCGGGGCGACGTTGACCGGTGGCGCCCCGACTCTCGGGCCGGAGTTGGACCCGGAGCCGTTGTTGGAGATCGCCGGGTTGACCGCTGACGACCACGTCGGGCCTGCCCCACGCGTCGCCGGCTGCGGGCTGGAGTTCCCGTACCTGCCGGTTCGGCCGGAGTCGGTGGCCCGCGCCCGGGTGCAGCCCGAGGCGGCGCAGCGGTACGGGGTGTCGCAGCTCAGCGTCTTCTCCTGGGACGCCGCCGCGCACACCGCGCACACCCGGGTGTTCGTGCCGGGGATGGGCGTCCCGGAGGATCCGGCTACCGGCTCGGCGGCGCTCGGCCTCGGTGTGTGGCTGGTGGCGACCGGGCTGCTGCCCGGCGAGGGGCTGTCGGAGTACGCGGTCCGCCAGGGTGCGGAGATGAACCGCCCGTCCGCGCTGACCTGCACGGTCACCGCGGCGAACGGGGCGGCGGTCGGGGCGACGGTCGCCGGCCAGGTGATGCCGGTGGCCCGGGGCGAGATCAGCGTTCCACCTTTCGTGGGTTGAGCGGAGGCACCGATGCGGGAGGATGCGGGTGTGACGGACGAGGACGCCCCCGGCGGCACGCCGCTTGTCGACGAGGCGATGAAGAAGGCCGCAGTGGCCTGGGTCAGCGTGTCCGGCGGGCCGGCGCTCGCGCTCTGGTGCGCCCCGCTCGAGGGCGCGCTGCTGGTGGTCTCCGGGCCGGGCGAGCAGGCCGCGCCGGGCCTCGCCGACGCGACCGAGGCGCAGGTCACCCTGCGCGGTGACCACGGCGGTCGGATCGTCACCTGGCCGGCCCGGGTGAGCCGGGTGCGGCCGGGCACCGAGGCGTGGGACACCGCCGCTCCCCTGGTGGCGGCGAAGCGCCTCAACGCGCCGGGCCCGACCGCCGACCTGGTGGCCCGGTGGGCCGCGGACGGGTGCGCGGTGAACCGACTCAGCCCGGCCGGCACACCGTTGGCCGGCGCGGACCTGCCGGCCGACGCACAGGCCGAGCCACCCCGGGCCACCCCGGCGGTCCGGGCCACCCGCAAACCGTTCCGCCTGCACCGGGTCCGCCGCCGCTGACCGCGCACCCGCCCGCGCCGCCGCCGCCGCTTGAGCCTGGCCCGCGCCGGGCTGCGGGTTGAGCCCGCCCGCCTCGGGCCGTCGGTTGAGCCCGCCCGCGCCGGACCGCGGGTTGAGCTGGCCCGCGGAGCGCCGCCTGTGGCGGAATCAGCCGGCCCGCCCGCCGACGCCCACCGCCTTGACGTAGCCGTCGACGAGGGTGAGCACCTCACCCAGTGTGCCGAGCGTGGGCCCCCGCCAGTCCAGGTCGGCGTTGAACACCAGGTGTGTGGCCAGATCCGGCGCGGCAAGTCGGACGGCGGTCATCCCGGCCCGCTCGGCGCCGGTCAGCTCCTGGCTGCCGCCGTCACCGACGTACAGGCAGTCGGCGGGCGTGAGCCCGAGCCGTTGGCAGGCGGTCAGGTACAGCACCGGATCCGGCTTGCACCGTCCTACCTGCACCGAGAAGACCCGCACGTCGAGCAGTGGGGCCACCGCGAGCTGTGGCAGGAAGGCCGGCAACTCGTGCGTACAGTCACTGATCACACCTGTGTGCAGGCCGCGCTGGCGCAGGGCCGCCAGGACGGGCACCGCGTCGGCCCGCAGCCAGGTGTCCGCGCGGACCGCCCGGTGCCGCGACGCCACCGCCGCCCGCACCGCGGTGTCACTCGGGCGTACGCCCGCCTGGGCGCACACCCAGCGCAGGGTCGCCTCCGCGTCGCCCAGCCGGCCGGTGGCCCGCTCGTAGTAGGTGCGGTCCAGCACCTCGGTCAGGGTGTCGGTGGGGCACCCGAGCAGCTCGGCGGTGCCGACGTGCGCGACACCACGCCGCACCGAACGGGTCAGGGTGCCGAAGAAGTCGAACAACACCGCCTGGTAGCTGGGCATGGGGGAACGCCTCCGGGCGGTAGATGGTCGCCGGCGGGACCCGCATGATCGTAACGGAGTGCTGACCCTCCGTGCTGACCGTCATACGTGTGAGGATTACGTCCCGTGTCCCCACCTCCCCACCGCCCGTCCCCGGATCTGCTGACCACCGGCGCGGTCGGCCTGGCCGTGGTCGCCGTGTCGTCGTCCGCGCCGCTCATCGCGTACGCGGCCGCCCCCGCGCTGGCCATCGCGTTCTGGCGCAACCTGCTCGCGGTGGCCGTCTTGAGCCCCTTCGCCCTGGCCCGGCGCCGCGCCGAGTTCCGTGGGCTGACCCGAGGCATCCGGCGGCGGGAGGGCCTGTTCTGCGTCCTGTCCGGGGTCGCGTTGGCCGGCCACTTCGCCACCTGGGTGCCCAGTGCCCAGCTCACCTCCGTCGCCACGTCCACCGCCCTGGTCGCCACGCAGCCGGTCTGGCAGGGGCTGATCGCCCGCGCCCAGAGGCGTCGACTGCCCCGGGTGGTGTGGATCGGCATCGCGGTGGCGGTCGGCGGCGCGGCGACAGCCACCGGGACCGACGTGGGTGTCTCCGGCAGGGCCGTCCTCGGCGACGTGTTGGCGCTGACCGGCGGCCTGTTCGCGGCCGTCTACACCGCCTTCGGGGAACGGGCACGCGCCAGCATCAGCACCACCACCTACACCACCATCTGTTACGGGATCTGCGCACTGATCCTGCTGGTGGTGTGCCTGGTCGGCGGCGCACGGCTGACCGGGTTCGACGGGCACACCTGGCTGGCCATCCTGGCCCTGGTGGCCGGCGCCCAACTGCTCGGGCACTCGATGTTCAACTACGCCCTGCGGAAGATCTCGGCGACCACGGTGAGCGTGCTGATCCTGCTGGAGGCACCCGGTGCGGCCCTGCTCGGCTGGGCCTGGCTGGGTCAGCTGCCCCGCCCGTACGCGCTGGTCGGGATGGCGCTGCTGCTGGTCGGGGTGGCGGTGGTGGTACTCGGCGGTGGTCGGGCCGCTCGCCGGGCCGCACCGACCGCGCTGCCCGCCGATCCGACCCCGTTGCGCGACTGAGCGCACGGCCCAGCCGGATCGCGGCGGGCGCTCAGACCTCGTCGTTGCGGCGGGCGCTCAGACTTCGTCCACCTCGATGACCCGGGTCGTCGGAGCGGCTTCGCCGAGGGCGCCACGCAGCGCGGCCCGCTCCGGGTCGGCGAGGAACGACTCGTAGCCGGCCCGAGCCGCGAAGCGGATCACGTGCGCCTCGGTCCGCCCGTCGGTGCCGCGCAGCCGGCGTTCCAGGTGGCCGCCGTGCCGCCCGAGCAGGGCCAACACGGCGTCCTCGTAACGCTGTCCGGCAGCCTCGGCCCCGACCGGAAACTCGACGAGCGCGACAAGAGTCAGCATGCCGGCGGCCCTAGGCGTCGAGGCCGACGGCCTTGGCGCTGGCCGCCCAGAGCCGGGCGGCGAGCTGCGGATCGGCGGCCTTGCCGTACGGCCGACGCAGCCGCCGGTCGATGTAGTAGCCCCCGTCGACGAGTCGGGAGCGGTCCTGGTCGGCCAGCCACACCAGGGTCTCGGCGGCCTTCTCCGGGCTGCGGAACGGCATGACCCGCATGCCGAACGCGACAAGTTTGCTGTCGTTGCCGAACCGGCTGCGCACCACTCCGGGGTGGAAGCTGTACGCGGCAGTGTCCGGCCAGCGCCGCGCCGCCTCGGCGGTGAACAGGATGTTCGCCTGCTTGCTGGAGCCGTACGCGCCCATCGAGCGGTAACGGCGCAGCGGGGCGTTCAGGTCGTCCGGGTCGAGCGCGCCGAAGCGGTGCGCGCCGGAGGCGGTCACCACGATCCGGCCCACCCGGTCGGCGAGCAGGTTCGTCAGCAGGAACGGGGCCAGGTGGTTGGCCTGGATCGACATCTCGAAGCCGTCGACGGTGCGCAGTGGTTGCAGCGCGATCGCACCGGCGTTGTTGGCGAGCACGTCGATCCGGTCGTACGCGGCCCGGAGCTGCTCGGCCAGTCGGCGTACGTCGTCGAGGACGGCGAAGTCGGCCCGGAACAGCTCGGGGCGTGCACCGGAATTCTCCCGTACCCGAACGGCCGCGGCCTGGAGGCGGGCCGGGTCCCGCCCGACCAGCACCACCCGGTCGCCCCGGCACGCCAGGTGCACGGCGGCGGCCAGACCGATGCCGGAGCTGGCCCCGGTCACCACCACCAGTCGACGCCCAGTGAGATCTTCCACAGGTCCATTCACCCCGGTCATGGCGCGAGGTTACCGTGACGTCACAACGCCCTTTGGGATCGTTAAGTTTCCCGCGGAGTCAGGTGGCGTCGGCATGCCCGCCGGCCGCTGGAAGGAGCGCATCCATGGCCGCAGTCGGTCGTCCCCGCCGGTCGTGCCTCGCCGTGCCGGGTTCCAGCGTCAAGATGCTCGGCAAGGCCCAGGGGCTCCCGGCCGACCAGGTCTTCCTGGACCTGGAGGATGCCGTCGCCCCACTGGCCAAGCCGGACGCGCGCAAGAACATCGTGGCCGCGCTCAACGAGGGTGACTGGGCCGGCAAGACCCGGGTCGTGCGGGTCAACGACCTGACCACCCCGTGGACCTACCGGGACGTCATCGAGGTCGTCGAGGGCGCCGGCGCGAACCTGGACTGCCTCATGCTGCCGAAGGTGCAGAACGCCGAGCAGGTGCACTGGCTGGCTCTGCTGCTCACCCAGATCGAGAAGACGCTCGGCCTGGAGGTCGGCCGGATCGGCATCGAGGCGCAGATCGAGAACGCGGCAGGTCTGGTCAACGTGGACGCCATCGCCGCCGCCTCGCCGCGGCTGGAGACCATCATCTTCGGGCCGGCCGACTTCATGGCGTCGATCAACATGAGGTCGTTGGTGGTCGGCGCGTTGATCCCGGACTACCCGGGCGACCCGTACCACTACATCCTGATGCGGATCCTGATGGCCGCCCGGATGCACGCCCTTCAGGCCATCGACGGCCCCTTCCTGCAAATCCGGGACGTCGACGGTTTCCGTGCGGTCGCCAAGCGCTCGGCGGCGCTGGGCTTCGACGGCAAGTGGGTGCTGCACCCGGGTCAGATCGACGCCGCCAACGAGGTCTACCAGCCGGCGCAGGCCGACTACGACCACGCCGAGTTGATCCTCGACGCGTACGAGCACTACACCTCGGAGGCCGGCGGCAAGCTCGGCGCGGTGATGCTCGGCGACGAGATGATCGACGAGGCCTCCCGCAAGATGGCGCTCGTCGTCGCCGCGAAGGGCCGGGCCGCCGGGATGAGCCGTACCTCGTCGTTCACCCCACCGGCCGAGTGACCGGTCGGGCCGGGACGACCGCCGCCGGCTGTCGACCTGGCCCGAAACCCGGCGGTACGCCGACCCGCCCGGCGGGTCAGTAGCTGCTGTCGTTGCTCGCGCCAGTGGTGACCGCGAGGATGATCGCGCCGACGTAGAAGAGGATCAGCAGCCCGAGCAGCCCGGTGAGGATCCAGCCGACGATGATGGCGGCCTTCGCCATCCCCGCACCGCCCTCGCCGCTGAGCCGGATCTGTTTCTGCGCCACGTGCCCGAGGATCGCGCCGACCGGCGCGGTGATGCAGGACGCGATGCCGACAAGCGCGAGGACCAGCGCGGCGATCGCCATCCCGTTGGTCTTCTGTGCGGCCGGGTAGCCGTAGCCGGGGTACTGCGGGGGATAACCGGGCGGGCCGTAGGCGGGCGGGGCGTAACCCTTCATCGGCTCACCGAACGCCGGCTGGCCCCCGGCGTACGGGTCGACGGGCGCGTACGGGTCGGCCGGGCCGGGCTGGGTGGGCACCGAGTGACCGGCCACGAGGGTCGGATCCGGTGTGGGGCTCGACGGCTGAGCCGACCACGTGGGATCGGACCAGTTGCCGGGTGGCGGGGGATTGGTCATGCGAACTCTCTTCGTCAGGTCGGGATGCGCTGTCAGGGTAGCCAGCACACCCCAAACCCGACGCCCCCACTACCGGGTGCCGCGTTGCTCGGGCCGGTCCTAACGGGCAGGATCCTGGCATGGCATTCGACGCGCGCGCCGCGGACCGTTCCGGCAGCCGACCCAGACGGGACGTCAGCCGCCCGGGCGGGGCCCGACGTGCCCGCGCGGCCACGCCGGTGGGCAGCCCCGGCCCGGATGAGCCGGTCGCGCTCACCGACCCGGTGACCATGCGGCTCGACGGGCGGGTCGCCCTGGTGACGGGGGCGGGCAGCCCGGACGGCATCGGGTACGCCACCGCCCGGCGTCTCGCCGACCTGGGCGCGCGGGTGGCCATCGTCTCCACCACCCGGCGCATCCACGAGCGGGCCGGCGAGTTGGGCGTTACCGGTTTCGTCGCGGATCTGACCGACGAGTCCGAGGTCGGCGCGCTGGCCGACGCGGTCGCCGAGCAGTTGGGCGACGTCGAGGTGCTCGTCAACAACGCCGGCCTGGCCAGCCGAGCCAGCCAGGGGGTGCTGCGGCCGGTCGCGCAGTTGACCTACGACGAGTGGCGCGGCGAGATCGACCGCAACCTGTCCACCGCCTTCCTGTGCAGTCGGGCGTTCATCGGTGGCATGGCCGAGCGGGGCTGGGGTCGCATCGTCAACCTGGCGGCCACGGCCGGCCCGGTCAACGCCCTGCCCACCGAGGCCGCGTACGCGGCGGCGAAGGCCGGGGTGGTCGGGCTGACCCGGGCACTGGCCATGGAGATGATCGCGGACGGGGTGACGGTCAACGCGGTGGCCCCCGGCACCATCTACACCGCCGCGTCCACGATGGCCGAGATCAAGCAGGGGCTGGGCACGCCGGTGGGCCGACCGGGCACTCCGGACGAGGTCGCCGCCGCGATCAGCTTCCTCTGCTCGCCGGCCGCCTCGTACATCACCGGTCAGATGCTCGTGGTGGACGGCGGCAACAGTGTCCGCGAGGCCCGTTTCCGCTGACCGGCGCGGGGTCGCACCGGCCCGTTCGTCAGTAGCCGCCGCCGTCGCCGGTGTTGCCCAGCGCCACCAGGGCCAGCCAACCGCAGCAGGCCAGCAGGGTGAGCCCGGTGAACACGTACCCGAGGATCAGCCCCCAGGTGGCGAGCTGGTCGCCCTCCTCGCCGCTGGTGCGGATCTGCCGCTTCGCGACGTGACCGAGGACGGCGCCGGCCGGCGGGAAGACGAAGGCGAAGACCAGCGACAGGATCGCCAGCACGTTGGTGCCCCGGCCGGGGCCGGACGGGGGCGGGCCGTACTGGGCGTAGGGGCCCTGCGGAGGGTATGGCGGCTGCTGACTCCAGTGCGCCGACTGCTGCGGACCCTGCGGCGCGTACGGTGACTGGCCGCCCGACGGTGGCGCGTACGGTGACTGGTCCCGGGGTGGCTCGTAGGGTGACGGCGGTTGATCGTCTGCCGGCGGTCCCGACGGCGGGGGGTAGCTCACAGCTGTACTCCTCCTGCCGGTGCCGGAAAAGTCCCTCTTGCCGGACGCTACCCGCAGCGGTGAACCTTTTCACAGCGGTTGTGGGGACTGGTCACCTTGGCCCGGTCGGCGCGGAGACAGATACTGACCCGGCGTCCAGTTACCCACGAGTAGTGCGCGGATCCCCGGAGGCTGAGATGGCCCGACTCGCCCAGACGCCCGGTCTGACCGACGTGCAACAGTCGATCCTGGAGACCGTTCGGGAGTTCGCCGACAAGGAGATCATCCCGCACGCGCAACGGCTGGAGCACGCCGACGAATACCCCACCGACATCCTCGACGGGATGCGCGAGATGGGGCTGTTCGGCCTCACCATCGACGAGGAGTACGGCGGGCTCGGCGAGTCTCTGCTCACCTACGCGCTGGTGGTGGAGCAACTGTCCCGGGGCTGGATGTCGATCTCCGGCATCGTCAACACGCACTTCATCGTGGCGTACCTGATCTCCCAGCACGGCTCCGCCGAGCAGAAGACCCGCCTCCTGCCGCGGATGGCCACCGGCGAGGTGCGCGGCGCGTTCTCCATGTCCGAGCCCGAGACCGGCTCCGACGTCTCGGCGATCACGTCTCGCGCCGTACGGGAGGGCGACAACTACGTGCTCAACGGCCAGAAGATGTGGCTGACCAACGGGGCGTACTCCTCGGTGGTGGCCACCCTGGTCAAGACCGACACCGGCGCCGAGTCCGTCTACGGCAACATGAGCACCTTCCTGCTGGAGAAGGAGCCGGGCTTCGGCGAGACCGCACCCGGCCTGACCATCCCCGGCAAGATCGAGAAGATGGGCTACAAGGGCGTCGAGACCACCGAGATGATCCTCGACGGCGTGACGGTGCCCGACTCGGCCATCCTCGGTGGGGCCGACAAGGTGGGCCGAGGCTTCTACCAGATGATGGACGGCATCGAGGTGGGCCGGGTCAACGTGGCCGCCCGTGCCTGCGGCATCTCCATCCGCGCCTTCGAGCTGGCCGTCAGCTACGCCCAGCAGCGCAAGACCTTCGGCCAACCGCTCGCCAAGCACCAGGCGATCGCCTTCAAGCTCGCCGAGATGGGCACGAAGATCGAGGCCGCGCACGCCCTCATGGTCAACGCCGCCCGCCTCAAGGACGCCGGCCAGCGCAACGACGTCGAGGCCGGGATGGCCAAGCTGCTCGCCTCCGAATACTGCGCCGAGGTCGTCCAGGAGGCGTTCCGCATCCACGGCGGCTACGGCTACTCCAAGGAGTACGAGATCGAGCGGCTGATGCGGGAGGCCCCGTTCCTACTCATCGGCGAGGGCACCTCGGAGATCCAGAAGACAATCATCTCCCGAGGCCTGCTCAAGGAGTACAAGCTCTGATCCGCGCCTGCTGATCGGTCGCCCGTGCCGTCGTCCTCCGGTCGGTCTGGCCGCGCCGTCGGTCAGGAGCGTGATGACTGTGAGGCATCAAGATGACTCAGGGGCATCACGCTCCTGACCGAGGCTGTCCGCGCAGACGGACCACTCGTCTCCGGTGCTCGCCGGCACCGCCGTGTCCCTGCCGCCGACCACCGGGGCCCGGCGGGGCGGGTTCGGGTTAGGTGAGGCGGGTCAGGTTGGCGGCGGCTCGTTCGACTATCAGACACCGGTCCTCGACATAGTCCATGCCGGCCTCTTCGGCGATTCGCCGTGCCTCGGCCGAGACGATGCCCAGTTGTAGCCAGACCGCCGGGGCGCCGATCGCCGCCGCGTCCCGGACCACCTGCACGGCGTCGGCCGCCGGCCGGAACACGTCCACCAGGTCGACCGGGTGCGGGATGTCGGCCAGCGACCTGTACGCCCGTTCCCCGAACAGTTCGTCGACGGTCGGGTTGACCGGGATGATGCGCCAGCCGTACCGCTGCATCTGCAACGGCACGCCGTGCGCGGCCTTGCCGGGGTCGCGGGACGCGCCCACGACGGCGATCACGGCGGCTTCGGCGAGGATCTGCTGAGCGGTACGCACCCGCCGACTGTAGCGCCGTCCGCCCGACGGAGGCAGACGCAGAACCGCCGACGAGCAGCCGGACCGTCAGTTGGTCGGCCCGCCGGGAAGGGTCGGGGCGGCGCCAGTGGTGCTCGTCGAGTCGCCCTTGGTCCTGCCCTCGAACTTCGTGTAACCGGCGGGCGGCGTCAGGTCGAAGTGGCTCAGGTTCTCGGCCGTGCGGGGCAGCCACTCGAAGGTGCTGACCTCTGCCCTGTCGGTCACCGTTCCGCTCTTGTCGGCGACCGTCTTGTACGGCAGGAACGAGGTCTCGTCCACCCAGAGCTCGGCGCTGTAGGTCGCCGTTCCCGGCTTCAACCGCAGGTGCACGGTGTTGTGCCCATCCACCTTCTCCTGGCCCACGATCTCCAGGCTCCCCTTGGCGAGCCAGTCCCTGATGCTCGCCGGGTCGTTCGGAACGAAGACCGTGCCTGTCGCGTCCTTCGCAGAACCGACGAACTCGAAGTACGTCCGCTCGGGGTGGCTGATCTGGGTGCCGCGCTGTTTCCCGTCGGCGACGATCGTCACCAGGGAGGAGTCCGGGCTGCCGTCGCCCCGGTAGATGTCGACCCGGGAGCGTCCGGTCTGCTTGTCCGTCCAGTAGTCGATCCGGCCGCCCGGGTAGGCGTCGCGGACCTTCACGACGTAGTCGTCCGCGTCGCCAAGCGCGGCCTGGGTCTGTGCGCTGACGTAGGTGATGTCGCGCAACTGCCACTGGCGAGACGTGTCCGTCGAGCTGGCCGAGGCTCCGCCCGCTTGACCGGTGCCGCCGTCGGCCGTGCTCAGCGCGACACCGCCGACGGCGAGACCCGCGAGAGCGAAAGCGGTCGCGGTCGCAATCGCCGGCCGGCGCAGAAACCAGCGCTTCGGGGCCGGGCGCTGGTACACCGACCCGTTGAGGATCGCGTGCCGCATCCGGTCGGTGGCGTCCGCCGGAGCGCCGGTCAGGTTCTCGCGGAAGCCGACAAGCAGGTCGACGCCCGAATTGTCGGAATCAGAATTGATGTTCATGCGGTTCCCTCGTTCGCAGACGTGGACGGTGCGTAGTGCGCGGGCATCGCGAGGCGCAGGCGTGCCTTGGCCCGATGGAGGCGGGACCGGACGGTGCCCGGTGCCAGGCCGAGCGCGGCGGCCAGCTCCGGATAGTCCAGGCCGGCCCAGACATGCAGCAGGAGCAGATCGCGTTGGTCGTGCGGCATCGCGGCGAGCGCGCCGGCCAGTGCCTGCGTGGCGGCCTTGGCGTCGAGCCGTTCGTTGGCCCGGTCGGCGAAGTTGTGCTGACCGGAACCGCCGAGCGGGTCCGAACCCGACTTCTCCAGTGCCCGCAGCCACCGCACCTCGGCACGGTGGTAGTTGCGCAGCAGGTTGGTCAGGATGCCGAACAGCCACGGGCGCGCGTTGGCCACCGACGTGTCGTACCTGTCGCGTCGCGAGAACGCCACCAGGAACGTCTCGGCGACCAGATCCTCGGCGAGCTGTCGCCCGACCCGCCGGGCGCTGAAGTCGTACAGCCAACCGCCGTACCGCTCGTACAGCTCCCCGAACAGTTCAGGCGCCCCCGTTACCAACAGTGCGTCGGAGCGCTCGGTCACAGTCATGTCCCGATGGCCCCCTGGTTCGACGGTGTGTTCATACCTGGTTCTTGTCCGGCGCCGACGCCAGGTTCCCGTCATCTCCGGCCCGAGGCCCACGCGAGCGCTACGTGTCGCACCGACCACTTCCCGTTGACCGCCCACGTGCCGCGGTGCGCGAAGCAGGTGCGACCGATCAGCGTTCGGGCAGGTAGAGGCGTCCCTGCCCGGCACGTCAGGCTAGAGCAGGGTCAGCTGCTCGGCGGTCGGCGCAGGGGGCGGCTCGGGCAGTTGGCGGTTGTCGCCCACCTCGGCGCGGTGCAGGCCGTGCCGGCGGGACGCAATCCGCACCCGCGCGGTCAACTCCCGCTGGTACGACTGCGGCGCGTACGCACCGGCCCGGTAGAGCTCGCGGTAGCGGGGCACGAGGTGCGGGTGCTCGCTGGCGAGCCAGTGCGCGTACCACTCCCGGGCGCCGGGACGCAGGTGCAGGGGCAGGGCGGTCACGCTTGTCGCACCGGCGGCGGCGATCGCCGAGACGGTGGCGTCGATCGACTCGTCGCTGTCGCTGAGGCCGGGCAGGATCGGGGCCATCAGCACGCCGACGGAGAAGCCGGCGTCGGTGAGCGCCCGGACCGCGTCCAGTCGGCGGTGCGGGTGCGGCGTGCCCGGCTCGACGGTGCGCCAGAGCTGCTCGTCGACGAACCCCACCGAGAAGGAGATGCCCACCGTGGTCACCTCGGCGGCCTGCCGCAGCAAGGGCAGGTCGCGCAGGATCAGCGTTCCCTTGGTGAGGATCGAGAACGGGTTGGCGAAGTCCCGCAGGGCACTGATGATCTGCGGCATCAGCCGGTAGCGGCCCTCGGCGCGCTGGTAGCAGTCGACGTTGGTGCCCATCGCCACGTGCGCGCCCCGCCACTTTGGCGCGGCCAACTCGCGCCGGACCAACTCACCGGCGTTGACCTTGACGATCACCTTCCGGTCGAAGTCCGCACCGGCATCGAGATCGAGATAGGTGTGAGTATTCCTCGCGAAACAGTAGCGGCATGCATGAGAGCAGCCCCGGTACGGGTTGATCGTCCACTCGAACGGGACGCGGGACTGGCCGGGCACCCGGTTGAGGAGGGATTTGGCCTGCACCTCGTAGAAGGTCATCCCGGCGAACTCGGGGGTGTCGAAGGTGCGCACGATGGCGCCGGGCAGCGCCAGCGGCAGGGGTGGCGTCGCTGGCGCTGCCCGCTCGGGATCTCCCTCAGCCGGGGGAGCGGTGAGGTTGTCCCAGCGCATGACCACTATTCGAACACGCGTACGAGTGGAGTGCAAGTGACCCGCCGTACACCGGTGGTGGTTCTGGTGGTCGGGGAGGGGAGGATGGACACCATGGAGACGTCGACCTTCGTCTACGACGGGGACTGCGCGTTCTGCACGCAGTGCGCCGAGTTCATCGCTCGCCGGATCCCCACTGGCGCGCGGGTGGTGCCCTGGCAGTTCTCCGACCTGGACGCGCTCGGCCTCACCGTGGCCGAGTGCGAGGAGGCCGTGCAGTGGGTCGGTGCGGACGGCGCGCGTGCCGCCGGCCCGGATGCCATCGCCAAACTGCTCGCCGACAGTGGCCCGCTCTGGCGGATCGCCGGTGCGGGCCTGCGGTTCCCGCCGGTGCGCGCGGCGGCCTGGCCGGTGTACCGCTGGGTGGCGCGCAACCGGCACCGCCTGCCGGGCGGTACGGCGGCCTGCTCACTGCCGCAGGAGGCGCGGGACCGGCTCTACGGCCCGGCCGGCCGCCCGACCACCGGAGCCTGATCGCCAAGCGCTGCCACGTCCGCACCAGCCCGCACCGGAGCCGGATCGCCAAGCGGCGCCGGGGCCGGGGTTTCCGCCGCGGCGGGGTCGCGGCCGAGGAGTCGGCGGGTCCACACCACCGGGCGCACCCGTTCCAGCGGCAGGAAGCTGGTCATCGCGGCCAGGTGCGGCGCGAACGAGATCGTGATGGTCGCGATGGTGACCACGTGGAACGAGTAGAAGAAGCCGACCATGGCGAGTCGCCAGCGGGCCGGCAACAGGAAGACCGCCGGGCTGAGTAGTTCGAACGCCACGATGCCGAACTGGGCGACGATCAGCAGGTGCGGCACCTGGGCGATCAGGTCGGCCAGGTCGGTGCCGCGCCGGATGATCGCGCGGGCCAGCACCGAGCCGGTCAGCCAGTCCAGGCCGCCGAAGCGCAGCTTGGCGAAGGCGGCAAGGAAGTACGTGCAGATCACCGCGATCTGGGTGACGCGCAGCGCCCAGCCGCCGGCCTCGGTACGGGTGGTGTCGCCGTGCCGGGCTCTACCGGCGGTGGGCAGGACGGCCAGTGCGACGAGCAGCCCGAATCGGTCGTGGTCGACCTTCCCGTAGCTCATCGCGATGATCATCCATTGCAGGTACAGCGCGCAGACCGCCCAGCCGAGCAGTCGGGGCGCACGGCCTGTCGCGGCGAGCACCGCGAGCAGCAGCAGCGACCAGAAGATCACCGCCACCAGCGCCGGGGTCGGCGTCGGGAGCGGGAGCAGCCGGCCGACAAGCAGTGGTTGGTACAGCTCGCCGGGCACGCTGACGCGGGTGCGGACCCAGGGCGTGAAGATCACCAGGTCGGCGGCGACGAAGAGGTAGATCACGGTGCGGAACGCGGCGATGCGACCGCGCGGCACCGCCTCGGTCAGCCAGCGGCTCATCGCGGGGCCTGCCAACGGACCACTGTCTCGTCGGTGTGCTGGCCGGTCGGCCGGCCGGCACGGATGCCCTGCCAGCGGATGACGATGCGGACCTCGACCAGCGCGGCGGCATCCGGGTGGCGTTCGGCGTACGCGTCGGCGACCTCGGCGAGCAGCGCCGGGTCGGCGGCGTACCGGCTCTGCTGCCCCTCGATCTCGGCCCGGCGGATGCCGGTCGCGGCCTGGTCGAGGTCGACCACGGCGCCCGTGCTGTTCACCCCCTCGACGCGGGTGTCCGGGGCTGGTGCGTTCGGCGGGTTGGAGGTGGAGTACATCCGGAACGGGCCGAACGGGAAGTCGTCGTCGCTGCCCCAGAAGGTGCCGACCAGCAGCAGGACGAGAGCGAGTGCGGTCGCGCCCAGCCGGGTCACGCGCCCGCGGGTGGTCAGGGTCTCCATCAGGTCGTGACGATACGGGATGTACCGGCCGCGTCGGGTCCCTCCGACGGTCAGTTCGGCCTGCCCAGGCAGGTGATCACGAGGGGGTACGACAAAGGCCGGGCCCCCGTGGGGCCCGGCCTTCGGATGCCGTCGTGGCGACGACTCAGTGATTGTGCTCGGCCAGCTGCTTACGGACGTCGTCCATGTCCAGGGCCTCGACCTGCTCGATCAGGTTTTCCAGAGCGGACTCCGGAAGGGCGCCCGGCTGGGCGAAGACGATCACGCCGTCGCGGATCGCCATGATCGTCGGGATCGACCGGATGTCGAACTTGGCGCCCAGCTCCTGCTGAGCCTCGGTGTCGACCTTGCCGAAGACGATGTTCTGGTGCTTCTCCGAGGAGCGCTCATAGACCGGGGCGAACCGCTTGCACGGACCACACCAGTCGGCCCAGAAGTCGACCAGGACGATGCCGTCGTTGCCGGTCACCTCATCGAAGTTCGCCGAGGTCAGCTCAACGGTTGCCATTGCACTCTCCGATCACCGCGGTTTGTCTACGTCCCGTAGAACCAGGGCTGACCGTATCGAATTCCCGGGCGGTCGGGCCCGAAACGTGCCCGGCCTGCCGGGGGACGTTGGGTGTCATCGACCGACGTCTGTTCATCTCGATCTGCGGAACGCAAATGCATGTCGCACTTGCGTGACCTGCGGTGATGGGAGCGTTTCCAGGGAGATCCACCCCGCCGAGCACTACGAATCGGTAACTTGGCACCTGACAAGGAGGTATCCGGCCTGCGGAGATCGCCGATCAACCTCCGGATCGTCACCGAGAGTAGTGTTACAAAAAGATAAATGTGACCTCGATCTCTGTCGGACCTACGCTTCCGTAGGGCAGAATTCTCCGCATCAGAGCGTGGGCGGCGGGTGCCGGGGAGGGCCCCGCCGCTCATTGCGTCTCCCCCCTGGTGAGTGACCGGTGTGACATTTCCGCCGGCACCGCTCCCTGCGGGTTTCCTTAACCTTCGGTAAGGCATGCTGTGCCGAACTCCATCGCCGCCCGTCGAAGGGACCAGGATGCAGTTCGGCCGCTACTACGAGGAGTTCGAGGTCGGCGCGGTCTACCGGCACTGGCCGGGCAAGACCGTGACCGAGTACGACGACCACCTCTTCTGCCTGCTCACCATGAACCATCACCCGCTGCACATGGACGCGCACTACGCGGCGACGGCCAGCCAGTTCAAGCGCAACGTCGTGGTCGGCAACTACATCTACTCGCTGCTGCTCGGCATGTCGGTGCCCGACGTGAGCGGGAAGGCGATCGCCAACCTCGAGGTCGAGTCGCTGCGGCACGTCGCGCCGACCTTCCACGGCGACACGATCTACGGCGAGACCACAGTGTTGGACAAGCGTGCGTCCGACTCGAAACCCGACCGCGGCGTGGTGTCGGTGGAGACCCGGGGCTACAACCAGGACGGCACGATGGTCTGCGTCTTCCGGCGCAGGGTCATGGTCCCCACACGGGAGTACGCGGCCAGCGCCGTCCCCGACGGGGTGGATCCGGAGCGGCCCAGCTTCCCCGAGCCACGCTGACCGGGGCGGCCGACGCAACGTCCAGGTGACCAGTCGCGACGGCGGGTTCTGTGGGGAAGGGGCGCTGTCCGGGTCGCGGGGGACATATGCTGGCGCCGGAGGTTCCGATGAGCCACTCCGTCGCCGGAGAGCCGCCCTCTGCCGGCCGCCGAGCCGCACCCCTGACCACCGCTGTCTACTCAGCCACCGAGTGGGATCTGCTCATCAGCCTGCCCGGTCGGGTGCTCGTGGCCGTGGCGGCCTCCGGCCCCGATCGCACGGACCGGGGCGTCCTGGCGGGTCTGGCCGGCCTGGACGCAGTGGCCGCGGGCCGCGTCTTCGACAGCGATCTGGTCCGCGCGGTGGTCGCCGCGATCTACTCCCGTCCCGACGGCCCCCCACCGCCCGCCGAACGGCTCACCGACCCGATGGACCTGCTGGCCGCCTGTCGGGCCGCGAACCGGGTCCTCAGGCGGCACGCCGACCCGGCGGACTCGGCCGCGTACCGCCAGTGGGTGCAGTCGGTCGCGGCCCGGGTCTGCCGGGCGGTGCCCGGCCCCGGCGAGCGCCGGGAGGACCAACCCACCACCCCGGCGGACCGACGCTTCCTGGCCCACCTCGGTGCGGCGCTCGGGTTGGGCTGATCCGGCGGGCCGTCGCGCCGCGCGCCGGCCCGGTCCGTACCCTCTGATGACCGTGACCGACGACCAGCTTGAGGTGGGCGTGGGCCCTTGGCCGGGGGACCCACCGGACGACCCTCGGTACGACCCGCAGTTGCTGGCGGAGGGGGACCGGCGCAACGTCGTCGACCGCTACCGCTACTGGCGGCACGAGGCGATCGTCGCCGACCTGGACCGGCACCGGCACGGCTTCCACGTCGCGATCGAGAACTGGCAGCACGACTTCAACATCGGCACAGTGGTCCGCAACGCCAACGCGTTCAACGCCGCCGAGGTGCACATCGTCGGGCGGCGTCGGTGGAACCGGCGCGGCGCCATGGTGACCGATCGCTACCAGCACGTGCGGCACCACGAGACGATCGAGGAGTTCGTGGCCTGGGCGGGGGAGCGCCGGCTGCCGGTGTTCGGCATCGACAACCTGCCCGGCTCGCTCCCGCTGGAGACCGGCGCCCTGCCCCGGAACTGTGTGCTGCTGTTCGGCCAGGAGGGGCCCGGTCTCTCCGCGCCCGCCCGCGCCGCGTGCGACACGCTCTACTCCATCGCCCAGTACGGCTCGACGAGGTCGATCAACGCGGGCGTGGCCAGCGGCATCGCGATGCACGCCTGGATTCGTGCCCACGCCGGCGCGCCACCGGACTGACCCGTGCCCGGGGGCCGAATCGGACGTTCCGGCTTGACGTGCCGGCGGTACCGGAGAACGGTGGGGATGTGAGTGTCGCGGTGAGTTGTCCGAGATGCGGGGGCCCGGTACGGGCGCCGGATCTGATGCACCCCGACTCGAGGTGCCTGCGGTGTGGCCCGGTGCCGCCGCTGCACGTGCCCGAGCACATCGGAGCGGAGATCGTGGCGAGTGTGGTGGAACGGATCACCACGACCGCGGATCCGCCGGTGACGCCGCTGTGGTGCCCGTGGCCGCTGCCGACCGGCTGGACTCTCACCGGCGTGGCGTACGCCGGGGACGAGCGGACGGGCGTGCGGGCGACCGCTGTGGCCTGCGCGGGCCCGGCGCCACTCGGCGGCGGCCCGGCCGATCTGGTCTTCGTGGCCGAGGAGCCGGGCGTCGGCCTGGGCACCCGGCTCGCCGGCCTGGCCGGCCCGGATCCGGGGCCCGAGCTGGCCGACGCGTTGACCGACCCGGGGCCGGGTCACCCCGACCATGTGGGCCAGGCCAGGATCAGGGTCGGCGGGCACCCCACTCCACTGTGGTTGGTGAATTCTCCGACAGATCGAAGCGCGTACGCCGGCGAGGCTCGGGGAATGTGGCTCCATGCGATAGCCTGGCCGGCGAGTGCGGGTCATCTGCTCGCGGAAGATGTCGTGTTACACGACCTGACCGAGTGGACTCCGCCCGAGCTCGTGTACGGCGCACCGTCCCCGTATCTACCCGGGAGGGCTTGACAACCCATCCGGATTGACGGAGAACGGACGCAGATATTCACTGTACGACACCACACTGATACTCTGGGTGCCGCTGCGGTAATGGGACCCGGCGCCGCGCGAGAGGATGGCCCGCCATGGTCAAGAAGGTCCTCACCTGGGCCGGAGTTGCATTCTTGATCTTCTTCGTCGCCTACCGGCCAAACTCTGCGGCAGACGTGTTCAAGTCGCTCGGCGGCGGGATCATGGATATTGCCCAAGGGTTCGGCGACTTCTTCACCAGTCTCGTCGCTTAACCGCCGATGGGCAGCCCCTCCGGACCACCCTTCGACCCGGACGACCCCGACCGGGAGCGTCGCGAGCGCGACACCGAGCCGATCCCGCGGATCGGGCCTGATGACGGCCCGGGCTACGGGGCCGGTCCCGGCCTGTCCGACGGTCCGTCCCTTTCGGACGACGTCGGCTATGGCGACGGGCCCGGCTATGCCGGCCAGGGCCGGTCGGGTCGAGCGTGGGTTCGTGATCCGGAGGCCGGCTACCAGCAGCCGCAGATCTCCGAGGACGAGCTGGCCGGGTTGCGCGCCGACGCGACGGGTGCGACTCCACGGCGGGTGCTGCCCCTGGAAGACGAGCCCAGCTCGCTCGTCGCCCGCTATCTCTTCCCCACCGAGCGCTACCGGGGTGAGTGGAAGCGGCACTGGATCCACCTCACCAACCCGCTGCTCATCGGCGTCGCGGCGACCTTCGTGCTCGGCTATCTCTCCGGCTTCCTCGCCGGAAACGACGTCGGCGCGCTGACCACCATCGCCGTGCTGCTCTGGTTCGGGGTGATGGGCTGGGTGGCGTGGAAGGTCGCCGACTGGTGGTATGACCGTTTCATCCTGACCAACAAGCGGGTCATGGTGGTCAACGGCATCGTCACTCGCAAGGTGGCGATGATGCCGCTGGTCCGGGTCACCGACATGAAGTACGAGCAGTCGCCGACCGGTCGCGCGCTCAACTACGGCACCTTCGTGCTGGAGTCCGCCGGCCAGGAGCAGGCCCTCCGCGAGATCAAGAATCTGCCCAACCCGAACGAGCTCTACCTACGTGTGGTCGAGGAGATGTACGAGCCGCAGGCGGTCGAGGCCCGGCTCGGCAAGGAGGCCGACGAGGCCAAGGCCGACGACGGGGCGTGAAGGTTTTCGACCGAACATCGGAGCAAGTGCGCACCTTTCGTCATGGACCAGACCGCCTCTGACGTGGCACTCTGCCAGGACGGCTGGGGTGTGGAGGTGGGCGGTGGCGAGCAGGGACTCGTTGGAGGAGCAGTTCCGCGAGTTCGTCGCGGCCCGCTCCGCCGCGCTCCTGCGCACCGCCTATCTGCTCACCGGCGACTGGGCCACGGCCGAGGATCTGCTCCAGACGGCACTGACCAAGACCTACCTGGCGTGGAAGCGGCTCGGGGGGATCGAGGCCGTCGAGCCGTACGCCCGACGTGTGATGGTCAACACATCGACGAGTTGGTGGCGCCGACGCTGGCACGGTGAACGCCCCACCGAGGTGCTGCCGGAGCGGGCCGGTGTCGACGAGATCTCGCAGCAACTCGACAGGGACCTGCTCTGGCGTCATCTCCGGCAGTTGCCCCACCGGCAGCGGGCGGTGCTGGTGCTCCGCTACTACGAGGACATGTCGGAGGCGCAGACCGCCGCGATGCTGGACATCTCCCCGGGCACTGTGAAGAGCCAGGCCTCCCGGGCGCTGGCCACGCTGCGCCGTCGGATGGGCGCCGACGCACCGGACCTGACCGCCACCGCCGGCAGTGCCGGTCGGTCGGCTGCGTCCGGCACTGCCGCTCGGTCGGCCACAGCGGGCGGCACCGCTCGGCCGGCTGCGGCCGGTGCTGCCGCTCGGTCGGGCACCGCCGGTGACGTCGCTCCGTCGGCCACCGCCGGCAGCGCCGGTCGGTCCGCGCCAGCCGGTGCCGCCCGGTCCGGTGGCTCGGGTGCCCCGAGCGGTTGGGTCCCGGCCGCCGGTGCCGCCGCCACGCCGACAGCCCGGTCGGCGGTCGACCGACCCGTGCCCCGTCCGGCCGCGCCGCAGCCGATCGGTCCGCAGGTCGTGCTCCCGTCGGCCCCGGCGGCCGTGCTTCCCTCCGCCCCGGCGGCCGTGCCCGTCGGCACGGGCTCCGGGGAGCCGCAGTGAACGCTTTTCCCGGCCAACCCGACAACCTGACGGACGGGCCGCGGCGTTCCTACCAGGTGCGGCCGGACGAGCTGGAAGGTGCGGTGCGGGAGACCCTCTCGCACCAGGTCGCCCTTGCCCGCCCACTGGGCGTCGACCCGGCGGGCCAGGCCATCCGCCGCGCGAACCGGATCCGGCGTCGGCGTACCGGGGCTGGTGTCGCCGTCGCGGCGGTCGTCACCGTCCTGCTCAGCGCCGGCATGGCGCGGCTCGGTACCGAGACCGGGCGCGACGGGTCACCAATCGTGGTGATCGGTGACCCGGACCAGGCCAGTCGGCCGATCCCGACGGCAAGTGTTCCCGGCGTCGATCCCGCACCCGGGCCGTCGGCGGGTCTGCTCGGGAGCGAGACGCTTGTCAGCGCCGACGGCCGACGGCTGGTGTTGCCCGACGTCGGGCCGGCCGAACGCGTCCAACTCCTGCCCGGTGGCAACGGTTGGCTGGTGGTCGGTACGCCGACCGCCGCCGGGCGCTCCCTCTGGACAGTGCAGGACGACGGTCTCGTGCAGGTGCTACTGGCCGGAGCCGGTGCGATCGTCCTGGCGGCGGAGAGCGGCCAGGTCGCCTGGCGGGACGGCAGCGACCTGTTGGTGGCGGGGGTGGTCGGCAACCAGCTCATCGGGGCGGCGCGCACCCCGGCACCCGCCGGGGCGGTGCCCGTCCGGTTCGTCGACGACAGCGTGCTGGTCCGACCAGACCCGGCGGAGGCCGGCCACACCCTGTGGCGGCCCGGCGTGGGGCAGTTGACCGAGGCCGTCGACCAGGAAAGCCTCAACTTCTACGGCCGGCTGCCCGACGGGCGGCTCGTCGGGCAGATCTCCAGGGCCGGCCGGACCTGCCTGGCCCTGCTCGACCCGACACGTCGTCTCAACCCGGTCCAGACCGGCTGCGGGCCGGACCTCAGCCAGGACGGAGTCGGCGGGGTCTCCGCCGACGGGCGGTGGCTGCTGGTGAACGGGCGGGTCGGCGAGGTCGACAGCGCGCTGCTCGTCGACCTGCGGCGGCTCGGGCCGAACACGACAGCCGTTGCGGCCGGGCCGCCGATGACCGGCGCGATCGTCTGGAGCGACGAGTCCCACGCCTCCTACCTCGATGGTTCCGGTGCGCTGGTCCGGGTCGACGTCGGCCAGGCGCGGGCAGGAACACCCGCCAGCCCCGCCGCCGTACCCGGCGTGTCGGCCGGGGACCGGCCGGTCCTGGTGGCCGACTTCTGACCCGCGCGGTCGAGGTGGCCTCCGTGAGCCGGGCTCGGATGTTCCTCGGTAGCGTCGGGCGGTGACCTCGCGTACCGGCTCCGCCCCGCGCATCGACCTGCACACCCACTCGACGGCCAGCGACGGCACGCTGCCTCCGGCTGACCTGGTACGCGCCGCCGCCACGGCGGGGCTGGACGTGCTCGCGATCACCGACCACGACACCACCGCCGGCTGGGCGCCGGCCGTGGACGCGTTACCGCCGGGGCTACGCCTGGTCCGGGGCGCGGAGCTGTCCTGTCGGTGGTCCGGCACTCGGCCGGCGGTGCCGCTGCACCTGCTCGCGTACCTGTTCGACCCGGAGCACCCGGAACTGGTGGCCGAGCTGGGCCGGGTGCGGGCCGCCCGGGAGGAACGCGGCGAACGCATCGTCGCGCTGCTGCGCGCCGACGGCATCGACGTCAGCTGGCCCGACATCCTGGCGCGTGCCGGCGGCGGCACCGTGGGCCGCCCACACATCGCGCAGGCGTTGATCCGGGCCGGTCTGGTCGGCAGCACCCGGGAGGCGTTCGGCCCGGACTGGCTGGGCGAACGCTACCGACTGCCCAAGGACGACATCGACGTGTTCCAGGCGATCCACCTGGTCCGGTCGGCCGGCGGCGTGCCGGTCTTCGCCCATCCCCGGGCCACCCGGCGTGGCCGGGTGGTGCCCGACGAGCTGATCGCCGAGCTGGCCGCCGCGGGGCTGGCCGGGCTCGAGGCCGACCACGAGGACCACAGCCCGGCCGAACGAGAGCACGTCCGGGCGCTCGCCGCCGAGCTGGGCCTCTTCGTCACCGGCTCGTCGGATTTCCACGGCACCCACAAGACCGTCCAGCTCGGGGCCTTCACGACGGGCGCCGATGCGTACGAGCGGATCGTCGCCGCCGGGGTGACCGAGGTCGCTTCGGGGTGATCCGGGTATTTTGCCCACCGCGGCGCGGCTAGGTTGATCACGTGGATCTGAAGCTGTTCGGCGAGGTCTTCGTGACTCTGCTGGTGATCACCGACCCGCCGGGCATGATGCCGATCTTCCTGGCGCTGACCGGCCCGCTGCCCGCCCGTGACCGTAACCGGGCGGCCTGGCAGGCCGTCACGCTGGCGTTGGGCGTGATCGTGGTCTTCGCGGTGGCGGGGCAGACCCTGCTGGACTACCTGCACGTGGACCTGCCGGCGTTGCAGGCGGCCGGTGGGTTGCTGCTCGTACTCGTCGCACTGGAACTGCTCACCGGGAAGACCGACGGCCCGAGCGCGGACGCCACCTCGAACATCGCCCTGGTGCCACTGGGCACTCCGCTGCTGGCCGGCCCGGGTGCCATCGTGGCGACCATGCTCTTCGTCCAGCAGGCCGACGGGTTCGGTGACTTCACGGCCATCGCCGTGGCGATCCTCGCCGTGATGCTCGCGGTCTGGATCGTCCTCCGCTTCTCCGGCGGCATCGTGAAGATCCTCCGGCCGGGCGGGATCGAGGTGCTGACCAGGATCGCCGGCCTGCTGCTGGCCGCGATCGCCGTGCAGCTCATCGCCGACGCGGTGTTCGCCTTCGTCACCCAGTACGTGAACATGACCTGACCGCCTCCCGCACGGTGTCGGGGGTGGGTGGCAGGATCGCAGGCGTGCGACGATCCTCCTCAGCGGGACGGCCGGCGGCCGGCGGCCGGGCTCCCCGACAGCGCGCTGGCGGCGCCGAGCAGCTTGGCTTCGAGGGCATGCCGGAGCGCCTCTTCGTCTGCACACCGAGCAAACTCGGCGCGTACGCGGACTGCCCACGCCGCTACCGCTACTCCTACGTCGACCGACCGGCCCCGCCCAAGGGGCCGCCGTGGGCGCACAACTCGCTCGGTGCCAGCGTGCACACAGCCCTGAAAAACTGGTATGCGCTGCCTGCCGACCGGCGCCGCCCCGAGGCGTTGGCCACCCTGCTCAAGGGCACCTGGGTCCGCGAGGGCTACCGCGACGACGAGCAGGAGCGGGCCGCCTTCCGGCGGGCGTTGGGCTGGTTGGAGGGCTACGTCGAGACGCTGGAGCCGGATGCCGACCCGCTGGGCGTGGAGCGGGTGGTGGCGGTCAAGACCGCCGTGCTGGCGTTCAACGGTCGGGCCGACCGGATCGACTCACGGTCTGGGCCAGAAGGGCCCGAGCTGGTCATCGTCGACTACAAGACCGGTCGCACCGGTCTGGACACCGACGACGCCCGGGGTTCGCAGGCGTTGGCGCTCTACGCGTACGCGGCCGAGCGGGTGTTCCGCAAGCCGTGCCGTCGGGTGGAACTGCACCACCTGCCGACCGGCACGGTCGCCGGCCACGAGCACACCGTCGAGTCGCTGGCCCGGCAGTTGACCCGCGCGGAAGAGACGGCCCGCGACATCATGGCCGCCGAACGGGCGGTCGCGGACGGCGCCGACGCGGACGAGGCGTTCCCGGTGGCACCCGGCCCTCGCTGCGGCTGGTGCGACTTCCGGCGGCACTGCCCGACCGGCGCCCAGGTGCCGGGCAAGGAGCCGTGGGCGGCCATGGACCGGCACGCCGAGGGTTGACCTCCGACTGCGGAGGTCGGGTCAGCCGGCCAGCGGGGTGGCGGCCTGCTCCTTGGCGGCCCGGTCCTTGGCGGCCCGGTCCTTGGCGGCCTGGATCAGCGGCCCCTCCAGATAACGACGGGGCACGGCAGCGAACGCGAGCCGCAGCGCGCGCACTGTCAGGTCCGCCGACACCGCAGTGGTGGGCAGACCGAGCCCGCCGTACATCCGGCGCGCCCAGGCCGGCAACAGCGCGAGGGCGGTGCCGGCGATCCCCAGGTACGCCCAGCGCGGCGGGCCGAGGGTGAGCCCCAACCGGGCCGGCAGGCTGAGCTTCCACGGCAGCGGCGGGGCGGTGAGGAAGAGCGCCGTCTCGGCGGCCTCCCTGGTCATCCGCAACTGCGGGCGTACCGTCTCGTAGTAGTCAGCGACCTCGGCCGCGGTGCCCGGCACTGTGGCCGGGTCCAGGCCGACGAGGGCGGCCGCGCGGCGCTGCTCGGTGTAGTAGCCGTCCACCTCGTCGTCGGTGAGCGGCAGCCCGGCCCGCCGGGCCGTGCTGAGGAACGACTCGACCTCGGTGACGTGCACCCAGCGCAGCAGGTCCGGTTCGTCGATCCGGAACTCCTCGCCGCTGAACGGGTCGGTGGCGCGCAGCCGCTCGTGCAGCCGGCGCAGCCGGGCGCCGGCCGCCTCGGCCTCGGCGGTGGTCCCGTAGATGGTGGTCGCGACGTAGGTCGAGGTGCGGACCAGGCGACCCCAGGCGTCGGCCCGGTAGTTGCTGTTCTGCGCGACCCCGGCCATCGCCCGGGGATGCAACGCCTGGAGGTAGAGCGAGCGCAGGCCAGCGACGATCAGGATCGGCTCCTCGTGCACCTTCCACGTGACCGAACCCGGACCGAAGAGGCCGAGGTCATCGGAGTCCACCGCCCAAGAGTGCCACGCGCGGGCCGACCCCGTCGGGCACGTCCCGTCGATCCGGTCGGCTCGCACGTCGGCTCAGACGTCGGCTCGCACGTCGGCTCAGACGTCGGCGGAGCGGCGCGCCCGACAGTCCGGGCAGAGACCCCAGAAGGTCACTTCCGCCTCGTCCACCTCGAACCCGTGCGACACGTTCGGCTCCAGACAGGGTGCGCTGCCCACCGCGCAGTCGATGTCGGCGATCTCGCCGCAGCTCCGGCACACCACGTGATGGTGGTTGTCGCCGACGCGTGCCTCGTAACGGGCGGGACCGCCGGCCGGCTCGATCCGTCGGGACAGCCCGGCCCGGGACAGGGCACCCAGCACGTCGTACACCGCCTGGGTGGAGACCGAGTCGAGGCGTTCCCGGACGCGCCGGCTGATCTCGTCGACCTCCAGGTGGCCACCGCCGGCCAGCACGTCGAGCACCGCGAGGCGAGGCCGCGTGACACGCAGGCCCTTCGATCGCAGCAGCTCCTCGGCGGACATTGGCCAATGACAGCACGCGCGGCCAGCATCGACAACCGTCGTCCGACTCGGGTGGTCACCGACACAGCCACGACGATCAGGGGCGCGGCCCTCCAACGGTGAACCCTATCGACGCCGGGCGCGTGTGACCGGTCGAGAGCCTGGGGGCGGCCGGCGGACCGTACGCTGACGCTCTCCTGACCACGATCCACCTGGAGGGGTTCGATGTTCGAGGAGATCCTGGGTCTACCGGCGCACGTGATGGTGGTCCACGCGGTTGTCGTGTTCGTGCCGCTGCTGGCGGTGCTGGCCCTGGCCTACGTGGGGCTGCCGCGGTGGCGGCACCGGCTGGACTGGGCCCTGGGCCTCCTCGCCGTGGCCGCGCCGGTGACCGCCTTCGCGGCCGTACAGTCGGGTGAGGCGTTCACCGACGCGCTCGTCGCGCGGGGTTTCCAGGGGCAGATCCTCGACCAGATCTTCGAGCACTCCCGCTACGGCGACATCCTGTTCCGCATCGTGGTGCCGCTCGGGATCGTGGCCATCCTGCTGCTGGTGGCGACAAGCGGCCACCCCCGGGTGCCGCGACTGCCGGCGCTCGTCACCCCCGTGCTGGCGGTGGCGGCCGTGGCGCTGTCCGTCGCCGCCCTGGTCTACGTCTACCTCACCGGCCACAGCGGCGCCGAGGCCGTCTGGGGCACCACCCTCTGACCGCCGGGCAGGGCGAGACTCAGAAGAGGATCCGCGAGCAGAGCAGGCAGACCACGACCACCAGCACCACGCCGGCCGCCACACCGAAGCCGTAGGTGACCCGCTGCGAGCGCTGCTCAGCCACGTCCAGGTCGGCCATGTCCTGCGGCGGCAGCCGCCGCGGCGGTGCCGGCTGAAGGTGTACGGGTGGTCGCCAACCGCTCGGCGGCGGCACGCTCGGCGGCGGACCGGCATACCCGCTCGCGGGGTTGGTGGTGGCCGGGGCGGGGGGCTGGTCGGCCACCGCGTCGTCACCGGTGCCGGGCCGTCGCCAGTAGTCGTCCGGGTTGCTGCCACCGCTGAGGGTCGTCACGCCGTCCGACGCTACCAACGCGGCCGGCGGCCCGTCCGTTTCCGCACGGCGTGCCACCGTCGGCGACGGTCCGCTGCGCTAGTCTTGCCGGTCGTGAGCACCATGGACCCCGGCACCCCAACCGCGCACGGCGACGACGACCGCACCGTCGATCTCAGCGAAGACCTCGTGGTGCTGCCCGAGCAGACCTCCGACGACACCGACCGGGGCTGGGGCGAGCGGGCGGGCGGCAACGACGACTGGCTGCTCGCCGAACGCCCTCCGCACTGGGGCTGACCGCCCGCCCCCGGTGGTGGGACCGGCGGCGGTCCGCCCGCTGATCAACTCGGGTTCACGGAAGCCGGGGTGTCCGCCCAGCTTGGAGAGCGCGACTTCCATGAACCCGAGTTGATCAAGGCTTGCTGCCGATCGAGGCGGAGCGGGTGGGTCAGGACGCGGAGCTGGCCGCCGGGGCCTTGCCGCCGCTCGACCCGCCGGACGAGGACGAACCCGACGAGGACGACCCGGACGAGGACGAGCCGGACGACGAGGACGAACCCGACGACGAGGACGAACCCGACGACGAGGACGAACCCGACGACCCGGAGTCGCCACCCGAGGACGACGACTCGGACTTCGCCGGCTTGCTGCTCGTGCCGCCGGCGGTCGCCTCGGAGCCGGACGCCCGCGAGTCGGTGCGGTAGAAGCCCGAGCCCTTGAAGACGATGCCGACCGAGTTGAAGACCTTGCGCAGCCGCCCCTGACACGCCGGGCACTCGGTCAGCGGCTCGTCAGAGAAGGACTGCACCGCCTCGAGCTGGTGACCGCACGTGGTGCAGGCGTACTGGTACGTGGGCACGTTCTCCTCCGGATCTGGGCTCAGCCAGTTTGGCACTCGACGTATTCGAGTGCCAATGGTGCGTCATTCGCCCCGGGTTCGTCCAGCGGACGTGTGGGGCGCGACACCGTGCGGGGCACCCGGGCCGCCGTCAAGCGTACGCACCCCGTCGGCGGGGGTGACGACCGCGCGGACACGGCGGTCGTGCGGTTCGGCCGGCAGCGCCTCGACCAGCTCGCCGTCGTGCAGGGGCACCACCGTCAGCGTCGCCTCGGGCACCCGGGCGAGTGCCCGGTCGTACGAGCCGCCGCCGCGCCCGAGTCGCCGGCCGCCGCGGTCGACAGCGAGAGCCGGTACGACCACCAGCTCCGCCTCCGCCACGGCGGCCACCCCGAGGCGGGCACCGGACGGCTCCCGGATACCCCGACCAGCGGCGATCAAGGCCCCCGGCCCGGTATACGCCGCCCAGTCCAGATCCAGGTCGTCGAGGAGCACCGGCAGCAGCAACTCGGCGTCGGCGGGAAGCGCTGACCACAGCACCTCCGGCAGGTCCGCGCCGCCCGGTTCGGAGCCGACCGGCACATACGCCGTCATCCTGCGCGGGCGCAGCCGGCGTACCAGCGTGACCAGCTCGGCCCGCACGCGCCCGGCGGCGACGGCCCGGGCCGGACCGCTCAGTGACCGGCGGCGGGCGAGCAGCTCGACCCGGGCGTCCCGCTTCGCCGCACGTGTCACTTCCGCTTCATCAGAAAATTCCGCCACGCAACACTCCTGACGCAACGCCTCTCCCACGGTTGCACTGTGTCAGCATCGCAAGCAACGGAGGCGGAACTTCCGGGGGGACCGAGTGACGCTACGCGGGCGGTTGACGGCAGCCTTCCTCGTGGTGGTGCTCGGCCCGGTCCTGCTCGGCGCGCTCTTCGTCGCCTCCACCGTCACCGCCGTCGACCGCAGCCGCTCCACCGAGCGCCTGGCGGTGGCGGCGTCCACAGTCCGCACCTCGGTCGACGCGCTCTGCCAGCAGCTCCGGGCCACCGCCGACGTGGTGGCCCTCACCACCGATCCGGCCGTCGCCGCCGCCCAACTGGTCGGCCGGGGTCTGGTGACCGCGGTGCTGATCACCGACGTGACCGGCCGGGTCACCTACGTCTCGCCCGGCGCGCCGTCGACTCCGTGGCGGGACTGCTCCGGCCCGACCACTGACGCGACAAGTCCGGTCCGCGCGCTGGCCGCCCACGTCGAGCTCCGCGACCGCGCCGGCGCCCCGCTGGGCACCGTGACCGCCGCGCAACTCGTCGACTCGGCCTTCGTGGCCCGGCTGGCGGCGGTGACCGGGGTGGCGGTCACCCTGCTCGACAGCGAAGCCAGCGCCGCCCGGGTCACCCACACGACCGAGTCCCGCGAGGTACGCGACGCGGTGTTGGCCGCCGCCAGCACCGCCGACGGCGAGCGGGTGACCGAGACCAGCCAGGGCCGGTACGTGCGCAGGATCGGGCCGTCGGACGCGCAGCCGCTGCCACTTGTGGTCTCCGTGCCCAGCGAGCGACCACCGGGGCTGCACGCCACGCTGATCGGGGTGGTCGTGGTGGCCGCGCTGCTCGCCGTGCTGACCGCCTGGCGGCTGGCCCGGGTGACCACCCGACCGTTGCTGGAGTTGGCTGGCGCGGTCGACCGGGTGGCCCACGGCGACCTGACCGCCCGCGTGCCGGTGCGCAGCCGCGACGAGCTGGGCCGGCTGGCCGCCGCGTTCAACCGGATGACCCGGGAGACCGGCTCCTACGTCGCGGCGCTGACCAGCAACCGCGACCAGCTCCGCGGTCACCTCGCGGTGCTCGGCGACACCCTGGCCAGCACGCACGACCTGCAACGCATCCTGCGGGTGATCCTGCGCAGCGCCATCGGCGCCACCGGCGCGCGTGCGGGCGCGGTGCTGCTGGTGGAGCCCGGTGGGGTGCTTGTCGCACAGTGCACCGAGGGGTTGGACGGGCGCTGGCCGGAGGTGGACGCCGACGGGTCGCCGACGCTCCGGGTGCCGGTGGGCGTCGGCGTGGTCGGCGCCGTCGCCGCCACCGGGGAACCGCAGCGGGGCAGGGTGGAGCCGACTGACGCCCCGTCGGTCGAGCCACGCTGCCGCACCTACGTGGCGGTCCCGTTCGCGACCCCGAAAGCTACCGCGGCCACCCTTGGCGGATGCCCCGCCGACGAGGCCGGTGTGGCGGCGGCGCTCGGCGTGCTGGCCCTGTACGACAGGTTGGGCGCCGACGAGTTCGACGACGACGACCTGGTCACCCTGCGCACCTTCGCCGGCCACGCGGCGGTGGCGGTCGACAACGTCCGGGTGCACGAGGAGGCCCAACGGCTCTCCCTCACCGACCCGCTGACCGGGCTGTGGAACTACCGCTACCTGCGCGAGTCGATCCGGCGGGAGGTGGAACGGGCCAGCCGCTTCGGGCGGATGCTCAGCGTCCTCGCCCTGGACCTCGACCGGTTCAAGGACGTCAACGACACGTACGGGCACGCCGCGGGGGACACCGTGCTGGCCGAGTTCGCCAGGCGGGTGCGCGGCGAGATCCGTGAGGTCGACCTGGCCTTCCGGCAGGGCGGCGAGGAGTTCGTGCTCCTGTTGCCGGAGACCGACGCGCGGGGTGCGGCGATAGTGGCCGAGCGGCTCGGCGCGGCGATCCGCGAGACGCCGATCGCCGTCGAGGCGTACGCCGGGCCGGTGGTGGTGACCGTGTCGGTGGGCATCGCCGTCTACCCGGACAACGGCAGCACCGGGCGGGAGGTGCTGGAGGCCGCCGACGACGCGCTCTACGCGGCCAAGGCCGCCGGCCGCGACACGTACCGGGTCGCCGAGGTACGCGAGGAGGCTGCGACGCGGGAGATACCGGTGCTCGCGGGGGCCGTGAGCCCACCCGACGGGCTGCCGCGCGCCGGCCAGCCCGTGCAGGTGAACCGGGAGCCGGGCGGGCCCGCCCGGTCGGAGCCGGCGGTGGGCGTACCGGAGGGGTCGCCCGCGCACGCCTGGCCCGACTCGGCCGACGACCCGGCGGACATCGACGCGGATGCGGCCCGAGCCGGGCCGGACGCGGCGCGGCCGGGGCCGGGTGGCGGCGCGTCTTCTGGGCCACACCCGCCGCGGCAGAGCCGTGGCCGATAGTCTCGCGGCATGTCGGAGCACTCAGCGAACCCCTCATCGACGGCCGCCGCGACCGGCCGTCCCCTGGCGGTCAAGGCCGTCATCCCGGCCGCCGGACTGGCCACCCGGTTCCTGCCGGCCACCAAGGCGGTGCCCAAGGAGCTGCTGCCGGTGGTGGACCGGCCGGTGTTGCAGTACATCGTCGAAGAGGCCACCCAGGCCGGCATCGGTGACGTGTTGCTGATCACCGGTCGGGGTAAGACGTCGATGGTGGACCACTTCGATCGTCGCCCCGACCTGGAGACCAGGCTGGAGGAGAAGGGCGACACCGAGCGGCTGGCCGCGGTGCGTCGGCCCAGCGAGCTGGCGGAGATCTACACAGTGCGTCAGCCCGAGCAGCTCGGGCTCGGCCACGCCGTCGGGTACGCCGAGTCCCACGTCGGCGACCAGCCCTTCGCGGTGCTGCTCGGCGACGAGTTCGTCAAGCCGTCGGAGCCGCTGCTGCCGGCGATGCTGGAGTTGCAGGCCCGCACCGGCGGTGTGGTGCTCGCGTTCTTCGAGGTCGACCCGGCCGAGACCAAGCGGTACGGCATCGCCTCCGTCGAGCCCGCCGAGGCGGAGCTGACCGACATCGGCGAGGTCGTCAAGGTGACCGGGATGGTGGAGAAGCCGCAGCCGGAGGAGGCCCCGAGCAACCTCGCGGTGCTCGGCCGTTACGTGCTGCCCGGCAAGATCTTCGACGCGATCCGGCGGACCAAGCCGGGCAGCGGCGGCGAGATCCAGCTGACCGACGCGATGGAGCTGCTGCGCACCGAGGGCACTCCGGTGCACGCGATCGTCTACCGGGGCACCCGCTACGACACCGGCATGCCGCTGGGCTACCTCCAGACGGTGGTGCAGATCGCCGCCGAGCGCGAGGACCTGGGCGCCGAGTTCCGGTCCTGGCTGGCCGACTTCGTCAAGGCCGACGCGGCAGGCGGATCTGGTACATGACCGCGACGGCCGACGCCGAGGCGGCCGCGAACGAGTTGACGCCGCTCGCCGAGTACCTGGGCAGCGTGCTGCGCAGGTTACGTGCGCTGCCGCCACTCGACCTCGAGCTCACCCAGGCGCACGGCAACGTCCTCGCCGAGGACGTCGTCGCGCCGCACGCCTTTCCGGCCTTCGACCAGGCGGCCGTGGACGGCTACGCGGCACGCTGGGAGGACATTTCCGGAGGGGGCCGGGGCCCGAGCTACGTCCCGGCCCCCTCCGGCACCCGCGGTGGCCGGACCATCCGGCTCAACGTTGTCGGCGACCTCGGGGCGGCGAGTTGGCGACCGGTGCGGCTCACCCCGGGCTCGTGCTTCTCGGTGGCCGCCGGGGCACCGCTGCCGGTGGCCGCCGACGTCGTGGTCCCGGTGGAGTGGACCGACCAGGGCATGGCCGCGGTGGAGATCTTCCGCACCCCCAAACGGGGGTACGGTGTACGCCGCGCTGGCGAGGAACTGCCCGCCGGCACCCTGCTCGCGCGCGCCGGCACGTACGTGTCCCCGGCCCTGGTCGCGGTCTTCGCCGCCACCGGCATCGGGCACGTGGTGGTCCGGCCCAGTCCGCGGGTGGTCATCGTGGCCACCGGTGACGAACTCGTCGACGTGGGTCGGGGCAGTCAACCCGGGCAGGTCGTCGACGCGAACTCGCACGCGCTGACCGCCGCCGCGGCCGAGGTGGGCGCACTGGCGTACCGGGTGGGCATCTGCGACGACGACCCGGAGGGGCTGCGCGGGCTGCTGGAGGACCAGACCCTGCGCGCCGACCTCATCATCACCACCGGGGGCACCGGCACCGGTCCCGGCGACATGGTGCGCCGAATCCTGTCCCGCCGCGAGGGCGGCCGTGCCGGGCCTGTCACGTTCACCGACGTGGCGCTCTATCCCGGCACCGCGCTCGGGTTCGGCACTGTCGGCGCCGAGGAGGTGCCGGTGGTCTGCCTGCCCGGCGACCCGGGCGCCGCGCTGATCGGGTTCGAGGTGCTGGCCCGTCCCGCCATCCAACTGCTCGCCGGCGCCGAGCCGGTGTTCCGCCCCAGCGTGCGGGCGCACCTGCTGGAGACCGTGTCGTCCCCGGCGGGGCTGCGGGAATTCCGCCCGGCGCACGTCGCCGAGCGGCGCGGTGGCGGCTACACGGTCCAGCCCCTCAGCGGTGGGCCCTTCACCCTCTCCGGGCTGGCCGAGGCCAACGGGCTGCTGGTGCTCGGTGAGCGGGTCACCACCGCCGCCGCCGGCTCGACAGTGGACGTCCTCCTGCTCGACCGTCGCCGGTGACGGGTCTCCGCTCGGTCCGCCGCGTCCGCTCACTGTCGGCCTCCGCGTCGCGGGGTCGCCGGATCACCGCGGGTCCACTTGCGCACGACACGGTCCCGCGCGGGAGACTGTGCGGGTGAGTCTCTTCGGACCCGCGCGGTCACCCGGCTGGCCTGTGGAGTTGGCCGACGGCCCGGTGTTGCTGCGGCCCTACCGGCGCTCCGACGCCGCCGCGTGGTCGGAGATCCGGCGGGCCAACCGGGCTTGGCTGGCACCCTGGGAGTCGTCGCTGCCCGGCGGCTGGGACGAGCTGAACTCACCTGCCGCATTCCGCTGGGTGCACCGCGACCAGCGGCGCTCGGCCCGTGTTGGCGACGGCATGCCGTTCGCGGTGTGCCTGCGCGAGGCCAACCGGGACCGGCTGGTCGGGCACATCAACGTGGGCAGCATCGTGCGACGGGCGCTCTGCTCCGGCTATGTCGGCTACTGGGTGGACGCCCGGGTCGCCGGGCAGGGCGTGATCCCGACGGCGCTCGCCCTTGCCGTGGACCACGCGTTCGGCCCGGGCGGGCTGCACCGGGTGGAGGTCAACATCCGCCCGGAAAATCGCCCCTCGCGGCGGGTGGTGGAAAAGTTGGGCTTCCGCGAGGAGTCGTACCACGTGCGCTACATGCACATCGACGGGGCGTGGCGCGACCACATCGGATACGCGCTGACGAGCGAGGAGATCGCCGCCGAGGGTGGCCTGCTGGCCCGCTGGCATCGGGTACGCGCCGACGCCCGGTAGAGGCTGTCCCACGGACGGGATCGGCGCGGCGTGGCGGGATCCTGGTCGACGCGCCGTAACCTCAAGTAACTGCAAGCTGCGGCAAGCGCTCCCCGGCCGGACGATCCACGCACCCAGGCGCGATCGGTGGAAGATCCTGCGGTCGGGTGGCGGTTGCTCCGAATTCGGTGACGGGAGGGGTGAGGGTGCCGACCTCGGTGCTCCTCGCCGTCCTCGCCGCTGCCGGCCTGCTCGCCCTGGCCCCGGCGCTGGTTCGCCGGTACGACGCCACCGAGCGGTTGGTGGCGGAGCGGGCGCAGTCGACGGCGCGGGTGCTCCAGCGCCGCCGGCGGCGCCGTACTGTGCCGGGCCGGCGCCCGGTCCACCCTCCGCGCGCACTTGTCGTCACCCTGAGCGAGGATGCGACCACCGGAGCGTTGACCGCGCCGGTCTCCGCACCACCGGCCGGTCGCCGCTCCGGTCGCCTGCGCGCCGTGCCACCCGCACCGAAGCGGTCCCGCCGCCGCCCACCGTCCCGCCGTCAGCACACCCCCGCCGTCTACCGGCGTCGTCGCGTGCTCGCCGCTCTGCTGCTGCTCAACGTTGTCGAGCTGGTCGGCGTGCTGTTCGCCAGCCCCGGTTTCTGGATCGGCTTCGCGGTCACCTTCCTGCTCCTGGCCGTCTACGTCGTCCACCTGCGCGCTCGCGCCCTCGCCGGGCGTCGCCGCCGCCGCGCCCGGGCCCGCGAGGCCGCCTGGTTGGCCGCCCGGCAGGCCGAGGTGCGCCGGGAACAGGCCCGTCGCGCCGCGGCCCGCCGAGAGGCGCAGCGCCGCCTGGCGGCCCAACGCGAGGGGGTACGCCGAGCCGCGATGGGCCTGGACCGCCCCGGCGACCTGCCCGCGGCGGTCAACGGTGGCTCGGTCTCGTACCGGCGGTCCGGCGGACTACGCGGGCGCCCCTACGAGGCCGGCCGAGGAGCCTGACCGCCAGGCGTGCCTGCCGGCACCCCGGGCTGGTGTCCTGGCCTGCGCTCCGGGCCGGTGTCCTGGCCTGGGTCCTGGCCTGGGTGCCCCGGCCGGGGTCTTGGTCGGCGGCTCGTGTGGGGGTCTTGGTCGGTGGCTCGTGCCGGGGTCCCGACCGGCGGCTTGATCGACTCGGGTTTCAGGAAGGCGGCCCGAACAGCGGCTTGATCGACTCGGTCTTCTGAAAAGCGCGGTGTCGGGGCGTCCCGGATGCCGCGGTTTGCAGGAACCCGAGTGGATCTCCGGGCCGGGTGGAGCGCCGCACCGGGGGCGGATTCGCGGTGGGGGCCGGTGACCTGTTAGCCTTGCTGCCGGCCCGCCCGGTGTAAGCCGGGTGGGACCGAAGCCGGTTCGCCGGCGGGGGGCTGTGGCGCAGACTGGTAGCGCACCTCGTTCGCATCGAGGGGGTCAGGGGTTCAAATCCCCTCAGCTCCACCAAGAAACAGCAGGTCAAAAGGGTAGGTTCCCGGTGAGAGGGAACCTACCCTTTGATTCTTCGACCGTCGGACGGAGCCCGACGACCACAGCACCGGGCGGCAGAACTCACGCCGAACGGGTGAGTTCAACGAGAACGGCCGACGCGGTTGAGTCGACGGGGCCCCGTGGCCTCGGGTGGTGCGGAAAGCGCCAACGTTCCCTGCGTTGGACCCTTATCCGACGAACCTGCACGGCGTCGGTCCGAGCACGGCGACAAGACTCCGATATAGCCGACAGCGACTAGACCAGGACCTCGCGACCGAGGGCCTTCGCGTACTGCTTCGCCCAGCGCTTCGCCGACCTCGCAACATCGACTTCCTGCCCGCCGGGCAGCAGCAGCGTCCCGGACCCTAGCTTTTCCTGGATCTCAGCTTCGAGTTCGGTCGCTCCCAGGTCGCGAGCAAGGATCAGTGCTTGGACGAGTCGCGCGGGATAGTTGGCCAAGGGAAGCCAGGTGGTCAGGCTCCCTCGTCGCACGTTCAATTCCGAGGCGAGCAGTTGGGCGAGATCGAGACGGTCCACAACAAACCCTCGGGCAATCCCGATGCCATCGCGCAAGAATTGCTCGACAGATTCGACGGATTCGTTCGTGGTTGGCCAATCGATGGCATCATCTACCGCGGGGTCGATCGCGACCGTCAGGCTGCCAAAGCTGGACAACGCCGGGCCGAGCTTGAGGTCGCCAACGAAAATGTGCCAGCCAAGCCGGCCATCGGGGCGTCGCTCCAGCATCGCCACCAGCGCCAGCTCATCCGAAGACCACATAGCGCGTCCCTTGCGATCCACCGTCGCTGCTTCTGGGATCACACCAATGGCCATGCCAATCTTCAGAATGTGACCTACCGAAATTTGCTTAGCCATGCGCGCTGACCATTTCAGCCATCGGAACGGACTTTTTGGCACCGCCGTGAGGCGGAATGTGACGTCCCCGCTGCTCCTAGCTGAAGCGCTCGGTCGTCACCGGTATCAGACCGTGCTGTCGCAGGACGCTCGTCAGGTCGGACACTGTCGTACCCACCGCGTCGTCGGCGGCGGTGCCCAGCAGGACTGTCACGTCGAGAGCCCAGCCACGAGTGTGGCCGACCCGCCGCAGCTCCCAGCTGAACCGGTCGGCGTCCGTCTCCAGGTGGCCGCTCGCGGCTGATGTGCTGGTGGCGTCAACCGGCGTACGCCAGCTCGCCCGGAGGTTCGCCACCTGGTCCGGGTGGAGATCCTTGGCAAAGAGGACGCGGTAGACGCGTCGCTCGTGGCAGCCGGCCGGCGGTTGGGCGGGGCCGAGTCGCAGTGGCGCGGCGGTCGGGATCGGCTGGTGGGCGAGGAAGTACGAGCGCAGCACCGCCTCGTCGGGCAGTTGCCCGCCGTCGAGAGCGCGGTAGTGACCCTCGGCCTCGGTGCGAGAGGTGGGCACCACCCGCGCCAGTGTGTCCGGGTCGGTGCGGATGCCCCGGCTGAGCGAGGCGGAACTCCACCAGCCGGTGGTCGGTGTCCAGCCCGCGCTGTCCAGGCCCGTGCTGACGTGGTCGTGCTCACGGGTGAACTCCTCGACGACGAGCCCTCCGGCCGCGCTGGTGGGGTCGGGGTCGTCGGGTCGAGGCAGGATCAGGTAGTAGTCCAACGAGGACCGAGACTGGTTCGCCGCGGTGACCGCTTGACGAGGCGCGGTGTGCACGGGGTTGGCAGCCATCTGTGACATCTTTCGTCGTGCTTCCGTCGCGGACCTGGCCACCGTAGCGCCTGGCGGCCGTCACCACCTGGCGGCCAGGCGCGCTCGGCCGCCGTGGTGCCTGGCGGTCGGGCAGTGCCCGACCGCCAGGCGGCAACGGGTCAGGACCGGGTGAGCTTGACGGTCGAGGTGTCGGTCACGAAGACGTACTCGTCGTAGGGGATGTCGTAACCGAGGGCCCGGGTGATGGCCTCGGCCAGGCCCTTGGCGAACGGGGTGGTGCCGGTCGGGACGGCTGCGGCCGTCCACGGGACTGCGCTGCCCGGGGTGCAGGTCACCTGGGTGGAGAAGCTGCCACGAACAAGCACCTTCCTGACGATCTGCGTGACAGTGCCGTCCAGCGACACCGAGACGGGCTGATTGCAGGTCACAGTGCCGTGTAGAACCGCGTTGCCGTTCACCCGGTGGGCGATGCCGTCGGTCGCCACGGCGAGGGAGATTGTCAGCCGCTCGGGCGGCGGCGGGTTGGCGATGTGCACCTCGCCGCGAGCAGCAGCCGTCGCGCCGTTGCAGTACTGCTCGAAGGTGGCGTCGAAGGTCCGCAGGTAGCCCTTGTGGCCGAACACCGCGTTGATGATCGTGAAGGTGCCGGTGGCGTCGTCGCAGCCCCGCCCGTTGCCGGACAGGTCGAGGCCGGGGCCGGCCCCGTTGTACGGGTATCGGTTCGTTGTCTGGTAGGTGCCCGGAGCCAGTGCCGCGCTGCCGGGTGCGTCGAAGGTGAGGGACCACTGGTCGCCGTTGTAGCCGCTGATGCTGACCGACACGCGGCTGCTGTCGAGCGGGCTGTCCACCTTGAGTTGGTCGCCGTCGATCGTGGAGTACGAGTAGGAGTCGCCACCGGTGATGTAGTCGCCGGGGTCGCCGCTGAAGGAAACCGAACCGGACTCCACGGTCTGCGCCTGTGCGGGTGCCGTCAGGGCCAACCCGGCCGATACGCCCACTATCGACAGGGCGGCCGCGAGTGCCGCCTTACGCCAGGATCCTTGCATCCCGTTCCTCTCTGAAGCGAGACAGCCGCACTGGCGGTTGCCTGGCGGTTACTGTCCGCCAATTACGGCACGGATCGATGGTCATATTCGGCCGGTGCGACAGATCGCACAACGGAGACAAGCCACCCGTACGGCCCGAATCCGTCCGGCGGTCGAGGGTCCGGCGATCAGCATCCGGGTCTCGACGAGAGGAGCCCAGATGGTCCTGTACGACTTCACCGACAATCCGCTGCGCGCACGTCGGCTGCTGGTCCGGGGGTCGCTCGGCGAGCTGGTGGACGACCGGGTCGTCCGCCTGGTCGACCCGGAAACGCCAGTGGAGTCGTCCCTGCTGCGCAGCCAGACCGGACTCGATCTGAACCTGGAGGGGCTCGACCTGAAGCACATCAGCTTCGACGGCGTCCTGGTCCATCGCAACCCGTTCGTCGCCAGTGGAATGTCCGACGACGACATCGCGGTCGCGGACATCGTCGCGCGCACCGGTGCGTGGGCGCGCGACGAGGGTCCGGCGCCGTACCCCCTGGCCGAGGCGTGTCAGGACCATCTGACCGGCCTCGCCATCGAGGAATCGGTACGCACCGGCGGGCCGGTCGTCACCGCTGCTCGACCGGGGGCGCGAAAGTTCCGCTGATTCTTTCCCCGACGCGCTGCAACCGTGTGGCCCGGTCGCGTGTGTCACAGGCAGGAATCGGCGCTCGGGATCATCCGGGCTGATACGGGGAGAAGAGATGACACACACCGCTCGACGCCGGACGTTGACCGGCATCACCACCGCCGGACTGCTGGCCGCCTCTCTCGGCGTCGCTGTCGCCACCCCGGCGACCGCCGCGCCCAGGCCCACGACCTTCGGCACCTGCAAGATCAGCACACTGCCGTACCCGGCCGACACCTATCGTGCCGACGCGAACGCCATCGACCCGACGGGCCGCTTCGTCGCCGGCTCGGCCCTGCGGAAGGAGGGCACCGACAACCACTACCTGCTGCTGTTCTGGGACGGGGATCGGCTCACCGAGGTCGAGGCTCCGAGCGTGGCGACCCCCGCCGACGTCAACGCCGACGGCGTCGTGATCGGCAACGGTTGGGGCGGGAACGGCCCGGGCCAGCCGTGGCGGCGGTACCGCGAGGGCACTGTCGAGCTGCTGCCGGTGGTGCCGTCCTTCACGGGTGTCTCCGTCACCGCCATCAACAAGGCCGGCGACATCGTCGGCCTCGGCACGGACGTCAACACCGGGGAGTACGTCGGGCTGCGCTGGCCGGCCACCCGGCCGGGCACCGTCGAGGTGCTCGACGCCCCGGCCAACGCCCAGCCGAAGGGGATCACGGACAACGGGACCATCGTCGGTTCCGCCGGTGAATTCGCGGCCTGGACCAGTTGGGTCCGCCGACCGAACGGCCGGTACGACGCACTGACGGTCCCCGGCGCGCAGACGGCCCAGGTCAACACGGCGGCGGGTCACTGGGCGATCGGCCATGTCGACCTGAACGGCAGCTGGGACAAGGTGCGGTGGAACCTCCGGGACGGCTCGTACACGATGCTCGACCAGCAGCTGGAGTGGCTGGGCGACGTCAACGCGAAGGGTGTCGTGGTGGGTGGTGACCGGGTCGCCCGCAGCGCTATCTCCCGGGTGCTGCCGGGCGGCGGCGACCGGGTGACCATCGGCGCCCGGTCCATCTCGGACACGGGCACCATCGTCGGGTTCCGCAACGCGGAGCGAGTCACCCCGGTGCGCTGGACGGGCTGCTGACGTCGGAGGCAACTGACATTGAGGGCGGGCACCCGTACGGGTGCCCGCCCTCCGCTCGTGCGGTCGCCCCGCGCCCGCGTTACGACTTCCAGCCGGTGGTGCCGATCGCGTTGGTCTTGGCGTCGTCGTCCTGTTTGGTGCTGACGACCGCCGCCACGATCCCACCCGCGCAGCAGAGCAGGGTGAGCACCGCCGTGGTGATCGCGACGACAACGGCGGTTCGCTTGGAGGCGTTCGTCTGCGCCGTCGCCGGTGCGACGAGCGGATAGCCCGGCAGACCGGTCACCGGGAACGGGCGGCCGGTGCCCGGGTGCCCACCGCCAGTCGTCGGATACGCGGCGCCCGAGAACGGCGGCTGCGTTGTCGCCACAAAAGACGAACCCTGGTGCGACTGTTGGCGGTGGTGCGGCCCGACGGGGGGCTGGGGGTGGGTCACCGTACTCCTTGACGCCTCGGTACGTGCGGTTCCGGGAACCCCGCCGACGCTACCGTGCGTGGCCGGCGGCCGGGCCGTCGCGCCGAGCGCCCCGGGCTCAGCGCCGAGCGCCCCGGGCTCAGCGCGGAGGGAGCACCGCGGCGGTGCGGACGAGCCCGTCGGCGACGACGAAGCGACCGCTGATCGTCGACGGTGGGTCGTCGACCTGCGCCTCGGCGATCCGGGCCGGCGCGATCCGGGCCGTGAAGGTGCCCGCGTCCGGGTCGATGTCGAGCCGGGCGTCCTGGAAATCCAACCAGCTCCCGACGACCGGATGCCAGACCTTGTAGACGGTCTCCTTCGCGCTGAACAGCACCACCGGCCAGAAGATGTCGCTGGGCAACCGCGCGAGGCTGGCCTCCTCCTCGGGCAGCAGCACGAGTCTGCGTACTCCCGGGCTTATCTCGCGGTGTTGTTCGGCGTCCATTCCGACGGACCGGATGTCGCTGACGTGCGCCGCCGCGGCGGCGCAGTAGCCTGCGGTGTGGGTGATGGTGCCGACCACCCCCGCAGGCCAGACCGGCGCGCGGTCGGCGGCCGGCACGGCTGTCGGTGGCAGGCCGAGGCCGGTCAGAGCCCTGCGGGCGCAGACCCGCCCGGCGGTGAAGTCCCTCCGACGGGTCGGCACTGCCTGGTCGCTGAGACACGCCTGCTCGGCGGCGAGCAGCTCGCCGACCCAGTCGTCCGGGCCGGCGACGGCCACCGCGACAGTCGGCGGCAACAGGTCACGCATCGCGCTGGCTTACCCGTCGGTAGGAATGGAGCATCGGGTCAAGCGTCAAATTTCCGACTCCCACAACCGGAGAAGGTACCGCAAGGATGTATCACCGGAGGGCCGCGCATCGCCCTCTCTGATGGCTTCGGGGGGACGACCATCGAACCCTGGCCGGGCACGGCTGCCGGCCAGTCCCGTGGACATCTGGAAGGACGTGCGATGACCGATGGTGCTGAACGGCCGGGCGTGCGGGCCGATGATCATGCCCCGAAGACGCCCTGCTGGAGCTGCGGCTCCTGCGGCGACGAATGGCCGTGCGCGACGAAACGCAGCCGGCTGCTGGCCGAGTACGGCAGTGACCGGGCGATGCTCAGCGTCTATCTGGGCTCGTGCCTCGCCGCCGCCAGCGAGGATCTGCGCGCCGCCCCGGTGATGTCACTCCAGACCCGGTTCATCGGCTGGCTGCCACGCGGTCGCCGGCGCGCCTAGGGCGTGTGTCAAAGCCTCGGTCGAGCTGGGCCCGCCGCAGGCCGGCCAGGGGTTTGACACACGCCCTGTGCCGCTGGTGGCCCCACCGTCGGGTAGGGCCACCAGCGGAGCCGGGCGTCGTTCAGCGACGACGGGGCCGTCGGGTCACCGCGAAACCGCACACACCGGCCACCGCGGCGAGCACGCCGCCGATGCCGGTCCAGACCCAGCGCGAGCCGAGGTCCGGCAACCAGTCCGCGAGCGGGTCGCTCTCGTCGTCGGCTTCCGGGTCGACAGGGGGTACGGCGTTGAGCACGGTGCCCGCCTTGGTGTTCGGCACCAGCGGTGCGGCCAACTCACCGTCGTCGGCCGAGGAACCCCGGTCGGCGATGGTGCCGACCAGCAGGTCCACGTCGATCGGCGCACCCAGATCCGGCTCCGGCAGATCGATCACGGAGAGCCGGACGACGTACGTGCCGGGCAGCGGGTCGGCCGACCAGGGCTCGGCCCACGGCCGTACCTCGCGCAGCGTGCAGCCCAGCGTCACGCTCGTCGCCTTGGCGTCCACAGTCGGGGTCTGCGCGCCGGCGGTGCACGCCTGGCGACGCCGCAACCCGTCGAAGACGTCGACGGTCCAGGTGGAGGGGCCGCTGCGTCCCTTCGGGAAGGTGACGGTGGCGGTGACCTCCCGCACCTGACCGGCGGTCGCCGGCAACGACCAGTAGAGGTGGTCGCCGATCGACGCGTCCACCCGCACCGGTTGCCCGGCGGAGATCGGGGTGGCGCCGAGGAACGACGTACCGGCCCGGTTCACCGGTGTGGCTCCGGGGGAGGGGGTCGGTGCGGCGAGGGCAGTGGCAGGGAGCAGCGCGGCTCCGCCGGCGGCGAGCAGCGCCGCCAGCGACCGCAGCAGTGGGGTACGCATCAGTTCTCCCTCCAGGTGGCGACCCACCAGCGGGTGAGCAGGCCGGCGAGTAGACCGGTGAGCAGCCCGGCGACGGTGAGCAGGGCGAGCAGCACCCAACCCCGGCCGAGGTCCGGTCCGTCCGGCGCGGGGGCGGCGGCGACCACGTCGACTGTCAACTCCACGGGCATGCCCGGGGTCGCCGCGGTGCCGGGGCGCGGGGCGAACGAGTTGCTCACCACCAGGCAGACGGTGGTGGGTTCGGCGACCGGGTTGGCGGTCTCCTCGGCCTGCGCGGCATCCTCGTCGTCGGCGGTGGCGGACCAGCGCAACCCGGCGGAGAGCACGTCGGCCCGCCCGCTTCCGGCGTCCGCGCCGCGGACCAGTTCCCGGCCGTCCGCCGCGGTGGCCCGCAGCAACACCCCGTAGTCCCGGTTCACGGGCCGGTCCAGCGCCATGCTGACCGACGCGCGCAGCTCCTGGCCGGGGCGTACCGGCACCCGGTAGTAGCGGTGCTCGGAGAACGCCTCCCGGTCGGCGTAGACGCCGGGGGCGAGTAGTGGCGCCGAGTCGCAGGCGTTCGCGCCGCCGACGACCGTCGGTGCCCGGGTGTGGGTGTCACCGGCCCGCTCGACGAGCTGCTTGATCCGGCCGGTCAGCTCCTCGGCGCTCTGGGCGGCGGTGTAGGTGCCGCCGGTCGCGCTGGCGATGCAGAGCAGTTGCCGCCGGACCTTCTCGTCGGGGGCCAGGCCGAGGGTGTCGACGACCAGGCTGGTGCCCTGGGCGGCCAGCTCCCGGGCCACCTCGCACGGGTCCGGCGGGGCGCAGGTGTCCTCGCCGTCGGTGATCAGCACGATCCGCCGGGTGGTGGCACCGGTGCCCAGGTCCTGGGCGGCCGAGCGCAGCGCGAGGCCGACAGGCGTGAACCCGGTCGGCCGCAGTGTCGCCACCGCGGCCTTGGCAGCGGGACGGTCCACCGGACCGACCGGCACGATCTGCTGGGTGTCCTGGCAGCCGACCTTCTTGTCCTGACCGCGGTAGGTCGCCCCGAGCACCCGGATGCCGAGCTGGGTCTCCCCCGGCAGCGCGTCCACGACCTCGTTGAAGGCCTGCTGTGCGACCGAGATCCGACTGCGTCCGTCGATGTCGGCGGCCCGCATCGAGCCGCTGACGTCGAGCACGAGCTCGACCCGGGGAGGCTCCGGCGCCTGTTCCTCGTCTGCCTGCGCCGGGACCGGCCCGGTCAGCGCGGTGGTCGCCAACAGTCCGAGAAGGACAGCCGCCGATCGTCTGAAGTTGATCACGGCCCGCAGTGTAGTGAGATCCACTTTGGATGATCACTGGGGTGGGTGTGGGTTCCAGTCCGGTCGGTCCCGCCCGAGGCGACGGCCACCACTGGCCGATCGACTTCGCGCTCTGGGTCCACGCCGGGTCACCCTCGGTCAACTGCCCGATGGCAAGCATTGGTTCGGGCGCCATCGGTCAGAAATCTGACTTAAGTTGACCCGTTGTGCCGGTGGTGCCCGGTGGTTAAGCTCTTCATGCGCGCCCCAATCGCCCGCTTCCCCCGTGGCAGGCGATCGGGGCGCGCGTCTATGGCAGAAGGGCCCGCACGCTTCGGCGTGCGGGCCCTTCTCCGTCGCGCTGTGCGGCGCGTCGCCTGTCGGTGCTTATATCCACCGACCGTCGAGCCACATCCGCGACAACCAGTCCGCGTACGGGATGTTCTTGCCCACGAAGATCGGATAGAAGTACGCGAAGCAGAGCCCGACCAGCAGCACGTACGCCCCGGCCGCGACGCTGCCCACCAGTCGGCGTTCGTAAGCCGGCTCGCCGGGCACCAGCGGCGTCACGGTGCCCACGTCACCCCCGGCGGGAGCGATCATCGCGCCCAGCACGTAGACCACGGCCAGCACCAGGAAGGGCAGCGCCGGAGCGGTGTAGAACGAGAACATCGTCCGGCCGTCGAGCGCGAACCAGAACCACGGCAGCAGCCCGGCGGCCACGCTGAGCAGGATCGCGCCGGCCCGCCAGTCACGCCGGGCCAACCCCAGCCAGGCCAGCGCCGCCAGGGCGGGCAGGAACGACCACCAGAGCAGCGGGGTGCCCAGCAGCAGGATCTCGGAGGCACAGGACGGCGCGCCGCAGCCGACGTCACCGGACCAGTGGAACGCGACCGGGCGGCCGAGCAACAACCACTGCCACGGCCACGACTGGTATTTGTGCGCGTCGTCGAGCTGGGCATGGAAGCCGTACGCCGCCCGGTGGTACTCGAAGAGGTTGATCAGTGGGCCGATCACCGGGCGGTCACTGAGATGGGCGGCCGGGTAGGCCGACGCGAGCCGGTAGTAGCCGTCGTCGGTGATCAGCCAACCCGACCAGGTGGCGAGATAGGTGCCGATCATGAGCACACCGGCCAGCAGCAGCCAGGGCAGCTCGTCCAGCAGGGCGTCCCGCCAGGGTCGGCGGGTCCCCGCCGAGCGGCGGACGCCGACCTCCCAGAGGAGGACCAGCAGCGCGAAGGCCGGGACGAAATACAGTGCGCTCCACTTCACCGCGCAGGCGCACCCGATCAGGACCCCGGCGGCCAGCCGCCACCACGGCCAGGTGCGCCAACCGGTCGGCGGGCGCCCGGCCCGGCCCGGCTGGCTCGGGTCGAGCCCGTCGTCGAGTGCCCGCGCCCAGCGGCGCCGCCGGGCGTCCCGGTCGAGCACCAACGCGCCGAACGCGGCCAGCACGAAGAACAGCAGGAAGATGTCGAGCAGCGCCGTGCGGGACAGCACCAGGTGGAAGCCGTCCAGGGCGAGCAGCAGGCCGGCCGCGCAGCCGAGCACCGTCGAGCGGAACAACCGCCGACCGATGCGGACCAGCAGCAACACCGACAGGGTGCCGATCACGGCCGCCGAGAACCGCCAGCCGAGCTCCGGTGCGGCGGTGACCAGGTGCCCGGGAACGGAGACCTTCGAGTCGGCGTCCTGGTAGCCGAAGGCCCACTCGCCGAGGCCGATCAGCCACTTGCCCAGCGGCGGGTGCACGACGTACGACGGGCCGTTGTCCTTGTAGTTCCATTCGACGCCCCGGCTGATCAGCCCGTAGCCGTCCTTGGCGTAGTACGTCTCGTCGAAGATCTTGCCCTTGATGTTCGTCAACCCGACGAAACGCAGGATCGCCGCGATGGCCACCACCACCGCTGTGGCCGCCCAGGAGAACCGGTCCAGTTGGGTGTCGACGGTGGCGAACCGTCGCCGGATCTTCTCGGGCGCACCGCCGGCGCCGGCGGGCGGTGCCATCGGCTCCTGGTTGGGGCTGGGCTCGCCCGTCACCTCGACCATCTTGGCAGGATCGGCGCTCGGGCTCTGCGCTGTCGACGCACTCGTCACCCGGCGATCGTAGGCTGCCAAGGTGCTCGGTGGCGCCCGTCGTCCCCGATACCGGTATCAACTGTCGATGAAGGAGACGAATTCGTGGGTGAAATGTCCGAAGCTGGGCGCCTGATCCTGCTCGGTGCCCCGCTCGGCAACCCCGCCGACGCCTCGGCCCGGTTCCGGGAGGTGCTCCTCAGCGCCGACGTGGTGGCGGCCGAGGACACTCGCCGGCTCACCCGGCTGGCCCGCGATCTCGACATCACCGTCGGCGGTCGAATCGTCTCCTACTTCGAGGGCAACGAGGAACGGCGTACGCCCGAGCTGGTCGAGGTCATCCTCGGCGGGTACGTGGTGGCCCTGGTGACCGACGGGGGGATGCCGAGCGTCTCCGACCCCGGCTACCGGCTGGTCCGGGCCGCGTTGGACGTCGGTGCGCCGGTCACCGTCGCTCCCGGGCCGAGCGCGGTCACCACCGCGCTGGCGGTGTCCGGGCTGCCCTGCGACAGGTTCTGCTTCGAGGGCTTCCTGCCCCGCACTCCCGGCGCCCGCCGATCCCGGCTGCGCGCGCTCGCCGCCGAGGAGCGCACGCTCGTCTTCTTCGAAGCGCCGCACCGGATCGGCGCGGCGCTCACCGACCTGGCCGACACGTTCGGCGCGGAACGGCCGGCCGCGCTCTGCCGCGAGCTCACCAAGACCTACGAGGAGGTGCTCCGCCGTCCCCTCGGCGAGCTGGCCCGGTGGGCCACCGAGGGAGACCCGCGCGGTGAGATCACCCTGGTCGTGGCCGGGGCACCGGTGACCGCCCCGGAACGCCCCGACGACGACAACCTGCGCGCGGCGGTCGCCGAGCGGGAGGCCGCCGGCCGGTCGCGCCGCGACGCCATCACCGACGTCGCCACCGAGTACGCGCTGCGCCGCCGGGACGTCTACACGATCGTGCACAGCTGACCGAGGCTCCCGAGTCGCGCGGGGCCCCCGGGCTCACCAGGCGGCGGCCAGGAAACCGACGGTGATCAGCGTCGGCCCGGCGACGGCGACGGCCACGGCCCAGCGGCGGTGCCGGCGGCCGGGCAGCCGCGCCGACCCGGTCCACCGCACGATGCCGACGGTGCAGCCCAGCATCACCAGCAGGCCGGGCAGCCAGCGCAGGTGTCGGCCCACTCCGGTGTCCGCGTACGCGGTGCCGCCGTCGGGGCCGGTCATCCGCGCCGACAACGGCGTACCCGTGGCGTCCCCTCCGGCGGGCACGCCGCCGACCCGCACACCGTGTGCGACGAACCGGCCGTCCTCGGCCGTGAAGATCCCCCGGCACCGCTGGGTGAGCCCGCCGCCGGTGCAGTCGGTGATCACCACAGTGCCCGGCCGGGCGTGCCCGACCGCGAGCCAGAACGGGCCGGCGCTGACCCACGCGAAGAAGGCCGTGACCAGTGTCAGTGCCACCAGCGCGGCGAGTCCGGGCAGCGGATCCGGCGGTGGGACGGCACGGCCGGGTGCCCGGCGCCCCGCCGGTCGTGAGCCGCGGTCGCGCTCCGGTGGCGGATCCTCCCGGACCGGGGTGCCGTCCCAGTGCACCTGCTCGATCGGGGCCCAGAAGGCGCCGTCGTCGTCCGGCGGGTCGCTGTCGGGCTGGCGGCCCCGGTGCCGGCGGCTCTGCTGCCGGACGGGCACGCGACTCGGCACGGCGTCCACCGGCGCCCCGGTGGTCGGCTCCACCTCGACGGCCTCCGAGGCGGGTGCCGTGCCGGTGGCCGTGCCGACCGGGGGGCCCGCTGGACCGGGTCGGGCTGGGCTGGGCACCGGTGCGGCCGGGGTCGGACGGACCGGAGTGGGCGTCGGCGCTGCCGGCGTGGGGCGGGCTGGTGGACCGGCCCTGCCCGCCGGTGTGGGGCGCTGCGCACCGGGGTCGACGCCGGGCACCAGCCGGGGTTGCGGCGCGACCCCGGCACCGCGGGGCGGGGCAGGCTCGCTGCCGGGATCGCCGCCGACCGCCGCGCCGCTGGGACGGTCCTCGTGGTCCCACGCCGCTCGTCTGCCAGTCACGAGGTTCATTGCACACCGACCGGGAGGGCGGAACGGGCAGTTGAGCCGCGTGTCGGCGACAAATCGGACCAAAGGCCGGGGTGGTTGGTCCGGTCCGCCGGCCGGGCACCCCCTATTGGTTCGCGGACGCCCCGGCCGGGTCACTAGGCTTGCTGCTCATGAGTCACGTTCTCGCGGCAGTGGCCTGGCCGTACGCCAACGGCCCCCGCCACATCGGCCACGTCTCCGGTTTCGGCGTTCCCTCCGACGTCTTCGCCCGGTACATGCGGATGGCCGGCCACGACGTGCTCATGGTCTCCGGCACCGACGAGCACGGCACCCCGATCCAGGTGCAGGCCGACGCCGACGGGGTGACCCCGCGCGAGCTGGCCGACCGGTACAACAGGGTGATCGTCGAGGACCTGCACGGCCTCGGCCTCTCCTACGACCTGTTCACCCGCACCACCACCCGCAACCACTACGCCGTGGTGCAGGAGTTGTTCGAGGGGATGTACCGCAACGGCTACATCGTGCCGAAGACCACCATGGGCGCGATCTCGCCGTCCACCGGGCGCACCCTGCCCGACCGCTACATCGAGGGCACCTGCCCGATCTGCGGGTACGACAGCGCCCGCGGCGACCAGTGCGACAACTGCGGCAACCAGCTCGACCCGATCGACCTGATCGACCCGAAGTCGCGGATCAACGGGGAGACTCCGAAGTTCGTCGAGACCGAGCACTTCTTCCTGGACCTGCCCGCCCTGGCCGAGGTGCTGCGGCAGTGGCTGGACACCAGGGACGGGTGGCGGCCCAACGTGCTGCGGTTCTCCCGCAACCTGCTCGACGACCTCCAGCCCCGGGCGATCACCCGTGACCTGGAGTGGGGCGTGCCGATCCCGCTGGACGGCTGGCGCGACCGGCCGGACAAGCGGATCTACGTCTGGTTCGACGCGGTGATCGGCTACCTGTCCGCCTCCATCGAGTGGGCCCGCCGCTCCGGCGACCCGGAGGCGTGGCGAAAGTGGTGGTCCGCCGACGGGGAGGGCAAGGACGCCCGCTCCTACTACTTCATGGGCAAGGACAACATCGTCTTCCACTCGGTGATCTGGCCGGCGCTGCTCTCCGGATACTCCGGAGAGGGCTCCCGCGACGGTGAGCCGGGCGAGCTGGGCCGGCTCAACCTGCCCACCGAGGTGGTCTCCAGCGAATACCTGACCATGGAGGGGCGCAAGTTCTCCTCGTCCCGCAAGGTGGTCATCTACGTCCGCGACTTCCTGGAGCGCTACGACGCCGACGCGCTGCGCTACTTCATCGCCGCCGCCGGCCCGGAGAGCAACGACACCGACTTCACCTGGGCCGAGTTCCTGCGCCGCAACAACGACGAGCTGGTCGCCGGCTGGGGCAACCTGGTCAACAGGTGCGTCTCGATGGCGGCGAAGAACTTCGGCGTGATCCCGCCGGTCGACCCGGCCGGGCTCACCGAGGCCGACGCGGCGCTGCTCGCGGTGGCCCGCACCGGCTTCACGACTGTCGGTGACCTGATCGGCCGGCACCGGCAGAAGCAGGCCATCGGCGAGGCCATGAAGGTGGTCGCCGAGGCCAACAGGTACCTGTCCGAGCAGGCGCCGTGGAAGCTCAAGGACGAGGCGGACAAGCCCCGGATGGGCACCATCCTGCACGTCGCCCTCCAGGTGATCAGCGACGCCAACACGCTGCTCACCCCGTTCCTGCCGCACTCCGCGCAGCAGGTGCACGAGCTGCTCGGCGGCACCGGCGTACACGCGCCGATGCCGGTCATCGAGCAGGTCGACGACCTCGACGGTGGCCCGTCGTACCCGGTGCTGACCGGGGACTACACGGTCGGCGCGCGCTGGGAGTCGGTGTCGATCGAGGCGGGCCGGCCGCTGGCCGCGCCGAAACCGGTGTTCCGCAAGCTCGACCCGTCGATCGTCGACGAGGAGTTGGCCCGGCTGGCCGACTGAACGCCCGACGCCCCGGGCGGCAGGGCATCCTGCCGCCCCAGGGGTCGTCACATCGCGTACCGGGTGTCCATCACCTGGTCGTCGGTGACCTCGGCGCCCGGTGCCCAGGCCTCGTAGACGCCACGTTCGTGGCACTGCGCGCCGGTCGTCAGCACCGCGTCCGGGTTCGGGTGGCGCAGCCGCACCCGCAACCAACCGGCCTCCTCCCGCAGCACCAGGCACGGCACACCCCGCCACCTGGCGAACCGGACCCGGCGGGCCACCGCACTGACCGGGTAACGGGCCGCCCGGGTCATCGCCAACACCCGGAACCCGCCGGGCAGGTCGGCCACCGCCTCGTACTCGGTGTCGCCGTAGAGCCCCACCAACTGGGTGGAGCGCGGCGCGTCGGCGTTCGGCACGTACTCCTGGTCCGGGGAGAGGCCCGGCACCGCGGCCAGCAGGTGCCGCCACTGCGGGCCCACCATCCGCAGCCACCCGCGCTGCTCGGCCTGGTAGGTGTAGAGCACCACCTCTTCCCCCTGGGCCGGGTAGGCGAGCAGTGTGGCGTTCGCCGGCATCGGCAGGTCGGCGAAGTCGCGGGTGACGAACTCCGGGATGAGCTGCGCGTTACTCGGCACGAAGCCCGTACCCAGCACCGGCGCACCGAGCCGGTCCCGGGCGGCCAACGCGCTCAGACCGAGGTGCGCCTCGCCCGCGGGCACGTCGTAGTCGCCCGGGTCGGACGCCCGCCAGCGCAACGCGTACGCCACCTCCGGGCCGTCCCGGCCGACCTCACCGTCGGTGCGCAGCACCGCCGTCGTCGCCGGCGTACGCAGATGCGCCACGTCGTGTTCGCGGTAGCAGAAGCCGTGCGGCAGCCAGCCCCGCAGGTACCCGGCGACCTGCTGGGCGGAGAGCACCTTCACCATCCGGGTGCCGCGCCGCACCACCGCCGACGCCCGTGCCGCGGTCAGCGTCGGGTCCCCCGCGGCGGCCGGCTGCTGGCTGAGCTGGTGCAGGTACGCCCAACCCCGCTCGCGGTGTGCAGGCACCATCAGCGGTGTCTCCGGCTCGTCGGAGGGCTCGCCGGCGCCGTGCACCGCTGTCACCTCGGTGACGTGCGCGAACCGCCGCCACGGCAGGGCGCTGCCCGGTCGGGGCGCCCACTCGAAGCCGGCCACCTCGTCGGCGCTGAACAGCTCGTACGCGGCGCCTCTGGCGATCTCCTCGGCCGGGTAGACGCCACCGCCGAACGCCACGTGCAGCCCGGTGCGTTCGCCGGCGGCCCCTCCGGCCTGGGGGGTGACGCTCACGCCACAGCCTCGCTCCGCTCGGCAGCGGCGTGAGACGCCATGCTGCTGCGCCTCATGGTTCGCTCGCTGCGCTCGCTCACGCGGCGACGGTAGAGTCGCGCGGCGTAGTCGAGGTGAACGTCGGGTGGCGGGCGGATGGACAGGCCCGGTGTGTGATGCTGTCGCTGATGAGCGAGCCCACTGAATTCCGTCGTGAGCGTGCCGCCCGGCGGGCCGGAGAGTTTCCGCCCGCCCCCGAGCCGCTGCCCCGGCCGGTGCTGGACAGCCACACCCACCTGGACATCACGGTCAGTGAGGCGGGTGTGCCAGGTGGCGGGCCGGCCGACGACCCGGTCGCCGTGGCGATCGCGTTGGCCACCACTGTCGGCGTGGACCGGCTGGTCCAAGTGGGGGTGGATGTCGCCTCCTCGCGCTGGGGCGCGGACATCGCCGAGGCGTATCCCGCCGTGCTGGCCACCGTGGCGCTGCACCCCAACGAGGCGCCCCGGCTGACCGACCTCGACGAGGCGCTGCGGGAGATCGAGTCCCTCGCCGCCCGCGACCGGGTCCGGGGGATCGGCGAGACCGGAATGGACTTCTTCCGCACGGGCGACGAGGGGCGTGCCGCGCAGGAGGCGAGCTTCCGGGCGCACATCGCCATCGCCAAGCGGTACGGCAGGACGCTCGTCATCCACGACCGGGACGCGCACGCCGACGTGCTGCGGATCCTCGACGACGAGGGTGCCCCGGACACTGTGGTGCTGCACTGCTTCTCCGGTGACGCCGAGTTCGCCCGCGAGTGCGTTCGTCGGGATTACCTGCTCAGCTTCGCCGGCACCGTCACCTTCGGCAGCGCCGCCGCGTTGCGCGAGGCCGCCGCACTCACCCCGGTGGACCAGATCCTGGTGGAGACCGACGCCCCGTACCTCACGCCGACGCCGCACCGGGGCCGGCCGAACGCGTCGTACCTGATCCCGCTCACCGTCCGCGCGCTCGCCGCGACCACCGGCACCGACCTGGACGAGCTGTGCGCGGCCATCTCCGCCACCGGTGACCGGGCCTTCGGCCCGTGGTGAGCCCGGCCCGACGGTCGGCACCGACCCCGTCGCTAGGCTGCCCGGCATGACCGGTCTCCTCGGCCCGGCGGAGATCCGGGAGCTGGCCGCCCGGCTGGGCGTCGCGCCCACCAAGAAGCTGGGCCAGAACTTCGTGCACGATCCGAACACGGTGCGCCGGATCGTCACCGCCGCCGGCCTGACCCCCGACGACGTGGCCCTGGAGGTCGGCCCCGGTCTCGGTTCGCTGACCCTGGGGTTGTTGCCGGTCGCCGGGCACGTGCACGCGGTGGAGATCGACCCGGTGCTCGCCGGGGCGCTCCCGGAGACCGTCGCCCGGCACGCCGGCACGGACGCCGACCGGCTCACCGTGCACCGCGCCGACGCGCTGCGCGTCGACGCCGCCGAGCTGGCCGACCCGCCACCCACCGCGCTCGTCGCGAACCTGCCCTACAACGTGGCGGTGCCTGTGGTGCTGCACCTGCTCGCCGTGCTGCCCACCCTGCGGCACGGCCTGGTGATGGTGCAGAAGGAGGTCGCCGACCGGCTCGTCGCCGGTCCCGGCTCCAAGGTGTACGGCATCCCGTCGGTCAAGCTCGCCTGGTACGCCCAGGCCCGAAGCGCCGGCAAGGTGCCGCCGAACGTGTTCTGGCCGGTGCCCAACGTCGACTCCGGTTTGGTCGCCTTCACCTGCCACGAACCGCCCCGCACCGACGTACCCCGAGAGCAGGTCTTCGCCGTGGTCGACGCGGCGTTCGCGCAGCGCCGCAAGACGCTGCGCGCCGCCTTGGCCGGCTGGGCCGGTGGTCCGGACCGGGCCGCCGCCGCGCTCACCGCGGCCGGTGTCGACCCCGGCGCCCGGGGGGAGTCGCTGACCGTCGAGCAGTTCGCCGCCATCGCCGCGTCGGCTCCGGCCGGTACGCGGGCCGCGAAGTAGGCTGACGCCGTGCCCGCCGAGGACGCCGAGGAGCTGATCGTGGCCAAGCCGTTCGACATCCGCCTGCGCGTGCGGGACATCACCCAGTGACCGAGGCCTGGCGACCGGACGACGAGGACGAGCGACGCGGTGCCATCGGGCCGGTGAAGGTCCGGGTGCCCGCGAAGGTCAACCTGCACCTCGGGGTGGGCCCGCTGCGCCGGGACGGCTACCACGAGCTGAACACCGTCTACCACGCCATCTCGATCTACGACGAGCTGACGGCCCGCCGGGGCGACACGCTCGCCCTGACCATGGAGGGCGAGGGCACCGGCGAGTTGGCGCTCGACGACACCAACCTGGTGATCCGGGCCGCGCATGCCCTCGCCGGGTACGCGGGCGTGCTGCCACACGCCCGACTGCACCTGCGCAAGCAGATTCCGCTCGCCGGTGGGCTGGCCGGTGGCAGCGCCGACGCGGCAGCCGCCCTGGTGGCCTGCGACGCACTCTGGGGCACCGGGCTGTCCCGCGACGAGCTGGCCGAGATCGCGGGCGACCTCGGCTCCGACGTGCCGTTCCTGATCTACGGCGGCACCGCGCTGGGCACCGGCCGGGGCGAGGCGGTCAGCCCGGTGCTGGTCCGCCCCACCTCCTGGCACTGGGTGGTGGCGATCGCCGACGGCGGCCTGTCCACCCCGGCCGCGTACCGGGAGCTGGACCGGCTGCGCGACTCCGGTGCCGCCGGTGCCCCGCTGGGCAGCACCGACGCGTTGCTGGGCGCGCTGCGCCAACGCGACCCCCGGGTGCTGGCCCGGACGCTCGGCAACGACCTCCAGGACGCCGCGTTGGCCATGCGCCCGGCGCTTGCCGACACCCTCAAGGCCGGCGAGGCGGCCGGCGCGCTCACCGGCATCGTCTCCGGCTCCGGGCCGACCTGCGTGTTCCTCGCCGCCGACGCGGCCGACGCGGAGCGGATCGCCGCCGAGCTGACCGCTGCTGGTGTGTGCCGTCAGGCCCGGGTCGCGCACGGTCCGGTCGCCGGCGCTCGCGTCGGCTGACCGCACCTCCCGGCGGGCCGGTGGGCGCGCGGCACGGGCAGCGCGGGCGTCCGCGTACCCTTGGGTCAGGCGTCCAGGTGCCCGCCGGCACCCGGACGCCTTGATCATGAAGGGTGGAACGTGGCGAACATCGTCAATCTGGACCGGGTGTCCAAGGGGTACGGCGCGGCAGGGCGGCTGCTCACGGACGTCTCGCTCGGCCTGGACGACGCCGACCGGATCGGCGTGGTCGGTCTCAACGGCGCCGGCAAGTCCACCCTGCTGCGGCTGCTCACCAAGCAGGAGGACCCCGACGACGGCCGGGTCACCCACCGCCGTGACCTGCGCGTGCTCTGGCTGCCCCAGCAGCTCACCCTCGCTCCCGACGCCACCGTCCGGGATGTGGTGCTCGGCACCGCCTGGCTGGCCGAGGGCATGGGCGCCGAGCACGAGTGGGCCGGCGACGCCGGGGTGCGGGCCATCCTCGACGGCCTCGGCATGCCGCACCTCGGCCTGGACCAACCGGTCGGCCCGATGTCCGGTGGTGAACGGCGCCGGGTGGCGCTCGCGGCGCTGCTCGTGCGCGACTCCGACCTGCTCATCCTCGACGAGCCCACCAACCACCTCGACGTCGGCGGTGTCGACTGGCTGGCCCGGCACCTGGTCGGGCGCAAGGGCGCCCTGGTCGTGGTCACCCACGACAGGTGGTTCCTGGACGCGGTCTGCACCAACACCTGGGAGGTCGCCGACCAGACCGTCCGCGCCTACGAGGGTGGTTTCGCCGCCTGGACCCTCGCCCGCGCCGAACGCGAACGCGTCGCCGCCGCGACCGAGGCCCGCCGGCAGAACCTGCTCCGCAAGGAGATCGCCTGGCTGCGCCGTGGGCCGCCGGCCCGGACCTCCAAGCCGCAGTTCCGCATCGACGCCGCGAACGCGCTGATCGCCGACGTGCCGCCGGCGCGCGACACCATGTCGCTACAGCGCATGGCCACCTCCCGGCTCGGCAAGCAGGTGTACGACCTGGAGAACGTCGAGCTGCACGCCGGCCCCAAGGAGATCCTGCGCGACGTCACCTGGCTGGTCGGCCCCGGTGACCGGATCGCCATCCTCGGCGCCAACGGCGCCGGCAAGACCACGCTGTTGCGGATGCTGGCCGGCATCACCCGCCCCGACGGCGGTCGTCTCGGCACCGGCTCCACGGTGCGGCCCGCGTTCCTCTCCCAGGAGCTCAGCGAGCTGCCCGGGCACCTGCGGGTGCTCGAAGCCGTCGAGGAGGTCGCCCGTCGGGTCCAGCTCGGCGACCGGGAGGTCTCCGCCGCGCAGCTCGCCGAGGTGTTCGGCTTCGACGACCGCCGGCTCTGGACCCCGGTCAGCGACCTCTCCGGTGGGGAACGGCGCCGGTTGCAGATGCTGCGGTTGCTGGCCGGCGAGCCCAACGTGCTGCTCTTCGACGAGCCCACGAACGACCTGGACACCGACACCCTCGCCGCGCTGGAAGACCTGCTCGACTCGTGGCCGGGCACGATCATCGTGGCGAGCCACGACCGCTACCTCATCGAGCGGGTCACCGACACGGCGTACGGGATGTTCGGCGACGGCCGGCTGGTGCACCTGCCCGGCGGTGTGGACGAATACCTCGCCCGGACCGCGGAACGGGCGGGCCTTCCTCGGGCGGGCGGCACGTCGTCCTCCGCGCCCGCCGCCTCGGGAGGCGGCATGTCCGCCGCCGAGGTGCGCCAGGCCCGCAAGGAGCTGACCCGGCTGGAACGGCAGCTCGGCAAGCTCGACCAGCGCGAGACCACGCTGCTCGACCAACTCGCCGCGGACGCCACCGACTACGCCCGGGTAGCCGAGCTGGACACCCAGCTCAAGGATCTGCGCGCCGAGCGGGAGCGGATCGAGGAGACCTGGATGACGCTCGCCGAGGAGCTTCCGGAGAGCTGACCGGGCCGGACGCACCGGTCCGGGGGCCGTGTGCGGCGTCACACCGCCACATGCGGGACAATCGTCGGCGACACCTACCCCACGGCGTTGGAGACTCAGACATGGCCCACACCCCCGTCAACCACCCCGCGCGGCCGATCTACCGGGCGATCGGCGGGCTGACCGGTCTGTACCTGGTGGTCTTCGGTGTGCTCGGCATCATCGCGAGCACCGGCAACGAGATCCTCGCCCAGGACGACACCCGGGTCCTCGGCCAGGGCACGAACCTCGGCTTCGGTCTGCTCAGCGTGCTGCTCGGGCTCGTCGTGCTGGTCGGCACCGCGCTCGGCCGCAACATCGACGTGGCGATCAACCAGTGGCTGTCGTACGCCCTGATGGTGATCAGCCTGGCCAGCCTCGCCTTCATCCGGACCGACGCCAACGTCCTCAACTTCAGCATCGTCACGGTCATCGTCGTGATGACCGTCGCCCTGGTGCTGCTGATGGTCGGCATGTACGGCAAGGTCGGTTCGGAGGAGGAGGCGGAGGCTTTCCAGAAGGCTCGGCTCGTTCTCTGAGCTTGTTCTTGGTTGCGGCCGTGGGTTTTCGCCGGAGCCCGAGCTGCTCCGGGCGGTCAGGCTTGATCCCTGCGCAGCTCGGGCTCCGCACCGAAGCGGACAGCAGGCCACTGGCACCAGGTAGGAGCGGCTCGGCGGGAGTTGGTGGCGGCCACGCGTCCCGCGCGGTAACCGC
>NZ_JBEZCZ010000028.1:0-103099 GCF_040647875.1 Micromonospora sp. NPDC049230
TCTGGTCGTTCAGCGTCGCGGTCATCACGGCACCCTCCTCACCAGGCACAACGCCCGGCAGGTCAGGCCGGAAACACCCTTAGATCCACAGACCCGGCGGGGCGGGGCGGGGTGGGGTGGGGTGGGGCGGGGCGGGGTGGAGTGGGGTGTTGACGGGGCGGGGTTGAGGGGTGTGGGTGGGGGTGTGGTGGGGGTCACTGTTGTTGACGGCGGCGTGGTTGTTGGGGACGGATGGTGTGGACGGCGTGGGTGGGGACGAAACCGGCGGGGTCTGGCTTGCGCTGGTTTGCCCGCTGGACGTTCGCGTGGAGGATGGCTGCGGTGGGTGCTTACAGAACCCTTAACCCGAGCCTGCCACGGTATGCCGGGTAGAGGGGAACTCTGGGGGAGCGGACGACGTGCGGGTGCTGGTGGCAGACGACGAGCGGTTGTTGGCGGACATGGTGGCCGAGGGGCTGCGCCGTCTGTCGATGGCCGTCGACGTCTGCTATGACGGCGTCGGTGCGTTGGAGCGGATCGGGGTGAACCGGTACGACGTCGCCGTGCTGGACCGGGACATGCCCGGGCACACCGGCGACGAGGTGTGCCGCAGCATCGCCGATTCGCAGGTCGGCACCCGGGTGTTGCTGCTCACCGCGGCGGCCGGCATTCGGGACCGGGTGGAGGGTCTCGGGCTCGGCGCGGACGACTACCTGACCAAGCCGTTCGCCTTCGCCGAGTTGGTGGCCCGGGTGCAGGCGCTCGGTCGACGGTCCACCCCGGCGCTGCCGCCGGTGCTCGCCCGGGACGGCCTGACGTTGGACGTGGGCCGGCACGTGGCGACCCGGGACGGCCATTCGCTCGCCCTGAGCCCGAAGGAGTTCGCCGTGCTGCACGTGCTGCTGCGGGCCGACGGGCAGGTGGTCAGCGCCGAGGAGTTGCTGGAGCAGGCCTGGGACGAGTTCGCCGACCCGTTCACCAACGCGGTACGGGTCACAGTGATGACCCTGCGCAAGAAGCTCGGCGATCCCGCGGTCATCCACACGGTTCCGAAGGCCGGCTACCGGATCGGCGGTACGGCGTGACCTGGACCCCCCGACGTCGGGTGCTGCTCGTCGGCCTGCTGGCGCTGCTGGCCGGGCCAGTGTTGCCGACGATGGGCAAGTGGCTGGCCGGGGTGACCTGGGCCTGGGGGCAGCAGATCTGCGACGTGCCCGTGTCCGGGCTCAGCAGCCCGTGTGCCCAGGCGCGTTCGGGGGCCTTCGTGCTGCCCCTGATTGCCGTGCTGCTCGTGAGTGTGGCGGTCCTGGTGGCGCTCTGGTTCGGCGCGGTCTGGTGCCTGCGCCCGGTCCGTGACCTGGCGGGGCCGATCGCGCAACTCGGCCCGCAGAATCTGGGTCACCGGATCCGACCTCGGGGGCGCGACGAGTTGGCCCAGTTGTCCCGGGCGATCGACGAGATGATGGAACGCGTTTCCGCCGGGTACGAGGGGCAGCGACGGTTCGCGGCGAACGCCTCGCACGAGCTGCGTACCCCGCTGGCGGTGCAGCGGACGCTCATCGAGGTCGGCATGGCTCGGGCGCTGTCCGCCGAGCAGTTGGAGCTGTTGACCGGCCAACTCCTGGAGACCAACGAGCGCAACGAGCGGCTGATCGAGGGCCTGCTCGCCCTCAGCGAGAGCGACCAGGGCCTGCGCTCGCGGATACCGCAGCGGCTCGACACGATCGTCGAATCGGTGCTCGCCGGGTACCAGGACCGGGCCCGGGAGGCAGCTGTCACCATCGACACCCATCTCGTACCCCGGGTCGTGGCGGGGGAGCGGGTGCTGCTGGAGCGTCTCGTCAGCAACCTGGTGGAGAACGGCATCAAGTACAACCGCCGAGGCGGCTCGCTGACCGTCGCCGTGGGCCAGGTGCCCGCGCTGTCCGTGGTCAACACCGGCCAGCCCGTCCCGGCCGAGGCGGTGGCCGGTCTCTTCGAGCCGTTCCGCCGTCTCGCCCGGGATCGCACCTCGCACGGCGGCGGCGCGGGCCTCGGTCTGGCCATCGCCCGCTCGATCACCCAGGCGCACGACGGGATCATCGCGGCCCGGCCCGCCGAACACGGGGGCCTCCGCGTCGACGTCCAACTACCCAATGTGACCTAGCGCCGCACCGTCGTCCACCGGGTCCGCGTACCGCTGGATCCGGCCCGTGGTGTGCCCGAAAGGAGAAACCGATGTCACACACCGTTGCCCAGACCCGGGCCGATGTGCGGGAGGCCGCCCGCTGGCTCGCCGGCCGCGTGGTCCGGACCCCCGTGTTGCGGTCCCCGGTGATCGACGAACTGGCCGGGGCGCGAGTCCTGTTCAAGGCGGAGAACCTCCAGGACGGCGGCTCGTACAAGATGCGTGGCGCGCTGCGGGCGGTTGGTCGGCTCGCCGCGGCCGGTCACACCGGGGTGATCGCGCAGAGCACCGGCAACCACGCGGTGGCGGTGGCGTTGGCGGCCCGGCGGCACGGGATCGCGGCGACGGTGGTGCTGCCGGTCGACGCGGCACCGACGAAGGTCGACCGGGCCCGCGCGGCGGGGGCGCGGGTGGTGTTCGCCGGCACCAGCGTGCAGGAGCGGGTGGCGGCGGCCGACGGGCTCAGCGACGAGAGCGGCCACCCCGTCGTCGACGCGTACGACCACCCGGACGTCATCGCCGGGCAGGGCACCGCCAGCCTCGAACTGATCGAGGAGGCCGAGCGCGCGGGCACACCGCTGGACGCGCTTGTCGTACCGGTGGGTGGTGGTGGCGGGGTCGCCGGCGGCTGCCTGGCCGCCGCCGGCACGACCATCGAGGTGTACGGCGTGGAACCGGTTGGTTGTGACTCGCTCGCCCGCAGCCTGGCGGCAGGTGTTCGCGTCCCGGTGGCGCCGGTGCCGACGATCGCGGACGGGCTGCGGCCGTCCTGCGTGGGTGAGCTGCCGTTCGCCATCGTGCGCGATGCGCTGCACGGGGTCGTCCGGGTCGACGACGACGAGATCGGTGCGGCGTTCCGGCTGATCCTGACGGAGCTGAAGGTGCTCGCCGAGCCGTCCGGTGCGGCAGGTCTGGCCGGTGCGCTCCGGCTCGCCCCCACAATTGGTCGGCAGCGGACGGTCGGAGTGGTGCTGACCGGCGGGAACGTGGAGGCGGCGCTGGTGGCCCGGCTGTTGGTCCAACCGCTCGCCGAGGTGCCGGCTATGGATCAGGTGGCGGCGTGAGCGCGCCGACGCGGATCGGAATCCTGTTCGGTGGACCGTCGGCGGAGCACGAGGTGTCCTGTGCGTCAGCGCTCGGGGTGGCCCGGGCGCTGGGCGGCGGCGGTTACCGCACGCTCGCCATCGGCGTGACCCGCAGCGGCGGTCTGCGGCTGATGCCCGACGCGCTGTTGGCCGAGCTGCGCGACCGGCCAGCCGGCGAACGGGCCATCGACGACCGCCTGCTGGTGACCGGCCCGGCCGTCGAGCTGCGGGCCGGTCCGCGTCCCGGTGTCGTGCAGGTGTACGCGGGCAACGCGCCCGGCGCGGTGCACGCCGAGCTGGACGTGGTCTTCCCGGTGCTGCACGGCCCGTTCGGCGAGGACGGCGTGGTGCAGGGGCTGTTGGAGTCGCTCAACGTGCCGTACGTCGGATGCGGCATCCTCGCCTCGGCGGTGGGCATGAACAAGGTGGCGATGAAGCGGGCGCTGCGCGCCGAGGGCATCCCCGTCACCCCGTACGTGGCGTTCGACGCGCACACCTACCGGGCGGCCGACGACCCGGAGAAGCTGGTTCTCGGCCTGCGCCGGCCGCTCTTCGTGAAGCCGGCCAACATGGGTTCCTCGATCGGCATCTCCCGGGTCGGCGAGGGCGACGACCTGGCCGCCGCCGTGCGGGAGGCGCTTCGCCACGACCAACTCGTCATGGTCGAGCAGGGGGTCACCGGCCGCGAGCTGGAGTGTGCGGTGCTCGGTGGCTGGCGCCCGGAGGCGTCGGCGGTGGGCGAGGTGCGGGTCGCCGGCGGGTGGTTCGACTACCAGCAGAAGTACTTCGGCGACGCCGACCCGATGATCGTCCCCGCCGTGTTGCCGGAAGAGGTCACCGCGCGGGTCCGCGAGCTGTCGCTGCGCGCGTTCGCCGCGATCGGCGGTTGGGGCCTGGCCCGGGTCGACTTCTTCTACGACGAGACGACAGGTGAGCTGTACGTCAACGAGCTGAACACCATGCCCGGTTTCACCGCGCACTCGATGTATCCGAAGGTGTGGGCGGCCGTCGGTGTCGGCTACCGCGAGGTGGTTGATCAACTCGTCGAGTTGGCCCGTACCCGGCATGCGGAACGGACCGCGATCACCGCGGGAGCCGTCCGATGATCCTGCTCTCCGATCCCCGGGTGGCGGCGGTGCCCAGCGCCGACGACGGCGACCCCCTGCTGGACCTGCGTGAGCTGCCGGAGCTGCGGCTCGACGGCCGCGCGGCCGACCCGGCCGGGGCGTACGCCCGGCTGCGCGCCGGGGTCGTGGACCGGCTGCTGGCCGCGCAGCGTGCCCTGCCGGCCGGGCTGCGCCTGCTGGTGGTCGAGGGCTACCGGCCGTACCAGGCCCAGCTGGCCATCTTCACCGGCTACCGGGACGAGCTGCGCCGACGGCACCCGGACTGGTCCCCGCAGCGGCTGCACCGGGAGACCGCCAAGTTCGTCTCACCGGTCGAGGTGGCCCCGCACAGCACCGGCGGGGCCGTGGACCTGACGCTGTGCACCGACGACGGTGTGGAGTTGGACCTGGGTACGGCCATCGACGCGACCCCGGAGGACAGCGCCGACGCCTGCTTCACCGACGCACCCACGATCGGCGCCACCGCTCGACGACACCGGCAGATCATGGTGGACGCTCTCGGCGGCGCCGGGATGGTGAACTACCCGACCGAGTGGTGGCACTGGTCGTACGGCGACCGCTACTGGGCGCTGCTGACCGGAGCGCCGCACACCCGGTACGGGCCGGTGGACCTGGCCGCCGCACGATCGGTGCCGGTACCTGCTGAACGGTAGACGGTTCCCATCCGTACCTGGGGGTGAAGGACACCACCGAGGACGGGAGTGACGGCGATGAGGGTGCAGCGCAGGCACGTGCTGGCGGCGAGCGTGGCGGTGCTCGCCGCGGCCGGTGTGGCGGTGGGGACCAACCTCGGTTTCGCCGACACCGCCCCGGCCCGGTCGTCGGTCTGCTCCGGCTCGGTCACCTTCTCGGCGGAGGGTGGTGCGCCGGCGGCGACAAGCGACCGCTTTCCGGCGGGTACGCGGCTGCGGGTGACGAACCTGGACAACAACCGGGCGGCCACTGTGACGGTGACCGGCCCGTCGGGCAGTTGTGTGCTGCTCAACTCCGCCGCCATGGAGTTGGTGCGGGAGCCGGGCAAGAACGTGATCCGCCGCAACGTTGTGGAACGGCTGGACGGGGGTGTGCCGCCGGCCGGGCAGCAGACCGCCGGCACGATCCGCCCCGGCGCGGCGTCTCCGGGGGCGTCCGGCCCGGCTCCCCGTTCGGCCTGCTCCGGGGCGATCACCTTCTTCGCCGAGGGTGGCGTGCCGGCGGCGACAAGTGGCCAGTTCCCGGTGGGTACGCGGCTGCGGGTGACGAACCTGGACAACAACCGGGCGACCACTGTGACGGTGACCGGCCCGTCGGGCAGTTGTGTGCTGCTCAACTCGGCGGCGATGGACCAGATCCGTGAACCCGGCAAGAACCTCATCCGCCGCAACACTGTCGAGGTGCTGCGCTGACGTTCCCGCCTCAGCCGGACTGCCAGGTGCCGTTGTCGCGGACCCGGGCGGGGGCGCGGCCGAGCAGCAGCGTGGTCAGCGCCGCGTCGATGGTGTCGCCGAGGAACCACTCGCCGGCCTGGTCGAGGGCGAAGACCCGGCCACGCTCGTCCACCGCCAGGATGCTGTCCTGTTGTTCGGTGCCGATCGGGAAGAGTCGGACACCGAGCACCGCCCCGAAGTCCGCGAGTGTGTCGGCGGTGTGCGCGATCAGGTGCGGGCGGATGTCGAAACGGGAGATCCACACCTGCTCGCCCCGGCCACGTCGGGCACCGACCAGGCTGGGAAACGCGGTCAGCGCCTCGACCGCGGCGGGAAAGACCGCGTGCTGGTGGGTCGCCCCCCGCACCGCTGTGACGTCCCGTACGGCAGCGGCGGCCATGATCTGATCGCCGATGTGCGGTCGCCAACCGGCCGCGACAAGCGCGTTGGCGACCTCCGCCGGGAAACGACCCGGATCCGGGTCCGGCTCCGCAGGCGCACGCCAGGTCTCGGTGTACGCCCGAGCGGACTCCGGTAGGACGTTGGCGCGTACCAGGAAGGTGATGCACGAATCGCAGGGCAGATCCGCGGGGCCGCCAGCGGGATCACCTGGCTCCCGGACGCGGAAGATCTCGAACCGTGCGCCTTCCAGTAGTGCCGCCGCCTCCGCCCGGCCCATCGGCGCGATGCCCTCGGCAGCCCGGCGGTGGTCGTACTCGTGCAGCACGTCGGAGACCACGATCAGCTCGGCGTGGGCCTCGCCGCCACGGACGAGGTCGCCCGGAGGTAACTGGTCAAGGTAGGCGCGGACCAGCGGGTGGTGGTTCAGCGGCACGTCCGCCTTGGTGCCCTGGGCCGTCCAGATTCGACCTTCGAGGGTCAGGTGTGCGGCGGTGTTCGGTGTGCCGATCCGATTGATCTCCCGCACCAGCAGACTCGACGGGTCGACAGTGCGCGGAGCGGTCGGCTCGGCGGGCCGGCTGCGTCGGTACAGATCAGCCACCACGTCGCTCGGCACCCGCGGCCAGGTGCTGACCTTGCCGGTCTGCTTGTCGATGACTGTCGTCGGCAGGTCGCCGGGGACCGTGCGTGCCTCGGTGGGCACCACGGACGTGATGACGTAGCCCAGGTCGAACTCGTCGACCATCGCCGTGCACTCGTGGCCGAGGCGCTGCGAGTCGCGGCGGGCCCAGGTGGCCGCGAGCTGCTCTGCCTGTCGTCGGTCGATCACACACCGAAGCTACCGGACCACGCGGATCGATGGCGGCCGGTATGGTTTCGCTCTACTGACGGTGACGGGAGCAGCAGCGGTGAGCGATCACGTGGACCGGGGCGCCAATCGTGAGCTACGGGCCCGATTCGACGACGTGTACGGGCAGTACCAGCAGCTCAGGTCCGGATTGGACACGTTACAGGCGCGGCTCGCCGAGCTGCGGGTGACCCGACGCTCGGCCGACGGCCAGGTGACGGCCACAGTGGGCGCCCAGGGCCAGCTCATCGACGTCGAGTTGACGCCGGCCGTCTACCGCGAGCGGGACGCCGGGGCGCTCGGCCGGAAGATCACCGAAACGGTCCGCGCCGCCGCGACCGCTGCCGCCGACGCCACCCGCGACCTCGTCGCCGAGACCATGCCGGCCGGCTCCGGGTCGGCGGACTTCCTGCGCACCGGAGACTACGCCGCCCTGCTCGGCCGCGCCGATGCCGTGATCGGCAGGGGCGCGGTGCAGCCATGACCGACGGGCAGCTCTGGCTCGATCCGTCCCGGGCCCGCCGCGGCGGTACCGACCTGTCGCTCGCCGGTGAGGCGGTGACGGCCCGCCGAGTCACGGAAGGCGGTGCGATCGAGGCGGCCAGCGGTGCCCGGCCGTGGGGTCGCGACGACATCGGTGCCGCGTTCGAGCGCAACTACCGCGGGTTCGAGCAGACCGTGCTGCGGGCCTGGGCGGGTGTCGGGCACGGGCTCACCGAGTTGGGCAGCGACGTGGTCCGCGCCGTGGACGCGAGCGTGCAGACCGACGGGGCGAGCGCCGCCCGGTTCGGTCGGGCCGCCGACAGGCGCTGACGGCCGGCGACTGCGATGAGCGTGCTGCCGAGCCCGATTCCGCACCCACTGGACCTCGCACCCTGGGACGTGCCGGGCTGGATCTACGAGGCCCTCGACTGGGTTGTCGGTGTGCAGTGGCCGGAGGGCAACGAGCGGGCCGTCTGGGACGTCGCCGACAAGTGGTACGCGGTTGCCGGCGCGCTTTCCGGCCCGTACACCGATGCCGCCGCGGCCGCAGCCGAGGTGCACAGCGGGTACGGCGGTGTCGGGTCCGTCGACGAGGCATTCGAGGCGGCCTGGCGGGGCCTCGCCGAGGGTGCGGACGCCCCGCTACCCGTGCTGCTCGCGGTCAGCGCCGACCTGGGCCGGCTGGTCGAGGAGTGCGGCTGCGACATCGAGGGCGCCAAACTGGAAGTCTGGATCGAGCTGGGCATCCTGGTCGTCGAGCTGCTGTCGGTGGCGGTGGCGGCGGTGCTCACCGCAGGTGCGGCGACCCCGGCCGCCGGCGCGGCGATCACCGCGACCCGACTGCTGGTCCAACAGATCTTCAGGCGGCTGATGAGCCAACTGGCCAGCAAGTCCCTCAAACACGGCCTCAAGGAGGCCGGCGAGCGCGCGGCCAAGGACGTCGCGCGCGATGGCGTGCGCGGGTTCACCAAGCGGGCCGCCCGGGAGGGGCTGGAGGAGGCCGCCGAGGAGTCCGGGGTCACCCTGGCCACCCAGGCGTACCAAAACTCCAGCGGGCGGGCACACGGCCTGGACCTGACCGATCTCGGCGCGTCGGCGGTCGGCGGCCTGGCCGGCGGGGCGGTGGCACCGCTGGCCGGCCTGGGCCGGCATGCGACCGGGCGGGTGGCGCGAGTCGGGGAGCACCTGGGGCGGGAGATGACCGGCGAGGTGCTCGCCGACAGTGCGGCGAGCCTGGCCACCGGGCAGGGCCTGACCTCGGTGGAGGACGTGGCGCGCGCGGCCGCCTCCGGGGCCACCGGTTCGGCTACCGGCCAGACCGACCACGCGTTACGCGCCCGGCTCGACGCGCAGGCCAACGCCCTCGCCGGTCCTCTGCTCCCTTCCTTGGCGGCCGGTCCGTCGTCCCCTCCAGTGGCGTCGATCGCCGCCGATCCGGCGGCCTCGACTGGCGGGGTCTCGGCTGCCGGTGTTCCGGTGCAGGCGACGCCCTTCGCCGCCACGTCGCCGCCGGACCACGTGCCGGCGCTCGGCGGCGACCTGCCGGGCGTCTCCACGGCTCAGGTGACGGCACAGCCGTCCGCCACCGCCTCCGACGGGCACGTGTCGTCACCACCGCCGATCAATGCGATGTCCGACGTGGCCGCTGTCGAGCGTTCGTCGCAGCCGATGCCGTCGGCGGACGGACCTCTCCTGCGGGAGGCCAGCGCCACACCTGCGGTCACGGCCGATCCGACGCTGCCACCAGCGGCCGCCGAACCGAGACCCTCGCCGGCGGGGGCTCCCGGGGTGTCGTCGGTGGTGGGTCCGGGGCTGCCGTCGGTGGTCGCTTCCGGGGTTGCGTCCGGGGCCGCACCCGCGGCCGGGACCTTCGGGCCGGCCATCGGTGTAGCGCCGGGTCACCGTGGCGACCCACCGCACGCCGCCACCTCCGGCCCGGTCGCCTGGTCCCCGTCGACCGGCACGGCGACGCCGGTGGCGAGTCCCGGCCCGTCAGCGCCGGTGGCCAGTCCCGGCCCGTCAGCGCCGGTGGCCAGTCCCGGCCCGTCAGCGCCGGTCACCTCCGCCACCTCGGAGGTGGGGCGACCGCACGCGCCGATGCGGCAGGTGATCCCGCCCGACCATCCGGCCCGGGGCAGGGCGTCGGTCCCCGTCGACGTCGTGGCGTTCGGCGATCCGGTGGCAACCACGACTGACTGGTACGCCGCGCAGTGGGCCGCCGAGGCGGAAGCCGCCGAGCGGCGGCGCTATCAGGGGCACTACGAATCGCAACGCACCGGCTTCGAGCGCAACCGCCGGCAGGCCGAGGCCACCCGACTGCGCGCCCGGGCCGCCGAGCACGATCGGCGGGCCAACGAGTACGCCACCTACGCCCGGCAACTGCACCAGGCCGGGCGTCGGCAGTGGGCCGACGGCTGGCAGCGGGCCGCGAACGACGAGACACGCGCGTACGCCCAGTGGCGTGACCTGGCCGACGCGGTGCTGACCGGCACCACGGCGCCGGCGGTCGTGGACCTCGGCGACACCACATTCGAGTACGCCAACCGGGACGTCGGCGCGCTGGCGCTCGGCGCGGTGGAGACCTCCGGTCCGTCCCGGCTCACCGGCGACGACGTACCCCCACCGATCGACGACTCCCGGCCGTACGGGCGGCCGGGAGGACTGCGGCCACCGCTCGCCCTGCACCAGGTCGACGTCGAACGGCAGATGCCCCGCGAGCCGGACGGCACCGTCACCCGCACCGCCGATCCCCGCCAGGGCGGCTGGTTCCGGCTGCTGAACGATGGAGGTCCCGCAGCCGACGCCACCCGGGGCATCAACTGCCTGGACTGCACGCTTTCGATGTTCGAAACCTGGGTGCACGGGCGGCCACGGGTGTCGGCGCCGCGTACCTTCGACGGCTACCTGGACGGGGACATCCGCCGCCCGATTCGAGGCGAGGCAGGTGGCCCGGGCCGGGTGGAGGACGTGACCGGAGGTCGATTCCAGCAACTCCTCGCCCCGCCGCCCGGCAAGCGCCCGTACACCGAGCAGGCCCGGCAGGCCGCCGACCGGGGCTACCGCAACCTGCACGACCAACTGCTGTTGGGCGGCCACGGCAGTTACGCGTTCCTGGTCACCGAGTGGCCACACGGCGGTTCGCACGCGTGGGTGGCGCTCAACCAGAACGGCACTGTGCTCTACGTGGACCCGCAGAACGGCGTGGTCCGAGACCGGCCGTTGTACCCCGACGTCGTCGGCATCGACGCGCTGGCGCTGAGCGGAGACGGCCGACCGATGCCGCTCGGCGGACTGCCCCGCGGCCGGTTCAGCGAACGGCCCGACCTGCCGGACCACCCTTCGGCGGACGATGACGGCGGCCACGGTGACCCGTACATCAACCGGATGTACCTGCTGCTGGACGGCCCGGGTTCGGCTGCCGGTGCCGATGACGGCGGGGCGAATTCCGGCAATCCCAGTCGGCCAACTTCCGATCTCGCCCAGCTCACGTCCTCGGAGTTGGCGGCGCTGACAGACCTCCGCGAACGCGCCCTGGGTGCCGCTGACCGGGTCGAGGATGCTTTGGCTCAAATCGGGCAACGCGTGACCGACACGCTCGGCCTGAGTCATCCGATTCAACTGCGGGACCGCGATTTTCGCGTAAAAGGGCTCGAATCGTTGGCACGGAAGTACCTTGACGAGGGGCGTGTCGCCCAGATCGATGTCACCGAGTTCGTACTGAGCGTCAATGACGTCCTGAGATTCTGCTTCGAGATACCATCCGCTGAGCACTACACCCAAGCCGTAGATCTGATTCTGGCGGGCCTGGGTGGAGTCGGGTTCTCAGTGCCGACCTCAGCTTGCAAGAACTTTTGGCGGGAGGGTAATCGATTTTACGGCTTGAACTGTACCCTTCGTTTGCCCAGCGGGATGCTGGTCGAGTTGCAGCTGCACACCACGGCATCGCGAGAGGCCTGGCTGGCTACTCACGAAGAGTATGAGGTGGTGCGGCGGCCGTCGAACCGCGCCGAACGACGATTCGAGGCGTTGCTGCGGATGCTTGCCGCGAACCGTGAACGTGGCCTCCCGGATTCCCTGCCAGGCGGGCTGGATATTCGTTTCCCTGCCAAGGACGCCACCTTCGCCAAATGGATTAGCCAGAATATTGACGTGTGGCGCAAGTATCATGCGTGGCTGACCCAGCGCGGGACGAGTCTCTCGCAGGTTGTGCAGGACCTGGGGCTCGGGACTCGTGACTTCCCAGTAGCGCCGAACATTGCAGAGGATTTGGAGCGGGAGATTGTTGAGTTACTACGTAATCTACCGGACTGATGAGGAGGAAAGGCCGGTTGGCATCTTTGTTATGGATGCGGGACCCGGCCAGGCCGTTCTTTGGGATCATCGCGCTCAAGCCTGGGCCTATGACCCAGAACTCGTTGTACGCTTCCTCGATGACTACCGTAATGCGGACCGCTATAGGAACGTCAGCCGCGCTGAGGTTGAGGTAGTGGCCGAGGCAGTCACCGGGGGCGGGAAGTTGCCTGACGAGAGTTCATTTCGCGCGATGTTCAGGGATGGGCAGTAACAGTGATCGCGGAGAATGGCTGCGTATCCATGAGGTCTAGCGGACACTGTCGCATGCCCCGAGGCAACACGTGAGCAGTTACCTCATGAAATTCGGCCCCGGATGTTCGTTGCGTTGGGAGAACCGGGCTCACGCGGTCGGCGATCTCGCCGTGACCCGGGTAGGGCGAAAGTGAAGCAGCGAGTGAGGCGATGGGCTGGCGGGTCAGTGATGATCGAAGGGTTGGACGTTCGGTTGGTGCGGGCGCGGGAGCGGTACGAGCAGGCGGTCTTCGGTGGCGACGCGAAAGTGTTGGACGAGGCGGAGCGCGAGCTCACCGCGCTGGACGCCGATGTGGCGCTGGCGCGGGGCCGAATCCTGCATGCCCGTTTTCTGGACAGCAGGGTTGAGGACGCGGCGGAGTTGGCGCTCTTCGAGCGGGCGGCCGGGCTCTACCGGGAGATGGGCGATGCCCGAGGTGAGGGCGAGTCGCTCTTCTGGGTGGGCACGGTTCACCAGGTGATTCGGCAGGATCAGGCCACCGCTGAGCCCTTCTTCGTGCGGGCCCGACAGTTGGCCACCGCGGCGGGGGATCAACTGACGCTGTCGTACGTGCTGCGGCACCTCTGCTTCGGAGAGCAGGCGGCCGGTCGCATTGACGCGGCGCGGGAGTTGTTGACCGAGTCGACCAGGCTGCGCCGGGACCTCGAATTCACTCCGGGAGTCGCGGCGAATTTGATTGGTCTGGCAGCCCTGGCCGCAGACGTCGGTGACCGGGAAGCTGCCTGTGCCCTGCTCGACGAGGCGGCTGAACTCGCGGCCGGCAGCGGCGCGCAGGGGATCACCAGGTGGGCCGAGGAGGCCCGCGACGGGTTGGGCCTGCACTGACGGTGGTTCGCCGCCTGGCGGTGGGTTCCCGGCCTGACGGTGCGTCGTCGCCGGCGCGAAGCTGGGGAACTGGCCGGGCCGAATAGCATCGACGCATGGCGACCTCCGACACGCAGAGCGGCAAGTTCAATGTCTGGGCATGGCTGGTTGGCATCCTGATCGGACTGGCGATCGGCATCCCCACGTTCGGCTCGACCGGCGGCGTCGCCTTCGGTGTGGCCCTCGGCGTCGTCTTCGCGATCGTCTTCGGGGCGGCCCGAGGGCGAACCGCGGACGACCCTGCCCAGGGTGCACCGGACGGCAGTGCCAGCGGGGAGGGCGCTGATGGCCTCGGCCCAGCGTGATCGACTCGGGTTTGGTGAAGTCGGGGCATCCCGGGCGATGGGATAGCCCGACTTTCATGAAATCGAGTGGATCATGGCGCGCGGCGGTCTCGGGGCCGAGCGAGGTGGCGGGGCCGGACGAGGTGGCGGGGCCGGGCAGTGTGGCGGAGGCGGTGGCCGTACAGGAGGAGTTGCGGCCGTTGGTCGACCTGGTCGGGCCGGGGCCGAGCGCGCCGGAGACGGTGGCCGGCCTGGACGTCGCGTACTCCCTGGGTGGTGACCTTCTGGCGGCGGCCGTGACGGTGCTGGATGCCCGGACGTTGGCGGTGGTGGACTCGGCGGTCAGTGTGGGGCGGCCGGCGTTCGGCTATGTGCCGGGGTTGTTCGCCTTCCGTGAGTTGCCCGCGCTGCTCGCCGCACTGGACCGCCTGGCCACGGTCCCCGATCTGCTGGTGTGTGACGGGCACGGGCTGGCGCATCCGCGTCGGTTCGGGCTGGCCTGTCACCTCGGTGTGGTCACCGGGTTGCCCGCGCTCGGGGTGGGGAAGACCGCGCTGGTCGGGACGTGGGATCCGCCGGCCGCCGAGCGGGGTGCCTGGTCGCCGCTGCGCGACGGAGGTGACGTCGTCGGCCGGGTGCTGCGGACCCAGGGGGGTGTGAAGCCGGTCTTCGTCAGTGTCGGGCATCGGATGAGTCTGGAGAACGCGACCGCGCGGGTGCTTGCGCTGACCCCGCGATTCCGACTGCCGGAGAGCACCCGCACCGCCGACCGCCTCTGCCGCGACGCCCTCTTCCGCGCCGAGCACCCGGACTGACGGCTGTCGGTCACCTGGCCGCCCAGGCTGTCGGTCACCCGGCCGCCCAGGCCGTCGGTCACCCGGCCTGGGCGGTCGGCGGGCATCAGGACCGCCGCGTCTTGGATGATCGACTCGGGTTTGGTGATGTCGGGGCATCCGAGGCCATCGGATAGCCCGACTTCCAGGAAACCGAGTCGATCATGGGGGCCAAGCGGCGCTGGCGTCGATGTGCGCACCGGTCGGAAACCGCACCAGGAGCAGGGCGGCGGGCCGGGTCGCAAACCGTAACGCGGCACACATCCGGGCCGCTCGATGACCGGCGGGGTGGGTGGGCCGGTAGTAGCCTGACCCGCGGACCCCACCCGGGGAGAACGGCGAGGTGATCATGACGGTGCGTCGACGCGCGGCACGGCTCGCGGCGGTCTGCGGTCTGGTGGGCGGCCTGGTGATGCTCGGCGCGTCGCCGGCGCTGGCCGACGAGGACTCGGTCCGGGTGGGTGCGGCCAGCAGCTTCGCCGCCGGCGGTTCCGCGCAGGCGGTGAACGTGGCGGTGCGCAAACGCACCGACGGCTGCGTGCTGCTGCGTACCGTGCTGTTTCTCAACCTCGAGGAGCTCCAGCCGCACCAGTTGAAGGTCGAGGTCAACGCGGGCGGGCGCTGGAACCAGGTCGCCGTCACCGGCGGTGGCGGTGCCGTGGGCACCGCGCAGACGTCGCCGTCGAGGCCGACCCTGTGCAAGGGCAAGAGCATCACGGTGCGGTACCGGGTGACCTTCGGTGCGGGTGCCCCGGGCGGCCGGCTCGCCGTGACCGGCGTGGCTGTCAGCGCGGCCGGTCAGGAGGTCGGCCGGGGCAGCGACGCGGCGAGGGTGACCGGCGCGCGGGTCACCCCGTCGCCGACGCCGTCGAGGAAGGCGACGCCCACCCCGAGCCCGACCGACGTCGCGACAGTCGACGACGCGGCCACTCCGGCGGCGCTGGGGGGCGAGTCCGTTGCGCCGGACACCTCGGCGGCCGCCGCGGCATCGTCCGGCACGTCACCGGTGATGATCTTCGGCGTCGTCATGGTGGCGATCGGATTGCTGCTCATCGTGCTGCTGTTCCGCCGCTCGCGCCAGGACCGCAAACCGTCCGACGAGCCGCCTGCCACGCTGCCGGCCAACCCCGGCGGCACCACCTACCGGGCCGCCGGGGGGCCGCCGGCCGCGCCAGGTCGCCCCGGCCAGGTGTACGGGCAGCAGCCGCCAACCCCCGGTTGGGGCGCCGTGCCGTCCCCGCGCCCCGCCGCCGGCGGGGTCTACGGGGCTCGGCCAGAGGGTGCCGGCACGCCCCCGGAGGCGACGCAGCCGATGCCGGGAGGCCCCGAAATCCGGACGCAGCCGATGCCGGGAGGCCCCGAAATCCGGACGCAGCCGATGCCGGGAGCACCCGAAACCCGGCAGTCGCCCGGGAATCCGCCTCCCGACGATGGCGGTCACACCGTGATCATGCCCCGGCTCCCCGGCTGAGCGGGGCTCGACCCGGACCCTCCGTTACGCTCAGGCTCGGTGTCTACCTGCGGCCAAGGAGTGGAACACGTGTCTGATCTGTCCCAGATTGTGAAGGCGTACGACGTCCGAGGGACGGTGCCGGACCAGTGGGACGAACGGGTCGCCGAGGCGCTGGGCGCCGCGTTCACCCAGCTTCTCAACTCCACCGACGAGCCGGGCGACGCGGTAGTCGTCGGGTACGACATGCGCGCCACCTCGCCCGGACTGGCCGCCGCGTTCGCCGCCGGCGTACGGGCCGAGGGTCGCTCGGTGATCGAGATCGGGCTGGCCTCCACCGACCTGCTCTACTTCGCCTCCGGCTCGCTCGACCTGCCCGGGGCGATGTTCACCGCCAGTCACAACCCCGCCCAGTACAACGGCATCAAGATGTGCCGCTCCGGTGCCCGCCCGATCGGGCAGGAGAGCGGTCTGGCGGAGATCCGGGAGCGGGCCCAGGCTCTGCTGGACTCGGGCGACGCCCGCCCGGCGGGGGCGCCGGCCCGTCCGGCCGAGCGGCGCGACCTGCTCCCCGACTACGCCGGCTACCTGCGCAAGCTCGTCGACCTCTCGGGCATCCGGCCGTTGAAGGTCGTCGTCGACGCCGGCAACGGGATGGGCGGCTTCACCGTGCCCACAGTGCTGGGCGACGCCGCCCTGTCGCCGCTGCCGCTGGAGATCGTGCCGCTCTACTTCGAGTTGGACGGTACCTTCCCCAACCACGAGGCCAACCCACTGGACCCGGCGAACCTGGTCGACCTCCAGCGCGCGGTGGTGGAGCACGGGGCCGACATCGGGTTGGCCTTCGACGGCGATGCCGACCGGTGCTTCGTGGTGGACGAGCGCGGCGAGCCGGTCTCGCCGTCGGCGATCACCGCCCTCGTCGCCGCACGGGAGCTGGCCAAGCACCCCGGTTCCACGGTGATCTACGGGCTGATCACCTCCAACGCGGTCGCGGAGATCATCCGTGAGCACGGTGGCAAGCCTGTCGTCGCCCGGGTCGGGCACTCCTTCATCAAGGCGGAGATGGCCCGGACCAACGCCGTCTTCGGCGGCGAGCACTCCGCGCACTACTACTTCCGGGACTTCTGGTTCGCCGACACCGGGATGCTCGCGGCGATGCACACACTGGCCGCGCTGGGCGAGCAGTCGCTGCCACTGTCCGTGTTGGCCGGCGAGTACGAGCGCTACGTCGCCTCCGGCGAGATCAACTCGACGGTGGCCGACCAGGCGGCGGCGGTGGCCGAGGTGCGGGCCGCGTACCCCGACGCGGTGGCCGACGAGATGGACGGGCTCACCCTGCGATTCCCCGACGGCGCCTGGTTCAATCTGCGCGCTTCCAACACGGAGCCGCTGCTGCGGCTCAACGTCGAGGCACCCACCCAGGATCGGATGGTCTCGCTCCGGGACGACGTGCTCGACCGCGTTCGCCGATAAGATCGCCTGCGCCGGTCGGCACCACCGCCGGTCAAGCCGCACATCCGGTTGGCACCGCCGCCGGTCAAGCCGCACACGTGGAAGGAGCCGTGCCATGGCCCTGGATCCGCAGTTGCTCGAGATTCTCGCCTGTCCGGACACGCACCATGCCCCGCTCACCTACGACGCCGAGGCGCAGACGCTGACCTGCACGGAGTGTGGCCGGATCTTCGAGGTCCGCGACGACGTGCCGGTGCTGCTGCTCGACGAGGCGCGCGGCGGCCCGGGGCAGTCCTCATGATCGACGGTACGGCCGGAGTCAGCGGTCGTCGCGACGCCGACGAGGCACTGCTCGACAACCCGGAGGCGCTGGCCGAGCACGACCCGGGCGGCATGCTCCGGCACACGGCGTCGGCCGGTGCGCAGGTTCGCGAGAGCGCGGCTCTGGCCGCCGAGGCGAACCTGGCCGTGCTCGCCGACGACGGGCGTCCCCGAGCCGTCGTGATCGCCGGCATCGGCACCGCGGGGCGTACCGGAGACGTGCTGGCCACTGTCGCCGGACCACGCTGCCCGGTCCCGATCATCGGGCACCGCAGTGCCGGGGTGCCCGGTTGGGTGGGCGCGGCGGACGTGGTGATCGCGGTGAGCGCGTCCGGTCGTAGCCCGGAGGCGCTCGGCGCCGCCGAGGCGGCGCACCGGCGCGGTGCCCGCCTGGTCGCCGTGGGTGCCCCCGACTCGCAGTTGCAGTCGATCGCCGAGCAGGCCCGGGCGCCGTTCATCCCGGTGCCGCGCCGCGCGCCGGCGCGCGCCAGCCTGTGGGCGCTCACCGTGCCGGTCCTGCTCGCGGCCCGTTCGCTCGGGCTCGTGAAGGTCAACGAGGCGGACCTGGCGGAGACCGCGGCCCGGCTCGACGCGGACGCCGACCGCTGCCGCTCCGCCGCGGAGTCCTTCGTCAACCCGGCGAAGTCACTGGCCCTGGGCCTGGCCGGCTCGATCCCGATTGTCTGGGGCTCGTCCCCGCTGGCCACCGTGGCCGCCCGCCGGTTCGGTGACACCCTGTCGGCAAACGCCCGCTACCCGGTGGTCACCGGGGCGCTCGGTGAGGCCGGTCGGGGTCGGGTCGGGCTGCTCGACGGCGTCTTCGGGGGCCTGGCCGAGGGCGAGCGGGACATCTTCGCCGACCCGGCCGACGACGACGACGGCGAGGGCACCCGGCTGCGGCTGGTGCTGCTGCGCGACGGCGGGCTCAACGCCGAGGACGACACCGACGAGCCGCTCGCCGTCGAGGAGCGCCGCGCGGACGCGGTGCAGACCCTCGCCGAGCGTCGTGGTGTGCGGTGCGACGTGGTGACCGCCGAGGGTGGCTCCGCCCTGGAGCGGTTGGCCTCGCTGATCGCGGTCCCGGATTTCGCCTCGATCTACCTTGCCCTGGCCCATGGGTTGGACCCGATGGCCGTTCCGGCCATCACCGAGATGAAGGAGCTGTCGAACCAGTGAACGACCGTAGGGGGCGGCGCGGCATGCGCGGACCGGGCAGCTTCGTGACGCGAAGCGGAGCGGCGGCGTGAACGAGCGCAGCGAGCGAACCAGGTGGCTCAGCAGCGGGTTGTCTCAGGTCAGCGCGAAGCGAAGCGGAGCGGTGGCATGAGCGCGAACGGCGGGACGAAGGCGATTGTCGCCGCCCTGCTGGCCAACGTCGGCATCGCCGTCACCAAGTTCATCGCGTTCCTGCTCTCCGGGTCGTCGTCGATGCTGGCCGAGGCGGTCCACTCGGTCGCCGACTCCGGCAACCAGGGCCTCCTGCTGCTCGGCGGCAAGCGGGCGAAGCGGGCCGCCACCCCGGAACACCCCTTCGGGTACGGCCGGGAGCGCTACATCTACGCGTTCATCGTGTCCATCGTGCTGTTCAGCATCGGTGGCCTGTTCGCGCTCTACGAGGCCTACCACAAGTGGGACCACAAAGAGGGCATCAAGGAGTGGCACTGGCTGCCGGTGGCCGTGCTGGTGGCGGCGATCATCATGGAGTCGTTCTCCTTCCGGACCGCCATCAAGGAGTCCAACCACATTCGGGGCAACCAGTCCTGGGTGCGGTTCATCCGCCGCGCCAAGGCGCCGGAGCTGCCGGTGGTGCTCCTGGAGGACTTCGGCGCGCTCGTCGGTCTGGTGTTCGCCCTGTTCGGTGTCGGCATGACGCTGATCACCGGCAACGGTCGGTGGGACGCCGCCGGCACCGCCATGATCGGCATCCTGCTTGTGGTCATCGCCGTGGTGCTGGCCGTCGAGACGAAGAGCCTGCTGCTCGGTGAGGGTGCCGAGGCGTCCGAGCTGGCCGCCATCGAGCGAGCCGTCACCGCCGGCCCCGAGGTGGAGCGGATCATCCACATGAAGACGCTCTACCTGGGGCCGGAGGAGCTGATGGTGGCCGCGAAGATCGCCGTCCCGGAGTGGGAGAGCGCCCACGACCTGGCCCGTGGCATCAACGCCGTGGAGGCGCGGATCCGCGCGGCAGTGCCGATCGCCCGGGTGATCTACCTGGAGCCGGACGTCTACAGCGTCGCCGCTGCCGAGGCCGGCACCGGTGCGGCCGCCGACACCGCCGTGCCGCAGGACGCGTCGGGCGAGGCGGCCGGGCGGCCCGGGGGCTGACGGGTGGAGCCACTGTACGGACCGATCCGCGACTACGCCTGGGGCTCGCGCTCGGCCATCGCCCTCCTCCAGGGCCGGGTGGTGCCCAGCGCGGGCCCAGAGGCGGAGCTGTGGTTGGGCGCCCACCCGGGTGCCCCGGCCAGTGTGGACCGTGCCGGCCTGCGGGTGAGCCTCTGCGACCTGGTGCGGGACGAGCCGGGGCAGTGGCTCGGCCAGCGGGTGTCCGAGCGGTTCGGCAGCCGACTGCCGTTCCTGCTCAAGGTGCTCGCGGCCGACGCGCCGTTGAGCCTGCAGGCACACCCCGACGCCGAACAGGCGCGGGCCGGCTACGCGGCGGAGGCGGGGCTTCCCGAGGGGCGGCGCAACTACTCCGACCCGCACCACAAGCCGGAGTTGCTTGTCGCGCTCACCCCGTTCGAGGCGCTGTGCGGTTTCCGGGACCCGACGGAGTCGGCCGAGGCGCTCGCCGCGTTCGGCGTACCGGAGTTGGCGCCGGTGGTCGCCGCGTTGCGCGCCGGGCCGGCGGGGCTGCGGACGGCGGTGCGGACACTGCTCGACTGGCCGGTCACCGAACGCGACGGGCTGCTGGGTTCGGTGGTGGCCGCGTCCGCCGACGGTCCGGACGCGGAGTTGGCCCGCCGGCTGACCAAGGCGTATCCGGCGGACCCGGGCGTGCTCGTGGCGTTGCTGTTGCACCACGTGCGGCTGGTGCCGGGGGAGGCGATCTGGATGCCCGCCGGCAACCTGCACGCCTACCTGAGCGGCTGTGGTGTGGAGATCATGGCGGCCAGCGACAACGTGCTGCGGGGCGGGCTGACCCCGAAGCGGGTGGACGTCGACGAGCTGATGCGGGTGCTGCGCTTCGAGGTGCTGCACGATCCGGTGCGGGCCGCGCAGCCGGTCGGCCCGGGTGTGGACTGGTGGCCCGTGCCGGTGGACGATTTCGCGCTGCACCGGGTGCGGGTCGGCGCGGCGGTGCCCTTGGCCACGCTGCCGTTGCCCGGCCCTCGGGTGGTGCTCTGTGCCGGTGGTTCGATCACCGTGGACGACGGTGCCGGCGCGTTGACGTTGGCGTCCGGTGAGGCGGCGATCGGCACGGCGGCCGGCGAGCCGCTGCGGATCAGCGGCGCCGGTGAGGCGTACGTGGCGACCTCCGGACTGCGGTGACCCCACACGAACCGTGGACGACACAAGTCCGACTTTTCCCGGAATAGCTTGACGAAGTGGTGTCCGAGTGTGACGCTATGAGTACGCAGCGTTATCGCGACGACGGTCCGAGAACGTGCGGGGAACCAAACCGGGGGGATGCACGGGGCGGGCGGGGCATGGGCGGGAAAGTCCGTTCAGCACCGACCGCCCCGTGCGCTGTCTGCGGACCGTCCACCGATAGAGGTCGACGGCGCGCGTAAGGTGGAAGGTCGGCGCAGACATCGTTCGACAGGAGCTTTCATGACCAGCACCCTCCCGGCGTCCCCCAGCGGCACGCCGTCCGAGGCCCGGCCGAGCACCCTCGCCGAAGGCGACTTCAAGGTGGCGGATCTGTCGCTCGCCGAGTTCGGGCGTAAGGAGATCCAGCTCGCCGAGCACGAGATGCCCGGCCTGATGGCGATTCGCCGAGAGTTCGCCGAGGCGCAGCCTCTGGCCGGCGCGCGGATCACCGGCTCGCTGCACATGACCATCCAGACCGCCGTCCTCATCGAGACGCTGGTCGCCCTCGGCGCGCAGGTGCGCTGGGCGTCCTGCAACATCTTCTCCACCCAGGACCACGCCGCCGCGGCGATCGTCGTCGGCCCGAACGGCACCCCGGAGGCCCCGGCCGGCGTCCCGGTGTACGCGTGGAAGGGCGAGACCCTCCCGGAATACTGGTGGTGCACCGAGCAGGTGCTCGCCTGGCCGGACGGGCAGGGCCCCAACATGATCCTCGACGACGGTGGCGACGCGACCCTGCTCGTGCACAAGGGCGCCGAGTTCGAGAAGGTCGGGTCGGTCCCGCCGGTCGAGTCCGCCGACTCCGAGGAGTACGCGGTCATCCTGGAGGTGCTGCACCGCTCGCTCGCCGAGGACGGTCAGCGCTGGACCCGGATCGCCGCCGGCATCAAGGGCGTGACCGAGGAGACCACCACCGGCGTGCACCGCCTCTACGAGATGCACCGGGCGGGCACCCTGCTCTTCCCGGCCATCAACGTCAACGACTCGGTGACCAAGAGCAAGTTCGACAACAAGTACGGCTGCCGGCACTCGCTGATCGACGGCATCAACCGGGCCACCGATGTGCTGATCGGCGGCAAGATGGCGGTCGTCATGGGCTACGGCGACGTGGGCAAGGGCTGCGCCGAGTCGCTGCGCGGCCAGGGTGCCCGGGTCGTGGTGACCGAGGTGGACCCGATCTGCGCGTTGCAGGCCGCGATGGACGGCTACCAGGTCGCCACCCTGGACGACGTGGTCGAGCAGGCGGACATCTTCATCACCGCCACCGGCTGCTTCGACGTCATCACCAACGAGCACATGGCCCGGATGAAGCACCAGGCCATCGTCGGCAACATCGGCCACTTCGACAACGAGATCGACATGGCCGGCCTGGCCAAGCGTTCCGACGTCGAGCGGGTCAACATCAAGCCGCAGGTCGACCTGTGGCGCTTCGCCGACGGGCACGCGATCATCGTGCTGTCCGAGGGTCGCCTGCTCAACCTGGGCAACGCGACAGGGCACCCGAGCTTCGTGATGTCGAACTCGTTCGCCAACCAGACGATCGCCCAGATCGAGCTGTTCACCAAGACCGAGGAATACCCGATCGGCGTCTACGTGCTGCCCAAGCACCTGGACGAGAAGGTGGCCCGGCTGCACCTGGGCGCGCTCGGCGCCAAGCTGAGCACGCTGACCAAGGAGCAGGCCGCGTACCTGGGCGTCTCCATCGAGGGCCCGTTCAAGCCGGATCACTACCGCTACTGATCGACGCTCCGCACCGGACCGGGTCGGTTGTTCGCAGCCGGCCCGGTTCGTCGTCTCCGCCCTCGGCTCGGCGGGCTCCGCCCTCGGCTCGGCGGGCTCCGCCCTCGGCCCGGCGGGTCAGCCCGACCGCGGGTCGCGGCGGGTGGGGCGCATCCACGTCCAGACGCACCAGGCCAGCCAGCCGAGCGACACGATGGTCGCCAGGGCCCGCATTCGCAGTGCGCTGAGCAGCAGGACCACGGCCAGCACCGCCAGCCACGGCAGGAATCCCCTCACGGCGGGGATCCTGCCACAGCCGAGCGGTGGTGTCCCGTCGCGCACCGGCCTGGCCTGCGGCGCAGGGGACGAGTGAGCTTGTCGGGTACGACTTGACGAGGCTCCTGAACAGGGAGCAAGGTATGCCTGCCCTAAGTTGGTTGAGGCGTACCTGATGAACTCGGAGCCCGGATGTTCGCCACCTATCTGATCGGCCTGCGGGAGGGCTTGGAAGCCACACTGGTGGTCAGCATCCTGGTCGCCTTCCTGGTGAAGTCGCAGCGCCGGGATCGGCTGCCCCAGGTCTGGGCGGGCGTCGGCCTGGCCGTGGTGCTCTCGGTGTTCTTCGGTTGGCTGATCGAGTACACGTCGACCTCGCTGCTGTCCCGCTCCGAGGACCGGGAGCTGTTCGAGGCGATCACCTCCGTCGCCGCCGTGGTCTTCGTCACCTGGATGATTTTCTGGATGCGCCGGGCGGCTCGGACCATCGCCGGTGAGCTGCGCGGCAAGTTGACCGAGGCGCTGGCCGTCGGCTCGTTCGCGGTCGCCGGGATGGCCTTCCTCGCGGTCGTCCGGGAGGGCCTGGAAACCGCGCTGATCTTCTACTCGGCCGCCCAGGGCGCGGCCGGCGACAGCGGTCCGCTGCTCGCGTTGGTCGGCGGCATCGTCACCGCCGTGGTGCTGGGCGTGCTGCTCTACGCCAGCGCCCTGCGGATCAATCTCAGCACGTTCTTCACCTGGACCGGCGCGCTGCTGATCCTGGTGGCCGCCGGCATCCTCAAGTACGGCGTCCACGACTTCCAGGAGGCCGGTGTCCTGCCCGGCCTGAACGATCTGGCCTTCGACATCACCGGCGTGCTCGACCCGACCACCTGGTACGCGGCCCTGCTCGCCGGCATGTTCAACGTGACGCCGGCACCCACGGTGCTGGAGACGATCGCCTGGATCGGGTACGCCGTGCCGGTCCTCCTGCTCTTCCTGCGGCCGGCCCGGCGCAAGCCGGCACCTGCCCCGACCACCACCGTCACCGAGCGCGGGGCCGACACCGGCACCGAGGCCGAGGCCGAGGCGGCAACCACGCCGCAGCGTGCCTGATCCCACGAGGAGAGACAGCTCAGATGCGTACCACCCGATTTTTCGCGCTGGCCGCCGTCGGCGTGCTGGCGACGGCCGGTGTGACCGCCTGCTCCGGCGGCGACAAGGACGACCCGGCCGTGGCCGGCGGCCCGATCGCGGTCAAGGCGACGGACACCGCCTGTGAGGTCGGCACCACCGACCTGGGCGCCGGCACCGCCACCTTCAAGATCACCAACTCCGGTGCGAAGGTGACCGAGTTCTACGTGTACGCCGACGGCGACCGCGTCATGGGCGAGGTGGAGAACATCGCCCCGGGGCTGAGCCGTGAGCTGCACGTGGAGTTGCCCGCCGGCACGTACCAGACGGCCTGCAAGCCTGGCATGAGCGGCAAGGGCATCCGGGGTGCGCTCAAGGTCAGCGGCTCTGCGCAGCCGCTCACCGCCGACGCCGCGTTGGCCGGTGCGGCCGAGAACTACCAGCGCTACGTCAAGAGCCAGACCGACGCGCTGCTGGACAAGACCGAGGAGTTCGTGACCGCGGTCAAGGCCGGCGACGTGGCGAAGTCCAAGGCGCTCTACCCGGTCGCCCGCACCTACTGGGAGCGGATCGAGCCGGTGGCCGAGATCTTCGGCGACCTCGACCCCAAGATCGATGGCCGCGAGGAGGTCATCGAGGAGGGGATGGAGTTCACCGGCTTCCACCGGATCGAGAAGGACCTCTGGCAGTCCGGCGACATCAGCAAGGACGGCCCGATCGCGGATCGCCTGCTCGTCGACGTCAAGGAGATCGTGACCAAGGCCAACGCCGAGAAGCTCTCCCCGCTGCAACTCGCCAACGGTGCCAAGGAACTGCTCGACGAGGTGGCCAGCGGCAAGATCACCGGCGAGGAGGACCGCTACTCGCACACCGACCTGTGGGACTTCGCCGCCAACCTGGAGGGTTCCAAGGCCGCCGTGTCCGCCCTGCGCCCGGCCCTCGAGCAGCGCAACCCGGAGCTGGTCAAGCAGTTGGACACCGAGTTCGCCAACGTCGAGACGCTGCTCGGCAAGCACCGCGACGGCGACGGGTGGAAGCTGCACACCGCGCTGAGCAAGGCCGAGCTCAAGGATCTCTCCGACGGGATCAACGCGCTCGCCGAGCCGATCAGCAAGGTCGCCGCGGCCGTCGCGAAGTGACCTTCCGGCAGAAGGAGTCGAGTCGATGAGTGGGAGCAGGTTGACCCGGCGCCGGGCGATCACCCTGGCCGGCGCCGGGGTGGCAGGGGTCGCCGGGGTGGCGGCGGGCGCGGGGGCGCTGTTGAACGGCTCCCACGGCCCGGCTGCCGCGAGCGACCACCCGGCCGGGGCGGTGCCGTTCCACGGCGAGCACCAGGCCGGCATCGTCACCCCGGCGCAGGACCGGCTGCACTTCGTCGCCTTCGACGTGATCACCAAGGACCGGGCCCGGCTGGTCGAGCTGCTCGAGGAGTGGACCGCCGCCGCCGCCCGGATGACCGCCGGGCGGGACGCCGGAGTGCTCGGCGCGGTGGGCGGGATGCCGGAGGCCCCACCGGACGACACCGGCGAGGCGCTCGGCCTGCCCCCGTCGCAGCTCACCCTGACGATCGGCTTCGGGCCGACGTTGTTCCGCGACGCCGACGGCCGGGACCGCTTCGGCATCGCCGACCGGCGGCCCGCCGCCCTCGCCGAGCTGCCGAAGTTCCCCGGCGACGCGCTCCAGCCGCAGCTGTCCGGCGGTGACCTCTGTGTGCAGGCGTGCGCCAACGATCCGCAGGTCGCGGTGCACGCGATCCGCAACCTGGCCCGGCTCGGCATGGGCGTGGTCAGCGTCCGCTGGTCGCAGCTCGGCTTCGGGCGTACCTCGTCCACCTCCCGTGACCAGGCCACCGCGCGCAACCTCTTCGGGTTCAAGGACGGCACGGCCAACCTCAAGGCCGAGGACACCGAGCTGCTGCGCGACCAGCTGTGGGTGCAGCCGGGCGACGGGCCGGACTGGATGGCGGGGGGCTCGTACCTGGTCACCCGCAAGATCCGGATGCTGGTGGAGACCTGGGACCGGACCTCCCTGGCCGAGCAGGAGGAGATCGTCGGCCGGGCCAAGGGCAGCGGCGCCCCTCTCGGTCGGACCGACGAGTTCGACGAACCGGACTTCGCCGCGCGCGGCGCGGACGGCAAGCCGGTGATCGCCGAGCACGCGCACGTGACGCTGGCCCACCCGAGCCGCAACAGCGGTGCCCAGTTGCTGCGCCGGGGCTACAACTTCGTCGACGGCTCGGACGGCCTCGGCCGGCTCGACGCGGGCCTCTTCTTCATCGCCTACCAGCGTGACCCGCGCCGCCAGTTCGTCCCGATCCAGACCCGGTTGGCGCGGCACGACGTGATGAACGAGTACCTCCGGCATGTCTCCAGCGGCGTGTTCGCCTGCCCGCCCGGGGTACGCGACGGCGGGGACCACTGGGGGCGCGCCCTCTTCGGCTGACCCGGGTCCGGTTCCCAGGCCGTGGTGGCGCCGGTTGGCGTCGAAGGGGGATCATGGTGGCAGTCTGGCCCGGGGCTCTTCCGTGCACCAGGCACCGCAGCACGTGGCGCCGCCGCCGCGGGTCGCGGTGACAGGTTCTTCGGCGGCGACATGCGTTACCGGCGGACGCCGGTCCCACCGAACTGACTGAGGATGCAATATTAATCCCATGAGAGCCCGCGTACTGGTGGTCGACGACGACCCCGCGCTCGCCGAGATGCTCGGCATCGTCCTGCGCAGCGAAGGTTTCCAGCCCTCGTTCGTGGCGGACGGCGAGCGAGCGTTGGCCGCCTTTCGTGACAGCCGTCCCGATATCGTGCTGCTCGACCTGATGCTGCCGGGCATGAGCGGTATCGACGTCGCGCGGTCGATCCGGGCGGAGTCCGGCGTGCCGATCGTCATGCTGACCGCCAAGAGCGACACCGTGGACGTCGTGCTCGGCCTGGAGTCCGGTGCCGACGACTACGTGGTCAAGCCGTTCAAGCCCAAGGAGCTGGTCGCCCGGATGCGGGCCCGCCTGCGCCGGGGCGAGGACGTCGCCCCCGAGATGCTGACCATCGGGCCACCGGACAACCAGATCACCATCGACGTGCCGGCGCACACGGTGAGCCGCAACGACGAGGAGGTGAAGCTGACTCCGCTGGAGTTCGACCTCCTGGTCGCGCTCGCCCGCAAGCCCCGTCAGGTCTTCACCCGCGAGGTGCTGCTGGAGCAGGTCTGGGGCTACCGGCACGCGGCCGACACCCGCCTGGTCAACGTGCACGTCCAGCGGTTGCGCGCCAAGATCGAGCCGGACCCGGAGCGACCGGAAATCATCCTCACCGTGCGGGGCGTGGGATACAAGGCGGGGACCGGATAGCCTGGTCGCACTGTGTCGACCTCGCCGCCCCCGCACCCCCAGAGCACGGCTGCCCGCCGGCCCAGCGCCGGCGGGGAGCTCTGGCGCGCGGTGACTGGCCGGGTCGCCCGGGTGGTGGCCCGGGTGCACCAGACCTGGCGCCGTTCCCTACAGGTCCGGGTCGTGACCATCACGCTCGTCGCGTCCAGCCTGCTGGTCGGCGGGTTCGCGTTCCTGATCGCTGACAAGATCAGCACCATCCTGCTCGACAACGCCCGCAGCGACGTCCGGCAGCGGGTGATCAGCGGTGCGAGCTACGCGGCGAAGCAGGTCTCCCTCTACGGTCAGCCGCAGGAGGCACAGCTCCAGGAGACCATCGAGGGCACTGTCAACTACCTGGCCGGCGGTGACCCCCAGCAGACCAGCGGTGTGGTGGTGGCGATCACCGCCGATGGCTACCACAACGACATCCAGACCCGCACCGCGCCATCGGCGAACGTCCAGTCGCTGATCAGCCCGGAGCTGCGGGCCGCGATCGCCGACGGCAAGGTGGCCAGCCAGATCCGCACCGGGCGGCTCACCGGCCAGTCCACCAAATACCTGGTGTACGGCTCACCGGTGCCGACCCGCTTCGGCCAGATCGAGCTCTACTATCTGGTGCCGTTGAGCCGGCAGGACGTCACCGCCGCCGACGCGCGGGCCACAGTCGTGGCCACCGGTGTCGCCCTGGTGATCCTGCTCGGGCTGCTCGCGGCGCTCGTCACCCGGTTGGTCGTCAACCCGGTCCGGGTCGCCGCACGGACCGCCCAGCGGCTCTCCGCCGGCCTGCTCGACCAGCGGATGGTGGTCAACGGTGAGGACGACCTCGCCCTGCTCGCCGCCTCCTTCAACCAGATGGCCACCAACCTGCAACGGCAGATCCTGCGTCTGGAGGAGATGTCCCGACTACAGCGCCGGTTCACCTCCGACGTCTCGCACGAGCTGCGTACCCCGCTGACCACGGTCCGGATGGCCGCCGACCTGATCTTCGCCGAGCGCGACGAGTTCGACCCCGCGGTGGCCCGCAGCGCCGAGCTGCTGCAAACCGAGTTGGACCGCTTCGAGGAGTTGCTCACCGACCTGTTGGAGATCAGTCGCTTCGACGCGGGCTTCGCCATGCTGGACTCCGAGCCGACCGACCTGGTGCCGGTGGTGCACCGGGTGGTCGACCGGCTGGCTGGCCTGGCCGAGCGGGTGGGCGTACCGATCGAGCTCGACCTGCCGGGCACTCCGGTGATCGCCGAGGTCGACCCGCGCCGGGTCGAGCGGGTGTTGCGCAACCTGGTCGGCAACGCCGTCGAGCACGGCGAGGCCCGTCCGGTGCTGATCACCCTCGGCGTGGACGACACCGCCGTGGCGATCACCGTCCGGGACCGTGGTGTGGGGCTCAAGGTGGGCGAGGAGAAGTTGGTGTTCAACAGGTTCTGGCGGGCGGACCCGTCCCGGGCCCGGCAGACCGGGGGCACCGGGCTGGGCCTGTCGATCAGCCTGGAGGACGCCCGGCTGCACGGCGGCTGGCTGGAGGCGTGGGGCGCTCCCGGGCAGGGCGCGCAGTTCCGGCTCACGCTGCCGGCCCGGGCCGGTGACCGGCTGACCACCTCGCCGCTGCGGCTGGTGCCGGCCGACGCCGCGCTGCCGTTCGGCGGGCCCCGCGACGGCGGCCCGCTGGCCATCGGGCCCGGCACGGGCGGGGCGTTGGCGATCGACCCGGCGCCGACCGGGGACGGGCAGCGGGCGGAGGTGCGCTCATGAGACGACCGACTCTTGTCGCGGCGCTCGGCGTGGTGGTGCTGCTGGGCGCCGGCTGCGGCATCCCGGCGGCCTCCGACGTGCGGGTGGACGGCAAGGGCGGGGCCGCGACCGAGGCCGGCATGGTCAACGGTCCGGGCAACGAGCCGCCGACCCGAACGGCCAGCGGCAGCGTCAACGAGGCGTTCGTCCGCAACTTCCTGTCCGCCGCCGCCGGTGAGTCGGATCGGGCGTACGAGCGGGTCAAGGCGTACATCGCCCCGGAGCACAAGTCCCGCCTCCAGGACAAGAAGGGCAGCGAGGTCGCGTTGAACGTGGTCCGGCTGCGCGAGTCGGTCTACACCCTCAACAGCGACTCGACCACCACCGTGAAGATCACCGTGCAGCAGATCGGCGTGCTGCGGGCCAACGGCATCCTGGCACCACCGGTGGCGACCGAGACGGAGTACGAGTTCGGTCTCCGCAGCGCGGCGTTCAACGGCGGCGTCAACGACGAGCGTGCCGGGTTGTACGTTCTCGACCCGCCGAACGTGCTGCTGCTCAGCGACGTCGCCCTTCGTCGCTACTACCAGGACGAGTCGATCTACTTCTGGAGTTCGGACCGCACCCGCCTCGTGCCCGACCAGCGCTACCGGCCGCTCGCGGTGCCGGACGAGCGCCGGGTCAACGAGGTGGTGAAGTGGCTGGTCGGTGGCCCGTCCGACTGGTTGCGCCCGGGTGTCGTCGGGCTGCCCGACCGCACCGAGCTGATCAACAATGCCACCGGCGGCAACGGCCGGTGGGAGGTCAACCTGGACATGTCCGGCGACGACCAGAACGGCATCGACCAGTTGATCAAGCAGATCGCCTGGTCGTTGGGGGACTTGCCGGGTGAGCTGGAGTTGCGGATCCGCAACAACTCGCTCCCCGTCCAGGACCTGAGCGAGCGACGGGACTCCGTCGAGCTCTACCCGAACGCCGAGAGCCCGCAGCGGTTCGGCGTGTACGAGGGCGCCATCCATCCGCTCGACTTCGGCAGCGAACTCAGCGGCGCCGTGCCGCTGGCGCCCGAGGCCAACCGCAACATCGTCTCCGCCGACCTGGCGGTGGCCAAGGGGCAGCGGGTCCTCGCCGCGATGGTGGTCAAGGGCAGCGGCGACGGTCGGCACCGCCTCGCGGTGGGCGCGAGCGCCGCGCCGATCTCCGCCCTCAACCGCAGCACGTCCGAATACTCCTCGATGAGCCGTCCGGTCTGGTTGCGTACCGTCGACGCGCGCCCCGGCCGTGGTCTGGTCGTCGCCGACGGGCAGCTCTACCGGTTCGACGAGTCGGCGCGGATGTACCAGGTGCCGCTCAACCTGCCCGCCGACGTCACAGCGGTGGCCGCCGCGCTGGACGGCCAACGGGTCGCGCTGATCGCCGGTGGCCGGCTCTACGTCGCCGCCGTCAACACGGATGGCGGGGGCGTCTCCGTCGGCCCGCCCCGACAGTTGGCCACCTCGCTGACCGCCCTCACCGCTGTCGACTGGGGCAGCGAGGACCAACTGGTGGTGGCGGGGTCCGTCGGCCAGCCGGCGATCTACGAGATCAGCGTCGACGGCGCCCTGGAGACGCCGCTGCGGACCGACCTCGGCGCCAAGGTCAACCACCTGACCGCCTATCCCACCAATCGCACGGTACGGGTGCCCAGCGGGGCCTACATGTACGAGGCGAACGGGGTGGCCTACCGCAGCAGCCCCTTCGAACGGATCGAGCCCGGCCGCGTACGCGACATCGCCCCGGTCCCGGCCGGTGTCCGACCGAGCAACCCGTCGGCGCCGTTCTTCCTCTACTGACCCGGTGACGTGGTGAGCGGCCTCTGGGCGGACCTCGCCGACCTGGTGTTGCCCGCCACCTGCGCGGGTTGTCGGGAGCGCCGGCCCGGCCTGCGGCACGGCGTCTGTCCGGCCTGCGTGGCGGCTCTGGGCGCGCTGCGCCCAGGGGTGGTCCGTCCGACGCCCGCGCCGCCGGGCCTGCCGTCCTGCGTCGCTCTCGGCCCGTACGCCGGTCCGCTGCGCGAGGCTCTGCTGGCGTACAAGGAACACGGCCGGCACGGCCTGGCCCGCCCGCTCGGCGCGCTGCTCGCCGAGGTTGTCGCCGAAGCGGTCGGTGTGGCGCGTCCCGTGGCGCTGGTGCCGGTCCCGGACACGGCGGCGGCGGCCCGGTCCCGCTACGGAGACCACCTGGACCGACTGGCCCGACACTGCGCGGCCCGACTCAACCGGTGCGGCTGGTCGGCGCGGGTACACCGCCCGCTGCGTGCCCTGCCCCGGCCCGATTCGGTCACCCTGGACAGCGCCGGACGGGCGGCGGCGGCCGAGGCGGCTTTCCGGCCGCGTTCCACGGCGAGTCGGGGTCGTGCGGCCGGCGCGGCGCCGGTCGTGGTGCTGCTCGACGACATCGTCACCACAGGCGTGACCCTGGCCGCCGCGACCCGGGTGCTGAGTGCGACCGGATGGGTGCCGAGTGTCGCCGCGGTGCTCGCGGCGACCCAAAAAAGACACCACTTGTAACAGACAGTGTTTCCGTTTCACCCATTGGTGTATGAGCTGCGAAAAATCCTGGGCAGTCTCGGCAACTTGGGGTGACTGCCGGGCGAACAGGCGTTAGCGTTTCGCTGTCGGGGGTAGGAGGTCGTTCCAACGCCCCCCGGCGGTGAGAGGAGGCGTAGCCGTACCAACCGGTCGACGCCAGCGGGTCCCCCCACGGCGCGCGACCGGGTTGCCGGATCGAAGACCGTCCGAACAAGGGAGGTCACGTGGACATCGTGGTCAAGGGCCGAAACGTCGAAGTGCCGGACCATTACCGGGTGCACGTAGCCGAGAAACTCGCAAAGATCGAACGCTACGACCACAAACTGATTCGCGTCGATGTCGAGCTGTTTCACGAGCGCAATCCGCGCCAGGCCGAGCACTGCCAGCGGGTGGAGATCACCTGCGTTTCCCGCGGCCCGGTCATGCGGGCCGAGGCCTGCACGAACGACTTCTACAGCGCACTCGACGCGGCCATCGCGAAGCTCGACACCCGACTGCGCCGCGCGGCCGACCGCCGCCGCGTACACCGGGGGCGACACGCGCCAATCTCCGTCGCCGAGGCCACCGCGGGTCTGCCCGTCGCGGACCTGGTGGCCGCCCCGCTGAGCGGGCCGCTCGACGGCGCCCGCGCCGGCACCGCCGTCGCGGAGCGGGTCGAGGAGGAGTACGACGACCAGCCCTGGCACATCGCCCGGGAGAAGGTGCACCCGGCGGAACCGATGACCATCGACGACGCGCTGTTCGAGATGGAGCTTGTCGGCCACGACTTCTACCTGTTCCAGGACAAGGAGTCCGGCCGCCCGAGCGTCGTCTACCGCCGCCACGCGTACGACTACGGCATCATCTCCCTCGCCACCGACCGATAACCGAGCCACGTCGACCAGGAGTTGTGGCAGGGGAACGCCTGCCACAACTCCGTGGTCCGTCAGCGCGGGTCGGCCGACAGCAGCGCGAAGGTCAGGTCGTCCAGGCGGGCACCGGCCAGGCCGGGCAGCCGCCCACGCTGCACTGCCTCGCGCTGGAACCCGATCCGCTCCAACACGCGGTGCGAGGCGGTGTTGTCCGGCACCGTGCCGGCGGTCAGCCGGGTGACACCAGCGGCCCCGAACGCCCAGTCCACCAGTAGTCGGGCCGCCCGGGTCGCGTAGCCCCGGCCGCGCCAGTCGGGCAGCAACGCGTAGCCGACCGACGCCTCGCGGGCTGCCACGTCGGTGTACGACAACCCGCAACTGCCGACCGGCTCCCCGCTGGCCGCGTCGGTGATCAGGAGTCGGGCGATGTTCCCGGTCAGCCATCCGCTCTCCGCGAGACGACAGCGTCGCTCGATCGCCTCTCGCGTCGGCGGCACCGGCGGCGCCTGGTTCGCCACCACCTCGGGTCGACTGTGCAGCCGGTACATCAGGTCGGCGTCGTCCGGCGCGAGCCGGCGCAGCGTCACCACCTGGTCGGTGAGCACCCCGCCGGGCAGGTCGGGCAGCAGTCGGGCGACCGGTCCGGGCGGGTCCTCGGCGAGACGTACCCAGGCCAGCAGGTCGTGCCGACCCCCGTCCCGGCCCGACCCGGCCGACCGGCGCGAACCCTCGTGGCGGAACCCGGCGGCCAGCGCGACCCGCTGGCTCGGGCCGTTCTCCGGCTCGGTGAGCAACTCCAGCCGAGCGGTTCCGGTGGCGAACGCGTGCTCGCTCAGCGCGCGGGTGGCCGCGGCGGCCAGTCCGCGCCCACGCGCCGCCGGCCGCAGCCAGTAGCCGATCTCGGCCTGGCCACGCGCGGGCACCGGGTTGTTCAGCCCCACCGCGCCGAGCAGCCGGTCGGTGGCCGGGTCCGCGACGGCGTAGGCCGCGCCGCCGCCGGTCCAGGCCGCCGGGGCGCCGACGTCGATCCACCACCTGGCGTCGGCCCGGGTGTACGGCGTGGGCAGATTCGAGACGAACCGTTGGGTCAGCGGGTCCGTGCAGCCGTCGACCACGTCGGCGGTGTCCTCGGCCCGGAAGGGACGCAGCCGCACCCCGTGCGCCTCCACCACCTGCCGGAGCGTCACGCGAGGTCCTCGGCGAGCAGCGCGGCCACCCAGACGTCGACCCGCTCGCCGCGGTGCTGCACCCCGCCGCGGGCGGTCCCCTCGAACGTGAAGCCCGCCTTCTCCGCCACCCGGCGCGAGGCGGTGTTGCCCACGTTCGCCCTCCACTCGATCCGGGCCAGACCCAGCGTGGCGAAGCCCCAGGCGCTGAGCGCGACGAGCGCGGCCGGCAGGTAGCCCCGGCCACGGGCCACCGGGGCGGTCATGAAGCCGACGTCGGCCAGCAGGGCGTCGGTGGGGGAGAGCCGCAGGTCGACAGTGGCGGCGTACCTGTCGTCCGGGTCGGCGACCACGAAGCAGGCGGCCTCACCCCGGGCCCAGGCGTCCTGGCCGTAGACCTGGTAGCCCTGCGCGTCGGATCGCTCGTACGGGTCCGGCACTGTCGTCCAGCGGATGCTCTCCGGATCCCGGCAGGTCTGCACCACGGCGTCGAGGTCACGCTCCTCCATTTGTCGCAGGCGCAGCTCACCGGCCCCGGTGGTGGCGAACAGGGTGGGCTGTGGGCGGCCGAAGACCGCGGCGCGGCGGGCCGCGAGGGTGCCGTGACCGGCGGGTCCGGTCGCCCCGGGGGCGGGCACCTCGCCGGGCAGCAGCGAGCCGATCCAGCCGTCCGCGCCGGACTGTGTCGCCGGGTTGGCCAGTCGCAGCCGGCCGTCGATCCGGAAACCGGCCCGGAGGGCGACCAGCCGGGAGGCGTGGTTGCCCACCTCGGCCTGCCAGATCAGCCGGCGCAGCCCGAGGGTGTCGAAGGACCAGCGGGCCACCGCCCGGGTGGCGCGGACCATCACGCCCCGGCCGCGCGCCCAGGGAGCGGTCCAGTAGCCGACCTCGCCGGTGCCGTCCCGGTCGATGGAGATCAACCCGCACGAACCGAGCAGTTCACCGGTCGCCGGGTCGCAGACCGCGAACGGCGCCCCGGTGCCCTCCGCCCAGGCCGTCCCGCTCATCTCGGTGACGAAGCCGAGGGCGTGTTCGGGCAGATACGGGCGCGGCACCGTGGTCCAGCGCTGAATGTCCGGATCCTGGCACGCCTTGTGTACGGCCTCGGCATCGCCGTCCCGCCAGGGCCGCAACAGCACGCCGTCCTCAGTGATCTCCACGGGCTCCACCCGTGCATCCTGCCGCAGCGTTCGCCGACGGCGTAACCGGATAACGTTTGGGGTGTGCGCAGGACGCGAAGTATGTCGGGTTCGGCGGAGTCGACCACCGCCACCAGTGACCATCGCGCCGATGGAGCGCCTACGATGGTTCGAGACTGTCTAGGGGAGCGTTGATCCGTGTCGATTCTGGAAAAGGTCCTTAACGCGGGCGAGGGCCGCATGGTGCGCCGGCTCAAGGCCATCGCCGCCGCCGTCACCTCGATCGAGGACGACTACGTCAACCTCACCGACGAGGAGCTGGCCGGCATGACCGAGCAGTTCCGGGAGCGGCTCGCCGACGGGGAGACCCTCGACGACCTGCTGCCGGAGGCGTTCGCGGTGGCCCGCGAGGCGGCCGCCCGGGTGCTCGGCCAGCGCCCGTACGACGTCCAGGTGATGGGCGGCGCGGCGCTGCACTTCGGCAACATCGCCGAGATGAAGACCGGTGAGGGCAAGACGCTGACCTCGGTCATGGCCGTCTACCTCAACGCGCTGTCCGGCAAGGGCGTGCACGTGATCACGGTCAACGACTACCTCGCCCAGCGTGACGCGGCGTGGATGGGTCGGGTGCACGAGTTCCTCGGGCTGACCGTCGGCGTGGTGCTGCCCAACCGGCCAGCCACCGAGCACAAGGCCGCCTACGAGTGCGACATCACCTACGGCACCAACAACGAGTTCGGCTTCGACTACCTGCGCGACAACATGGCCTGGTCGAAGGACGAGCTGGTGCAGCGCGGCCACAACTTCGCAGTGGTCGACGAGGTCGACTCCATCCTGATCGACGAGGCCCGCACCCCGCTGATCATCTCCGGCCCGGCCGAGCACTCCGCCCGCTGGTACGGCGAGTTCGCCGGCGTGGTGGCCCGCCTCCAGCCCGGCACCGACGGCGAGGGCGACTACGAGGTCGACCACTCCAAGCGCACCATCGCGGTGACCGAACGCGGTGTCGCCAAGGTCGAGGACCGGCTCGGCATCGACAACCTGTACGAGTCGGTCAACACTCCGCTCGTCGGCTACCTCAACAACGCCATCAAGGCCAAGGAGCTCTACAAGCGCGACAAGGACTACATCGTCAGCGACGGTGAGGTCCTGATCGTCGACGAGTTCACCGGTCGCATCCTGCACGGCCGTCGCTACAACGAGGGCATGCACCAGGCGATCGAGGCCAAGGAGGGGGTGGAGATCAAGCAGGAGAACCAGACTCTTGCCACCATCACCCTGCAAAACTACTTCCGCCTCTACGAGAAGCTGTCCGGGATGACCGGCACGGCGCAGACCGAGGCGAGTGAGTTCAACAAGGTCTACAAGGTTGGCGTCGTGACGATTCCGACCCACCGCCCGATGGTCCGCGAGGACCGTCCGGACGTCATCTACAAGACCGAGAAGGCCAAGTTCAACGCCGTCATCGAGGACATCGCCGAGCGGCACCAGCTGGGTCAGCCGGTCCTGGTCGGCACCGTCTCGGTGGAAAACTCCGAGATCCTCTCCCAGCTGCTGCGCCGACGGGGCATCCCGCACAACGTGCTGAACGCCAAGTTCCACGCACGGGAGGCCGAGATCGTCGCCCAGGCCGGGCGTAAGGGCGCGGTCACCGTGGCCACCAACATGGCCGGCCGTGGCACCGACATCCTGCTCGGTGGCAACGCCGAGTTCCTCGCCGCGAACGAGCTGCGTCAGCGCGGCCTCGACCCGCTGGAAAACGAGGAGGAGTACGCCAAGGCGATGGAGGAGGTCCTGCCCACCTGGAAGCAGGCCTGCGACGCCGAGGCGGACGAGGTCGCGGCGGCCGGTGGCCTCTACGTGCTGGGCACCGAGCGGCACGAGTCCCGGCGCATCGACAACCAGCTGCGCGGTCGCGCCGGCCGGCAGGGTGACCCGGGCGAGTCCCGCTTCTACCTGTCCCTCCAGGACGAGCTGATGCGGCGGTTCCGCGCCGGCGCGGTCGAGGCGGTGATGGAGCGCTTCAACATCCCGGAGGACGTGCCCATCGAGTCGAAGATGGTCACCCGGCAGATCAAGAGCGCGCAGGCCCAGATCGAGGGCCAAAATGCCGAGATCCGCAAGAACGTGCTGAAGTACGACGAGGTGCTCAACAAGCAGCGCCAGGTCGTCTACGCCGAGCGGCTCCGGGTGCTCAACGGTGAGGACCTCTCCGACCAGGTCCGCAACATGATCGACGACACCGTCGAGGCGTACGTGCGGGGGGCCACCTCCGACGGCTACGGCGAAGACTGGGACCTTGACCAGCTCTGGTCCAGCCTCAAGCAGCTCTACCCGGTCGGCGTGACGATCGAGGAGCTGGAGGAGGAGGCCGGCGGCTCGCGGGCCGGCATGGACGCCGACTTCCTCGTCGCCCGCCTCAAGGACGACGCCAACGCCGCGTACGACAGGCGCGAGGAGCAGCTCGGCACCGAGGGCGTGCGTCAGCTCGAGCGGATGGTGCTGCTCCAGGTCATCGACCGCAAGTGGCGCGAGCACCTCTACGAGATGGACTACCTCCAGGAGGGCATCAACCTCCGGGCGTACGCCCAGCGCGACCCGGTCGTGGAATACCAGCGCGAGGGCTTCGACATGTTCGCCACCATGATGGAGGGCATCAAGGAGGAGACCGTCGGCTTCCTCTACAACATCGACGTCCAGGTGACCGAGCCGGAGCCGGAGTCGGGCTCGGAAGAGGTCGCGCTGCTCGACAAGCCGGTGGAGATCCGGGCCAAGGGTCTCAACCAGGCGCCGCGGCGGCAGGGCCTGCAATACTCCGCGCCCACCATCGACGGCGAGGCCAGCCCCGGCGCGCCCGTCATCGAGCAGGCCGAACAGCAGGCTCCGGCGCTCGGTGTGGGCCGTCCCGCCCCGGGCGCTCCGGCGGCACCGGGCCGGACCGCCCCGTCCGCTCCGCAACGTCCGGCCGCCGGTCTCCGCGGCCCGGCGGTTCCGTCGGTCGCCTCCCGTCGACCGGCAGCCAACCAGGCGGAGGCGAGCAACGGCCCGTCCCGCAACGCGCCGTGCCCGTGTGGCTCGGGCCGTAAGTACAAGCGCTGCCACGGCGCCCCCAACGGCGGCAACTGACCGACCCGACAGCACCTGACCGAACGGGTCCCGGCCGTCCAGGCCGGGACCCGTTCGGCGTCTCCCACGTGACCTCCGGCCAAGCGCCGCCGCCCGGTGATCATCCCGACCTCAAGGAAACCGGAGCATCGGATGGTCGTTGATGCCCCGACTTCCCGAATCCCGAGTCGATCAGCCAGGCCCGGGCCGGTCTGGAGCCGCGCCAGGGTCGGCATGGCCACCTCGTCGGTCGATCGGCGAGGCCTGGGCCGCTCTGGTGGCTGTGCCAGGGTCGGCGAGGCCACCTCGTCCATTAAGGGCGGGCGGCGTGCCCCTGGGTGCGTCGGATGTGGTCAGAGGACGTGCAGGGCGGTGCAGAGCCAGCGGCCCCGGCGATGTTCGAGGCGCAGTGCCATTGCCCAGCTCCGACCGCCGGCGCCGGTGAGGACGGCCGCCGCCTCCACCGCGGTTTCCCGGGGCTCGCAGACTCGCAGGCGTAGCAGCCGGACCAGTGGTCGGCCGGTACGGCGCCGGGATGTCCCGGCCCGGCCGGTTGCGCGGGCGAGTTCGGTCAGCAGGTCGCCCGCTCGGGCCGGGTCGAGCAGCGCCCGCACCTGGGTCGGCGAACGGTAGCCGTTGACCACCTCCAGGCAGGTGCCGACGAAGCGGTGCGCGGCTCGGGTGGTTTCCGGAGCGGTCGACGGCGGCAACGACGCGACCGGGTGGGTGGTGGTGGACCTGCGGGGCACCGGGCGCAGGGTTGCTCGCCGCTCCGGCGGCCGGACCGGGCTGGGTCGGGCGGAGGTGAACAGGTCGAGGGCGAGCTGACCGTCGGTCTGCGCCGGCCAGTATGACCCGTCGGTCTCGTCGACGTACGGCGGGTCGAAGGGCGGGACGGGGCGCAGCCGCACTGGTGGTCGGGAAGGACCGGGTCGCGCTCCACTCATCATGACCCCCGAACCCTGCGTTTGCCTTCGTTTGCCTCTGACAAGCTCGATTCTGAGCGACAGAGCGGCTTCGGTCAATGGCCCGATGGCAGCCTCCACCCGTCAAGGCGCATGATCCACTCGGGTTTCTTGATATCGCGGGGTCCCAGCGCCCCCGACACCCCAACTTCATGAAAGCCGAGTGGATCATGCCCTGCCCAGGCCGGGCGGCCCAGGCCGGGCGGCCCAGGCCGGGCGGGCGGGCTGCGCCGGGCGGGCGGGCGGGCTGCGCCGGGCGGGCGGGCGGGCTGCGCCGGGCGGGCGGGCTGCGCCGGGCGGGTAGGCGGGCTGCGCCGGGGCCCAGGTCGGGCTCTGCTACTCGGGGTCGCGGTCGATGAGTGGGTTGCTCTGCACCCAATCGGCGGTCTCGGAATACTTGCGCGCGATGTACTCCTCCAGTCGCGCGCGCTCGACGCGCCACTGACCGCGTCCACCGATCTTGATCGCCGGCAGTTCGCCACTGCGCACCATGTGGTAGACCTGCGAGTCCGATACGTTCAGCTCGGTGGCGACGTCGGAGAGCAGCAGGAACCGTGGCTCCACAGGGACTCCCGAGGTTGATGTCGTTTGGCTCAGTTTGCCACCGACAGCCCCGACCGCCCAACGCCCCGCCGACCTGACGGTGGATCGACCGTACGGGACACACCGGGCGGGAACTTCCACCGGCCGGAGTCGGGGTGTATGACGATCACGGCGTGCGGCATGATCTGCGCCCGTGCCGGCGGACGCCGGTGGAGGACGACGCGGGGAGACGACCGGTGACCAACGAGCTTGTCCGGGTGTACGTGCCGGCGACCGTACCGATGGTGGCCCGCCTGCGGGCGGAGGGGCTGGCCGCCGACCAGGCGCACGCGGTGACCCCGACGCTGCGCGAGTGGTACGCCGAGGGTGACGAGGAGGAGTTGGAGTACGTCGCGTTCACCCGGGCCGCCCAGGACTCGCTGCACCTGCTCCGGGCCGACCCGACCGCTCCCCGCCGCCGCGTCGTCGTCTCGGTCGACCTCCCGGCGAGCGCGCTCGGGCGGGGCGACGGTGAGTTGGGTTCCAGCAGTGTGACGTTGGCCGACGCCGTGCCGGTGGGTGCCGTCGCCGCCCTCCACGTGGACGGCGCGGACGCCGCCGAGGAGGTCGCCGCGGCGGTCGAGGTGGTGGCCGAGGCGGCTGCTGGCGACCCCGACGCGCAGTTCACCGTCGACAGCGCGGAGGATCACGAGCTGGAGTGGTACGACGTGACAGAGCTGGACCTGCTGCTGAACGCCGCCAGCTGAGCCGGCCCGCCGGAACGCCGGAGTCAGCCCGGCGTCAGCGGGCCGGATCGGCCTTGGCCGGGCCCGTGTCCAACACCTCGGCGGGGTCCGGCTCGTCGTCCTTCGGGTCGACCCGGTCCCCGACGGCGATGTCCGGGCTGTCGGCAGGTGCGTCGTCGTCGGTGTGGGCCGGGCCGAGCGTGCGGCCGAACGCGATCAGGGCGGTGAGCGCCCCCACGAAGAGCACCCAGATGCCGTTGTCCACCCGCGAGGTGCCCAGCGAGGTCTGCGCCACCGCGTCCGCCTCGCTGAGGGCGCTGGCCAGGTCGAGCAGCGACCGGCCACCGATCCGGATGATCACCTCGGCGAGCAGCAGGAGCAGACCCGGCCCGGCACCGGCGAGCAGGTACGACGGCCAGCGCAGCGTCGGGACCGCAGGATCGCGGCGCAGCATCCGGCGTCGCGCCCAGGTCAGGTATCCGAAGGCGAGCAGCCCGGCGAGTAGCCCGGCGACAAGCGACTCGGTGCGGGACACCCACTTGGCCGCGTCGACAAGCGACTGTTGGCTGTCGCCGGCCCCGAAGAGGTCGAACAGCGGGTCCCGGGCCTGGCTGAACGCGACAACGAAGATCAGCGTGCCCAGTGCGGCGGTCACCACCGCACCGACCGCCGGTGCGGTCCGCGCGGCGGCCACCGCACCACCGATGATCGCCGCGGCGGCGGTGGTGCCGGCGATCACGTTGGTGGTCGAGGTGTCGAAGTAGGTGAGGTTGATGGCCACCGCGGCGGCCAGCCCGACCAGCATCCCGCCGCCGATGGCCCCGGCGTAGCGCAGGGTGGCCCAGTCGCCGTACCGGCGGGCCAGCAGGTTGCCGCCGGCCAGCGCGACTGCCGCACCGCACACCAGCGCGGCCGAGATCACACCGGGCAGGGCGAACGCGGAGAGACTGATCGCGGTCACCCCGGCCGCCGCCGAGGTGATGGCCTCCCGGGTGGACCAGAGCATGGCGGTCAGCCACCCGAGGGCCAGCAGCGCGAGCACCGCCGCGCCAGGCGCGGGCAGCGGCCGGCTGCCGGGGGTTGCCGCGTCGTCCGCCGGGTCGTGCGACTCCGCGGCCGGGACGCGGCCGGGCTGCTTGGTCATCGTCTCCCCTTCGAGGCGGCAGGTCACCGACCATTGAGGGTACGCGGGCCCGCTGCGCCCTCCGCCGCCCCGGGACGGCCGAGACGTCCGCGGCCCGGCCGGCCCTTCCGACGCCCAGCCGAACGCCACAGCGAGGCACTGCGGTGCGGAGGCGAGGCAAGGCGCGGTGTGGGAGCCGGGTGGCCGCCCGGGGCAGGGGCGAGTCGGCGCGCTGGTCGTCGGATCGACCTCGGTCGGTAAGGGGAGGAGGGGTGGGCCGGTCCTTGGTGCGAGGCGATGGCGGAGGCAGGGTGTGCTGCCCTTCGTGGGAGAATTGTGCGAGGTCCCGCCGCTGCTCGGCCCTTCCGCGTGGCGTCCGGTGTCCGGCCGCCCGGTCGGTGCCCGCGGGTCCGGTTTCGCCACTGCTGTCGAGATCGCCAGGAGCCTTTGATGGATGCCGTGTTCTCCGTTCCCGAGCCGCGCAACGAGCCGGTTCGCAACTACGAGCCGGGCAGCCCCGACCGGGACCGGCTCCAGCGGCGGCTGACCGAGCTCGCCGCCGAGCGCATCGACCTGCCGATGACCATTGGCGGTGACCAGCGGATGGCCGCCGGTGACCCGATCGACGTGGTGCAGCCGCACCGGCACGCGCACGTGCTGGGCGTGACCGCGCACGCCACCCACGACGACGCGCACGCCGCGATCAAGGCGGCCAAGGACGCCGCTCCGATGTGGCGGGCGCTGCCGTTCGAGGAGCGGGCCGCGATCTTCCTGCGTGCCGCCGAGCTGCTCGCCGGCCCGTGGCGCGACACCCTCAACGCCGCCACCATGCTGGGCCAGTCGAAGACCGCGATCCAGGCGGAGATCGACTCGGCGTGCGAGTTCATCGACTTCCTCCGGTTCAACGTGCACTTCGCCAGGCGTCTGCTGGAGGAGCAGCCGGCGTCCTCGCCCGGCGTCTGGAACCGCTTCGACCACCGCCCGCTGGAGGGCTTCGTCTACGCGGTCACCCCGTTCAACTTCACCGCCATCGCGGGCAACCTGCCGTCGGCGCCGGCCCTGCTGGGCAACACGGTGATCTGGAAGCCGGGCCCGACACAGCAGTTCGCCGCGCACTTCACCATGCGGCTGTTCGAGGCGGCCGGCCTCCCGCCCGGCGTGATCAACATGGTCACCGGCCGGGGTGAGGAGGTCTCCGACGTGGTGCTCGCCGACCCGGACCTGGCCGGCATCCACTTCACCGGCTCGACGAAGGTCTTCCAGCAGTTGTGGCGGACCGTGGGCGACAACATCGCCCGCTACCGGGGCTACCCCCGGCTGGTCGGCGAGACCGGCGGCAAGGACTTCGTCGTCGCGCACACCAGCGCCGACGTGGACGCCCTGCACACCGCGCTGATCCGCGGCGCGTTCGAATACCAGGGCCAGAAGTGCTCGGCGGCGTCGCGGGCGTACGTGCCGCGCTCGATCTGGGAGGGTGGGCTGCGCGACCGGCTGGCCGCCACCACCGACTCGCTGACCTACGGCGACGTGACCGACTTCGGCAACTTCGGCGGCGCGGTGATCGACGACAGGGCGTTCGCCCGGCACACCGCCGCGCTGGAGCTGATCGGCGGTGACGAGAGTTGCCGGGTGCTGGCCGGCGGCACCGCCGACGACTCGGTCGGCTACTTCGTCCGGCCGACGCTCTTCGAGTGCTCCGACGCGGCCCACGAGACGTTCACCACCGAGTACTTCGGGCCGATCCTGGGCGTGCACGTGTTCGACGACGCCCGGTTCGACGACGTGGTCGCGCAGGCCGAGTCGATCGCCCCGTACGCGCTGACCGGCTCGGTGTTCGCCACCGACCGCCGGGTGGTCGACGCGGTCGCCGAGCGGATGCGGTACGCGGCGGGCAACTTCTACATCAACGACAAGCCGACCGGGGCGGTCGTCGGGCAGCAGCCGTTCGGCGGCGCGCGGGCCAGCGGCACCAACGACAAGGCGGGCTCCTGGCTCAACCTGGTCCGCTGGGTGTCGCCGCGCACGATCAAGGAGACCTTCGTGCCGCCGACCGACCACACGTACCCGCACATGGGCTGAACTGCGGCGACGACCCGCCGGCGGCGCGCGGTGCCGCCGGCGGGTCGGCCCGGGGCCGTGATCCATCGATAGTCCTCAACGGACAGTCTGTCGCCGACAGTGCACTTAGGAAGTCCTGTTGGGTGGCAAACCGGCAAATCCTGGACGCCGGGTGCGCAAAGTGGCAGCGTAGGGGGCATGGCGGATTCCGGAGTCAACCCTACGGCGGCGGCCCTGCTCGGCCTCCTCCACGAGGGCCCGATGACAGGTGGTCAGTTGATGGCCGCTGCTGAGCGCCGTCTGGCGCCGTACTGGTCGATGACGCGCAGTCAGGTCTACCGCGAGTTGCCGGTGCTGGCCGAGCGGGGTTTCGTGCGGCTCGGTAAGCCGGGGCCGCGGATGAGCCAGCCGTATGCGCTCACCGCAAGTGGGAAACGGACATTTTCCCGCTGGCTGGCCGAGAACCCGGGGCGGGACACCATCCGCAACCCGATCGCGCTGCGGATGGCCTTCGGCAACCTGCACTCCGCCAGCCAGCTCAAGGGCCTGTACGCCTCGGCCAACGAATACCACACCGAGGCCCTCGCCCAGGTCCGGGAGCAGGTGAAGAACGCCAAACGGGATGGGGAGACGTACGACGCCAGCGCGCTGGAGTTCGCCGTCGCCTACCACCGGGCGGCCCTGTCCTGGTTGAAGTCCGCTCCGGTCGGGTGACCTCCGGCGGGTTAGCCCAGAGGGAACGAGCTGCTCAGCCGGCGGCGTCGGGGTGTGGCTTTTGCGCGGGACCGCGGGGCTCGCAAGCTCAATCCTCGTTCGCGCAGTACGCTTACCTGTCGTGACCGCTGCCGATTACGCCGAACAGCTCAAGGAACTCGACGCGACCCTGCGAAACATCGAGGCCGTCCTCAACCTCGACCGACTCCACGAGGACAAGGCCCGCCTTGAGCAGGAGGCTTCCGCCCCCGACCTGTGGGACGACCAGGCCAAGGCTCAGCAGGTGACCTCGCAGCTGTCGTACGTCAACGGCGAGATCAGCAAGCTGGGCAGCCTGCGGTCCAGCCTCGACGATGCCCAGGTGCTGTTGGAGCTGGCCGAGGCCGAGGCCGACCCGGGCGTGTTGACCGAGGTCGAGTCGGAGATCACCGGGTTGACCAAGGCCATCCAGGAGATGGAGGTCCGCACCCTGCTCTCCGGCGAGTACGACTCCCGGGAGGCGCTTGTCGCCATCCGCGCGGGCGCCGGTGGTGTGGACGCCGCCGACTTCGCCGAGATGCTGCTGCGGATGTACCTGCGCTGGGCGGAGCGGCACGGCTATCCGACCGAGGTCTACGAGACCTCCTACGCCGAGGAGGCGGGCCTGAAGTCGGCCACCTTCGCGGTCAAGGTGCCCTACGCGTACGGCACGCTCAGCGTCGAGTCGGGCACCCACCGGCTGGTCCGGATCAGCCCGTTCGACAACCAGGGCCGCCGGCAGACCAGCTTCGCGGGTGTCGAGGTCCTGCCGGTCACCGAGCAGACCGACCACATCGACATCCCGGAGAACGAGGTACGCGTCGACGTCTACCGCTCCTCCGGGCCCGGTGGGCAGAGCGTCAACACCACCGACTCGGCGGTCCGGTTGACCCACATCCCGACCGGCATCGTGGTCACCTGTCAGAACGAGAAGTCCCAGTTGCAGAACAAGGCCTCCGCGCTGCGGGTGCTCCAGGCCCGACTGCTGGAGCGCAAGCGCCAGGAGGAGCAGGCCAAGCTGGAGGGGCTCAAGGAGAACGCCGCCGGTTCGTGGGGCGACCAGATGCGCTCCTACGTCCTGCACCCGTATCAGATGGTGAAGGATCTCCGAACCGAGCAGGAGACCGGCAATCCGAGTGCGGTGTTCGACGGGGACCTGGACGGTTTCATCGAGGCGGGGATCCGTTGGCGTAAGCAACGGCAACTCGCCGGCGACGGAGCGTAACGAGACGCGGGCGGAACGCTTCGTCGATCTCCAGGTAGAGGCCTGATTCGACGACTCGTGCCGGATCGGCGGGGCGTGGGGCTTGGCTCAGTTGTTACACCGCGTAGACTCACCACCCGTGATTCAGCTTGAGCAAGTGACGAAGACGTACCCGAAGGCGTCCCGGCCTTCGCTCGACAACGTGTCCGTCTCGATCGAGAAGGGCGAGTTCGTCTTCTTCATCGGTCCATCCGGCTCCGGCAAGTCCACAATCATCAAGATGCTGCTGCACGAGGTCGCCCCCAACAAGGGCCGCGTCGTCGTCAACGGCAAGGACGTCACGTCGATGCGCTCGTGGAAGCGACCCCACTTCCGGCGCTCGATCGGCTGTGTCTTCCAGGACTTCCGGCTGCTGCCGAACCGCACCGCGTACGAGAACGTGGCGTTCGCCCTCGAGGTGATCGGCAAGACCAAGGCGGTTGCCCGCCGGGTCGTGCCGGAGGTGCTGGAGCTGGTCGGGCTCGGTGGCAAGGAGCACCGCTACCCGCACGAGCTCTCCGGTGGTGAGCAGCAGCGGGTCGCCGTCGCCCGGGCGTTCGTGAACCGTCCGCTGATCCTGCTGGCGGACGAGCCCACCGGAAACCTGGACCCGGACACCTCGATCGAGATCATGCGCCTGCTGGACCGGATCAACCGCACCGGCACGACCGTCGTGATGGTCACCCACGACTCCAACATCGTCAACCAGATGCGCCGCCGCGTCGTCGAGATCGAGAGCGGTCGTATCGTGCGTGACCAGGCCCGCGGCGTCTACGGGTGAGCCGGCTCTCCACCCCTGCGCAGCCTGACGACGAACACTTCATGCCGGAGACCCGGAGGAAATCCCGATGCGCGTGAAATACGTCCTGTCCGAGGTACTGGTCGGACTGTGGCGCAACGTGACCATGTCCATCGCGATGATCATCACGATGGCGGTCTCGCTGACCATGCTCGGCGCCAGCGGTCTCATGTACCGCCAGGTCGACGACATGAAGGTCACCTACTACAAGAACATCGAAGTCTCGATCTTCTTGAAGCAGGAGGTGAGCGAGCAGGAGCGCACCGACCTGAACGCCAAGCTCGACAGCGACCCCCTGGTCAAGGAGGTCTTCTACGTCAACAAGGACGAGGCGTACAAGAAGTTCAAGGTCATGTACCAGGACGCGCCAGACCTGGTGAACGTGGTCAAGCCGGACCAGCTGCCCGAGTCGTTCCGGCTCAAGCTGAACAACCCGGAGCAGTACAAGGACATCTACGAGCAGTACAAGAACACCGCGGGTGTCGACGAGATCATCGACCAGAGTCGACTGCTCGACAAGATCTTCGACATCCTCACCTCGATCCAGAACATCGCCCTGGCCGCCGCCATCGTGATGGCGATCGCCGCCCTGCTGCTCGTCGCGAACACCATCCAGGTCGCCGCGTACAGCAAGCGGCGTGAGGTGGCGGTCATGAAGCTGGTCGGCGCCTCCAACTGGTTCATCCAGGCACCGTTCGTGCTGGAGGCCGTGGTGGCCGGCCTGATCGGCTCGCTGCTCGGTCTGGTGGCCTTGGTCGCGGCCAAGTATCTGCTCTTCGACCGCTCGTTGAGCGCGTTGCAGGGTCTGCTCTCGCCGATCTCCTGGGGCGACATCCTTGTCGTCTTCCCGCTGATGGCCGGCGTCGGTGGCCTGATCAGCGCGGGCACCGCCTGGATCACCCTGCGCTTCTACCTGCGGGTCTAGGCACCGTACGGGTCGTCCCGTCGTCTCCCGAGGACCCTCCCGCAGCCGGAAATAAACGGCGCGGGAGGGTCCTTGTCATTCGGGTAGCATGATCGGTTGTCCGGCCGAGGTGCGCTCGGCCCACGGGCAGCGGAGAGAGGGGGTGGCACCGATGCCACGGGAAAAGGGGCGCAAGGTGGTCGCCTCCAACAAGAAGGCGCGCCACGACTACGCCATTCTCGACACGTACGAGGCAGGCATGGCGCTGACCGGCACCGAGGTCAAGTCGCTGCGGGCCGGGCGGGCGTCGCTCGTCGACGCGTTCGCCCAGGAGCGTGACGGCGAGCTGTTCCTGCACGCCCTGCACATCCCGGAGTACACGCAGGGCACCTGGACCAACCACGAGCCCCGGCGCACCCGCAAGCTGCTGCTCAACCGGGTCGAGATCGACAAGCTCGTCGGCAAGACCCGCGAGGGCGGTTTCACCATCGTTCCGTTGCAGGTCTACTTCTCCGACGGCTGGGCCAAGGTCGAGATCGCCCTGGCCAAGGGCAAGAAGTCGTACGACAAGCGGCAGGACCTCGCCAAGCGGGACGCGGACCGGGAGATCGCCCGGGTGTCCGGTCGACGTGGCAAGGGCATGGACGACTAGTTCATCCTGTTTGTCCGGGTCGGCGTGCCGGCCCGGGGCTCGGGATGAAAGCTGTTGCGGCAGGCGTTAGTCTTGTCAGTGCCGCCACATCGGCGGCCTGTCGAGGGGGTGACTGGTTTCGACTTCGTACGCAGCGACAGGGGAAGCGAGCCGAGGAAGCCGACGTCGTCTCGAGAATCGGTCGTCGGAAACTTATAAGCGCCAAGCAAAATCGCGCTGACTTCGCTCTCGCCGCCTGAGGCGAGTAGCTAAGTCTGTCGGCCTGGGAACGCCTTCGTCCCAGTAGCCGGCATCAGCTAGGAGGCTGGCCAACCGGACCCGGTCGCGGGGTCCGTGCGGCGAGATTAATCAGCGACTGGGCCCGTCACACCAACTTGCTCGCGTGAGCGGTGGGGCCGAGTAGAGGCACAGCGAGCTGCGCTCGGAGAAGCCCTGACAAACCGGCGAAGGACCCGGGTTCGATTCCCGGCACCTCCACCACCTCGAGCGAAGCGCCCCGGCCCATCGGCCGGGGCGCTTCGTCGTGTCCGCGGCTCGCCTACGCTGCCCCCTGTGACGAACCAGGAGCTGCGCCTGTCGGTCGGCGCCTCACCCGGGCAGCGCACGTGGGCGGTGGTGGTCGGCGTCTTCATCACCGCCGTCGCGTCGGCATTCGTGGTGCTGCCGCTGGTCGCCGGCGGGTTGCTGGGTCGGCTGTCCGGTCCGGGTGACCCGTTCTCCTCCTACGAGGAGGCTCGCGACCTGCCGCCGGGGATGCTGCCACCCGCCCTACGGGACGGTGGCGCGGAACAGGCCGGGCCGAGCCCGTTCATCGGGCTCTGCGGCCTGCCGTTCGTCCTGCTCGGCATCTACCTCGTGCTGCGGGTGCTCCGCACTGCCGCCTGGCTGGAGGGCAGCCACGTCCGGGTCCGGGGCGCGTTCCGTACGCGCGGTGTCGACCTCGCCACCGCCCGGATCGACGCCGCCGCGCTGTCGTACGACGAGCCGGGGGACGACATTCCGGCGCCTCGGCAGCGGACAGCCGCCATCATCGCGACCGACCCCGCGGATGGACGGCGGGTCACCGTCGCGTTGCGGGGCATGGGGTTGGCCAGCCTGCCCCCGTCGGAGTTGCGCGCGCTCGCCGACGCGATCACGACGGGCCGGCCGGCCGACGGTCGGGACGGCGACGCGCACGCCGTCGCCCGCCAACTGCGCCGCCGGGCGGAGCACCCCCGGCTCGGCTGAGCGGCGGTTGTCCGTTTCCACAGGGACCTGCGAGACCCCTGGGACCAACGGGACAGATGAGCATCCCCCGGGGGCTTTACCGGCCGGGCGGGCAGGCTCACCATCGTGGTGTGGGGTAGCTGCACAGCACGGGAGGTGCCATGGTCACCGGTCCGGTCCAGCAGTCGTCACTCGTCGCCCGCCCGCCCGCCGTACCGCACCATCCGATCGGGCTGCCCGGTGAGCCACGCCCGGCCGGCCTGGCCGGAGACGTCCACGCGTTCGGCCGGGCCGTCACCGTGGCCCCCACCGAGCCGCGCTGGCGGGAAGAGGTCCTGCTCCGGCTGCGTCCGGTGGGGCACGGGTTCGCCGAGCACGTCCGGGTCACCGAGGGCCCGGCGGGCCTCTACCGGGAGTTGCTCACCCAGTCGCCCCGGCTGGCCCACGGGGTGCGGTTGCTGACCCGGGAGCACGCGGGGATCGTCGCCGCGATCCTCGCGGTGCAACGGGCCGCCGAGCGTCCCGACGTGCACCCCGACGAGCTGCGGCACCGCGCCGGGCACCTGCTGCGGCGCTTGGCCCGGCATCGGCGGCGCGGCGCCGACCTGCTCTGGGAGGCGTACCAGACGGACCTGGGTGGCGAGACCTGAGCGGCCGACCGGGAACCGGCGGATCGGCGGTGGCGTCGAACCGTACATGCGTCGACCGGCCCTGCTTCTCGTCCTCCCGTTGTTGCTCACGGCGGGCTGCGCCACACCCGTGGCGGATCCGCCCGTCGGGCCTCGCCACCAGTCGCCCCGCGGCGAGGCGTTCGACAACCGGGCCGCCGAGGTGGCCGAGGCGTGGCGACCCGGCCCCGACTGGAGTACGGGGTACGTCCCGCTGGAGGGGCCCACGGTGCTCACCGGTGACCCGCGTTTCACCCCGGACACCGAGGCCGCCTACCGGGCCGGGTGGTATCGGGCGCAGGTCCCGATACCGCCCACCCGGGTCGGCGGCGAGATCCGATTCCCGGACGGCCGGCTGACGCTGCCGCTGGTCAGCGCCGCCGAGGCGTACCGTCAGCTGGACCAGGGTGATCCGCTGCCCTGCCCGGGGCGACCGAAGCGGCCCGGCCTGCCGAGTCCGGGCGGCCCCCGCGTGGAACCAGGGCCGGACGGATGGGCCACCAGCGCGACGCAGACGGCCTGTCTCTCGCTCACCGTCACCGCTGTCACGTTCGGTGCCGTGCCGGTCCGCACGAGCCGGGGCACGGCGCAGGTCCCGGCCTGGCTGTTCACCATCAAGGAACTGGCCACCCCGGTGGCCCGGCTCGCCGTCGCGCCGACCGCTGTCACGCCCGTCCCCCAAAGCTCCGCGCCGGCCGGCCCGCTGGCCGACGGTCTGGTGGGCGCTCAGAACCTTCAGGCGGTCGACGATGCCCGGATGACAGTGCGGCTCGGCGTCGGCGCCTGCGACACCGACATCACGCCGCTGGTGTGGGAACGGCCGGACGTCGTGGTGGTCGGCGGCCGCGTCACCCGGGCCACCGGCGACTGTCCCGCCGTGCTCAAGCTGGCACCGGTCGCCGTCACCCTGGGGGCGCCGCTGGGCGTCCGGCCGGTCCTGGACGTCGCCACCGGAGCCCCCCTGTCGATCGCCCCACGCTGACCGACCGGCGCCGGAGCCGACGGGCCGCCTCAGAGGAGGCTGGGCACGTCGGTGCTGATCGGCACCGGTAGCACTGTCGGCCGGTCGGCCCGCAGCCCGGTGGCGAGCGCCGCACCGAGCTGGTCGGGGGTCTCGACGACCTCGGTGGCGCAGCCGTAGCCGGTCGCGATGGCGACGATGTCCAACCCCGGCAGGTCCAGGCCGGGCACACCGGGAGTGTGTTTCAGCTCGGCGAACGCCTTGAGGATCGCGTACTGCTGATTGACCGGAACGACGACCACCACCGGTAGTGCGAGACGCGCGGCGGTCCACAACGCCTGCACCGAGTAGTGGAACGAGCCGTCACCGACGACCGCCACCACCGGGCGGTCGCGCCCGCTGTCCCGTTCGGCCAGCGCCACGCCGATCGCGGCCGGCAGGCCGTAGCCGAGGCCGCCGCTGGCCATCGTGAAGTACGACGCCGGGCGGGTGATCCGCAGCTGCCGGCGCAGTGCGGACAGATTGGACGGTGACTCCTGCACCAGCACGCCGTCCGCCGGCCAGTGCGCGGCCAGCCCGGCGAACAGCGCGTCGGCGCTCAGCGGGGCGGTGATCTCCGGCGGGGTCGGTGCGTCCCGGGGGGCGGGGGGTGGCCGGTCGGCCGGCGGCACCCGGTCCACAAGCGCGGCCAGGGTCAGCCCCGGGTCGCCGAGCAGGCTGTCCCCGACGGGTGCCCGCGCGGCCTCGTCGGGGTCGTCCGTGACGTGCAGCAGTCGGGCGCCCTCCGGCAGGTGCCCACCCGGCACGTACGGGTAGTAGCGGAACACCGGTGCGCCGACGACAAGCACCGTGTCGTGCCCGCGCAGCGCCTCGGCGAGAGGGCCGATCGCGTACGGGAGCACCCCGCGGAAGTGCGGGTGGTCCTCCGGGAAGACGGCCCGTTCGGGTGCCGGGGCCGACCAGACCGGTGCGGCAAGCCGCTCGGCGAGCGCGACGGCTGTCGGCCAGCTCCCGGAGCGGTCCACCCCCGGCCCGTACACCAGCACCGGGTTGTCACTGCCGGCCAGGATCCGGGCGAACTCGTCAAGCCGTCGCGGGTCCGGCGCGAACCGGGTGGCCACCGTTCGTGGTGCGGGCAGCGGGTCGGCCGGCTGGGCCCAGTCGTCCATGGGCAGGGAGAGGAAGACCGGCCCGGCCGGTGGCTGCACCGCCGTCGCGTACGCCCGCAGCACCGCCGCGGGGATGTCCTGCGCGCGGGCCGGCTCGTAGGCCCACTTGACGTACGGCTGGGGAAGCTCGGTGGGCCGGCGGCTGGCCAGCCGAGGTTCGAGCAGCAGCATCTCCCGGGTCTGCTGGCCGGCGGTGACGATCAGCGGCGTCTTGTTGTGCCAGGCGGTGACCAGGTTGCCCATGCCGTTGCCGGTGCCCGGGGCGGTGTGCAGATTGACGTGGGCGGGTGTGCCGCCGGCCTGGGCGTAGCCGTCGGCCATCGCGACCGCCGTCGCCTCCTGGAGGGCGTGGACGTAACGGAAGTCGGCGGGGAAGTTCGCCAGGAACGGCTCCTCCGTCGAGCCGGGGTTACCGAAGACTGTGGTCATGCCGAGGGTGCGGAGCACGTCGTACGTCGCGTCCCGGACCGTTGCCATCGCCACCCGCCTCCGTGTCGCGGGAGGGACGACAGCAGTCGTCCCTCCCGATCAGCCGAATCTATCCGGATGTGACGGACCTTTCGGGTGTTTCCGGCGGGTCCATCCGCCGGACCGGGCCCGTGCCTGGTCAGGGCATCGGAACTGGCTAACTGCGGTCTTAACTGTCTGATCACCTGCCGGTCAGCCCTTAGCCAGCACCCGGGACGCAGGCTATGGTGCCAGGCATGGCGTTGACAGCGCGGCTGATCCCGATGCACCGGGCGGATACGGTAGATGACCGATCCCCGGCGCGGGCTCACGGTTGACGGGTGTGTGGGATGCAGGGAGAGGGTCAGGCGATCGGCGGACGAGCGATGGAGTCGATGACCGGGCGGCTGCTGGTCGCCACTCCGGCGCTCAAGGACCCGAACTTCGACCGTACGGTGGTGCTGCTGGTCGCCCACGAGCCCGGCGGCGCGCTGGGCGTGGTGCTCAACCGGGCCACCGAGGTGCCGGTGTCCGAGGTGCTCGGCGACTGGAGCGACCTGGCCCGCCACCCGGCGGTGCTCTTCGAGGGCGGCCCGGTGCAGCCCGACTCGGCCATCTGCCTGGCCCGCATGCGGCACCCGATGCGCCGGCTCAAGGGCTTCCACCAGGTCTCCGGAGCGGTCGGCACGATCGACCTCTCGGTCGACCCGGAGCGGCTGCGGGAGAGCATCGGTGGCATCCGGGTCTTCGCCGGCTACTCCGGCTGGGGCGGCGGCCAGTTGGAGCAGGAGATCGCCGACGGCTCCTGGTTCGTGCTGGACGGTCTGCCCGGTGACGCCTTCGTCGACCGGCCCGACGATCTGTGGCCGATGGTGCTGCGCCGCCAGGGTGGGATGATGGCCGCCGTCGCCCACTTCCCGCCGGACGTCGCGCTCAACTGACCCGGCGCGGGCGGGGGACCCCGCGAGATGACCATGCGAGCCGGTCTGTGTATAGTTTCCCAGTGCCCGGGCGACCGGGACGACAGCAAGGGGCCGTGGCGCAGCTGGTAGCGCACCACACTGGCAGTGTGGGGGTCAGGGGTTCGAGTCCCCTCGGCTCCACCTTGTTGTAGCAGGTCAAGGGCTTGCTCGCCAATAATGGCGGGCAGGCCCTTGACTATTTGACCCCGACCGGGCCGGCATGCGCACCTAGCGCACGATCGGTGACCACTCCCGCTGGCTGACGATCGTCACCCCGGGGGTGCGGTAGTAGGGGTCCTCGGCGACGATCGCGGCGAACGCCTCGGCGTCCGGGACGTCGAAGATGAGGAGTGCGCCGGAGTCGTCGGCGAACGGCCCGGCCATGGCCAGCCGGCCCTCCTGACGTAGTGCCTGGAGACGTTCCCGGTGCGCGGGCCGAGCGGCAAGCCGGTCGGGTTCGTCGCCGAAGGACAACTCCAAGACAAACACGTGTTCCTCCTCGTCGGGGCGGGCTTCCGGAGCACCCTAGTCGATGCGTTGCGCCAGCGCGGGCGCACTGAGGGCATCCCGATCACGCTCGATCCTGGTTGTCGTGGCCTCGGACGGCAGGGAGGCCACGACAACCAGGAAATAGTGCGATCTTGCGACCCGGGCAACGCGCGGGCGCTGGCCCATCAGTGGCATCAGCCCGCGGCGGCCCGTGGCGGAATCGTCGGTAGCCGGACGGTGAATGTCGCCCCGGCGCCGGGCCGGCTGTCGGTGGAGATCGTCCCGCCGTGGCTGGTCACCACCTCGCGCAGGAGGGCCAGGCCCAGACCGAAGCGCCGGTCCTTGGCCCCCGCGCCGCGGTGGAAGCGGTCGAAGAGGTGTTCGGCGTCGGCGGGGTCGAAGCCGGTTCCGCTGTCCTTGACCACCAGGTCCGCGCCGCGGCGGGAGGTGCGCAGGGCGACGTCGATGCGGCCGCCGGTCGGGGTGTGGGTGAGGGCGTTGGCGAGCAGTTCGCCGACCATGCGGCGCAGGGCAGAGGCGATGCCGGGGACGAGGACCGGAGTGTCCGGGACCGACAGGTGCAGGTGGACGCCCTGCTCCGCGGCGCGGTCAGCCTCGCAGTCGACGGCCTGGGCGGCGAGGAGGGCAAGGTTGACGGGTTCGGAGGGGTGTCGGTCGGCCGGGGTGGCGGCGAGGCGGGCGGAGAGCAGGAGCTCGTCGACGATCTCGCCGAGGCGGCGGGTGGTCTCGATCAGGCGGTCGTAGTCGGCGCGTTCCGCCCCGGCCCGCCGGGCCAGGATCTGGGCGCGGGTGTGGACCTGGGCGATGGGGGTGCGCAACTCGTGGCTGGCGTCGGCGACGAAGCGGCGTTGCCGGCCGAGCGCCTCGGCGAGTGGCGCCACGGCTCGGCGACCCACGACGATGCCCGTGAACACCGCCGCGGCGAGGCCGACCACCGCCGCGAGGAGGAACGCGGCGAGCAGGTGACGCCGGTCGGAGAGCTGGAAGCGTGCGTCGAACACCGCTTGCACGACGCCCGTGCCGCGGGGCTGGGTGCGGACGTAGTAGGTCGTGCCGTTGCGGTCGACCTTGTCGCTGCGGACCTGGTGGTCGAGGGCCACCGCGTCGATGGCGGACTGTAGCGGGAAGCCCGGAGGGGGCGGGTTCCGGCCCGAGTCGGTGCGGTTGCCGTCGTACAGGATGATCCAGCTGCATCCCGGCGGCCCGGCGATGGTGCCGTGGACCGCGCCGTAGTTGAGCTCTCGTTCGATCTGCTCGTGCTGATAGCGCAGCAGTGCGGCATAGGAGATGGCGGCACCCAGGGCGAGCAGCGCCGTCATGGTGAGTCCGACGAGCAGACTGACCCGCGCCCTGGTCCGGCGCAGCATGGTGTCCTCGAAGCTCACAGGGTTCCCAGGCGGTAGCCAAGGCCGTGTACGGTACGGATCACCGAGCGGCCGAGCTTGCGGCGTAGGTAGTAGACGTACGTGTCGACAAGGGACGCCGCGCCCGCCTCGTCGAAGACCCGGCTGCGCAGCTCGGAGCGGGAGTGGACGGTGTGCGGCCGGGCCGCGAGGACCCGCAGCAGCTCGAACTCGCGTGCGGACAGGGCGATCCGGGTGCCGTCGGGCAGGACGGCGTCGCGCACGGAGAGGTCGAGCTGGCCCGACCCGAGCCGCAGCACCTCGGTGGACTCGGTGGTCCGGCGGCAGAGGGCTCGGATGCGGGCGCTCAACTCGTCCAGGTCGAAGGGCTTCGTCAGGTAGTCGTCGGCGCCCGCGTCGAGGCCGGCGACCCGGTCCTCGACGGTGCCGAGCGCGGTCAGCAGCAGTGCCCGGGCGACCACCGCACGGGCGCGCAGCCGGACGACCAGGTCCAGCCCGTCGAGGGCGGGCAGGCGTCGGTCGATCACCATGACGTCGTACGGCCGGGTGAGCCCCAGGTGCAGGCCGCGTTGGCCGTCGGGGGCCTGGTCGACGACGTATCCCTCGCCGGTCAGTGTCTCAGCCACCATGCCGCGTAGTTCCGAGTCGTCCTCGACGAGCAGGAGTCGAGTCATACAGCGATGGTGGCAGATAGATATGTGTGATTGTCTGTGAAGCTTGTCTCCTCAAACAAACAAGTTAGGGGGTTCCGGCGGGCACGAGCGACGGTGTAGAAGTGGGAACGCGTGCCTCGCGTCGCTCGATCCAGGTGAGCAGCGGCGTCGTCATGAGTGTGGTGACGAGCGCGACCACCACCAGCACCGTGAACAGCGACGTGTTCACGATGCCCGCCTCCAGTCCCACGTTCAGGGCGATCAGCTGCATCAGGCCCCGGGCGTTCATGAGGGCGCCGACGCGCAGCGCGACGCCGTTCGGCTCGCCGCGCATCCGGGCCGCGGCCCAGCAGGCGCCGAACTTGCCGACGATCGCCACGGCCACGCACGCGGCGGCGAAGCCGAGTACGGCCAGGTTGCCCAGCAGCGCGAACTCGGTGCGCAGCCCGGAGAAGGTGAAGAACAGCGGCAGGAACACCGTCGCGGCGATCGGCGTCAGCGTGTCGACCACCTTGTCGGTCTGTTCCGAGCGCGGCATCACCACACCGACCGCGAAGGCGCCGAAGACCGCGTAGAGCCCGATCTCGTCGGTGTACCAGGCGACCAGGAAGAGCAGCGCCACAGTGCCGAGCAGCCGTGCGCGATCGCCCGGGAGCCCCATGACGAAGCCGGTCACCCGCCGCCCACCCAGCCACAGCGCCAGCCCGAACAGCAGCGCACCACCCGCGCAGACCAGGGCCGGGCCGACCGAGCCCGAGGCGAACGCCAGCACCGCGGCGAGCATGATCCACGCGACCATGTCGTCGATCGCGCCGCTGGCCATGGCGAGCAGACCATGGCGGGTGCCGGTATGGCCGCGCTCGGTGATGATCCGGGCGAGCATGGGGAAGGCCGTGATCGCCAGCGCCACACCGACGAACGCCGCGGACACACCGAGCGACACGCCGTCCGCGCGGATCGGGACGAAGCTCGCCGTGCCCACGACCAGCAGGATCCCCAGCACCAGCGGAGCGCCGACACCCGCGAGCGACACCGCTCCCGCCGTGCCCGCGAGCTTGGTCACCCGGTGGGAGGTGAAGGCGTACCCGGCCTGGAACATGAACAGCACGAGGCCGACCTGGCCGACCACGTACAGGATCGGCAGCAGCGGCGCGGGAAAGAGCGCGGCTTGGGCACCCGGCCAGAAGAGGCCGAGCAGCGACGGGCCGAGCAGCACCCCGGCGAGCATCTCGCTCACGACGGGAGGCTGGCCCACCTTGCCCAGGAGCCAGGAGACCAGCCTGCAAAAGAGCAGAATGACCGCTACCGCGATGAAGAACCGCGGGGCGAGTTCGCTGGGAGTCATGAGCTCTCCTCAAAGTGTCGGGTGCACAACTTCTGTCGTCGGGCGTCGACGACCATCCAGGTACCGCAGACCAGCTGCTTGACCGAGCGCCCCACGTCGAAGACCCGGTCGCGCTGCCGCATGAGGGTGAGCCGGTCGCGGCCGGGGCCGGGGAGACCCCGGGGCGTCAGGTACGCGGGCCCGCGACTCGGCAGCGAGCGGGTGTGCGCCGCCGACGAGCTGACCGAGAAGCGCCGCAGCACCTCCCGGGTCGCCGCGCGCAGCTGGACGGGGGCCGAACCGCGCGCCGGACAGGCCCGGTTGGCAGTCACGCCGAACGGAATGAAATGGGCGTCCTGCCGGCGCAACGACAGCCAGCGGTCCGGGTCGAACTCGTCGTCCGCGGCGGGACCGGTGCGCTGATAGGCCCGATAGTTGAAGAGGAGCACGGACCCGGTCGGGAGCACGTGATCGCCCACGCTGATGGGTCCGGAGGTGATCCGGTGCGCGATGCCGAAGAGCGGGTAGACCCGGAGTGTCTCGTCGATGATCCGGTCGAGCGATTCGTCCGAGGTGTCCGTGCCGGGCCCGGAGCACAGCAGGATGTGCGCCATGGCCTCCGACATCTGCACCACTGCCGTGTTGAAGAACGCGCCCTGGAGGTACCAGGCGGTCTCCAGGGCGGTGAAGGGCGGCGGCAGCACGACCGGGCAGGTTCCCGCGGCGATCCGGTCCAGTAGGTAGCGGGTCAGACGAACCCGCCGGGACATGTGCCGCAGACCCATCCCCTTCAGGGCGGTCACCACGTCGTCCGCGTTCGCCACGATCAGATCGCGGACGTCGCGCGGGCAGGATGCGCCGAACACCAGCTCGTACGAGACCTCGGCCCAGACCGGCATCATCAGGTCACGTAGCCGCACGTGGCTGATCCGGTCGGCCGGGAGCGCGTCGAGGATCCGCCGGGTCGCGGCCGTCGCCAGCTCGTCGGAGCGCGCGTGCGGAATGGCCAGCACCTGCCGGGTCGTCCGGGCGACCGTCCGGTACCGCTCGCCGGGCTCAAGGTGCTCCTGGTGCATCTGCGGGCCGGGCGCGAGCCAGTACCAGAAGAGGTCCGACAGGCCGGCCCCGCGGCTGCGCCCGTCGGCGGCCGGATCGCTGTAGACCCGCTCGAAGTCCTCCGGCCCCACCAGCGGCCCGGGGACGGGAACGCCCTCGGCCCCGTTGACCCGTTCGAAGATCCACTCCCGGAGGTCGACAACTGCCTTCACCGGATCGCCACCTGGTCGGGTGTCAGATCGGCCGGCCGCCGCGCCCCGGCCAGGGCGAGGGCCTGATCCAGCTCGGTGGTGAGTCGATCGAGAGCTTCGCGTACGCCAGCGGCCCCGCCCGCCGCGAGCGCCCGCACCACCGGACGCCCCACCAGCACCGCCTGGGCCCCGAGCGCCAGCGCGATCACCGCGTCGGTGCCGCGGCGGACACCCCCGTCGAGCAGCACCGGGACCCGCCCACCCACGGCTGCCGCGACGGCGGGCAGCGCGTCGAGCGTGGGAATCGTCGCGTCGAGCTGTCGTCCACCGTGGTTGGACACGATCACACCGGCGGCGCCGTGCTCGACAGCGAGGCGGGCATCCGCGGGATGCAGGATGCCCTTGAGCAGGATCGGTAGTCCCGTGACGCCGCGCAGCCACGCGATCCGATCCCAGCCCGCCGTCGCGTCCATCGCGATCGGGCGTACCCGGCCGGTCGCGTCGCGCATGTTTTCGCAGGCGTAGCCGGGAGGCAGGTCCGTGAAGCCGTTGCGCCTGTCGCGCTCGCGCCGCCCGAACACCGGGGAGTCCACAGTCACCACGAGCGCCCGGCAGCCGGCCGACTCGGCGCGCTTGACCACGTACTCCGTGAAGTCGAGGTCGGTTTGCGGGTACAGCTGGAACCACAGCGTCGCGCCCGCCGTCGCGATCTCCTCGACCGGCTGGGTGGCGGCCATGCTGACCACCATCGTCGTGCCGGCCGCCGCGGCCCCCCGCGCGGTGGCCGCCTCGCCGTCCGGGTGCGCGAGCCGATGAAAGGCGGTCGGAGCGACAAGGACCGGCGCGGCCAGCGACGTGCCGGCCACTGTGACCCGCAGGTCCCGCTCGCCGGTCGCCCGCAGCACCCGTGGCACGATCCACCGTCGTTCGAAGGCCTGCTCGTTGGCGGCCAGGGTGCGCTCCCGCTCGGCCCCGCCCTCGAAGAAGTCCTGGTGAACCGGGTCCATGTCAGCCCTCGGCGCCGGCGAGACAGCGACCCATGAACTCGCGCAGCGGCCGCACGTGGACGTCGGGCCGGTCCCACTGGTTCTCCAGGTTCTCGGCGAGGTGGTGCGTGCTGACCAACTGGCCCGCGCGGTGGTAACGGACGACCGGGTGCAGGTACGCGGCGTCGTGCGCCTGCCCCACGACGTCCTGGGCCACCCGGGTCACCGTGATGTCGAACGGGTCGACCTGGTCGTGGTCGGGGCCGTACTCGAGAGTGATCACGAACGCCTGGTCGTGGTCGTGCTCGGCGGTGCGCAGGCCGGTCGACAGGAAGTAGTCCACCGGCACCTCCTCGTGGTAGCGGGCCTCTCCTCCGGCGACGGTGAGCACGTCGGCGAGGAACCCGAACTGCTGCCACAGGGCCGAGGTGCGGTTGACCCGCTCGATGACCGCCGCGGTCATGGCCGCCGGCTCGGCGGCGAGCGGGTCGGACGGCCAGGCCGTGGCGTCGTACCGGCGGGAGAGGATCCGGTGCAACGCGCGTACGGCGTAGCGGAAACCGTGCACGAAACCGCTCGTGGACTTCTTGAAGTCGCGCGCCTGGGAGATCGTCCCGGCGAAGAACAGGCCCGGCACGTTCACCGACTCCCATTCCTCGGTCTGTGCCGGGAAGCGGTCGGAGATGGTGAGCTGCGGTCGGGCCGAGGAGTCGAAGATCGAGTCGTCGAAACGGAATCCGGTACACGCCAGCACCCGGTCGTAATGCAGTTCCTTCACGACCTCGTTCGCCCGCGAGAAGCTGAACCGCACCTTGTAGCCCGTGCCGTCGCGCTCGATGCTCTGGACCGTGCCGTCGAGGATCGCGTTCGCCGACTTGAGCTGATAGGTGTCCAGGAAGTTGTTGTTCACCGCGCGCAGGTGCCCGACGTAGTGGGTGCGCCACGCCATCCGGACCGAGCTGGGCCCCGCGAGGTGGATCAGTGTCGTGGTCTCCATGAGGCTGTCGGCGGTCTCGAAGGCGGAGTTGCCCTTGCCGATGATCAGCACCCGCTGGTCGAGGTAGTCACGTGGCTCGACGCTCATCACGTCGTACCCCTCGGCCAGTTCGAATCCTGGGATGTCCGGCTGGTAGGTCTTCGACACGCCGGTGGCGACGATCACCGCGCGGGCCTCCCAACGCCGGTCACCTGCCTCGACCGTGAACACGTCGTCGTGCTTGGACACCCTTGTCACCCGGGTGCCGTAACTGACAGTGACGCCGGTCTTCGCCGCGAAGTCCGCGAGGTATCGCACCATCACCTCGGCGTCGGGGAAGTACCGCTCGGTGTACTGCGTGAACAGCAGCGCCGGGTCGTCGGTGAGCAGGGAGTTCCAGTCGAGCCGCAGATTCAGCTCGGGATCGTCGGTGCCCGTGTGCGGTTTGTTGATCGAGATGAGTTGGCGGTGCCGCGGATAGGTGGCGAAGAACGCCCCCGGCCCGTCGGCGCCCTCCAACACCAGATAGTCACGCTTGCCCTCGGCCTGGAGCAGGGCGGCGAGTTGAAGACCGGCCGGACCGGCCCCGATGATCAGGTAATCAAGCGTCACGGCGATCACCGTACGAGTGGGAAATCAGAGAGATTTCAAGCTCTTGGAGAATCTCGGCTGTTCTTCGCACGTCGTCGTCGAGCGGCCGGTCCGGGTCGATCGGTGCGATCTCCTCCAGGGCCCGCAGGGTGCGGTCGCAGCCCGCCGCCGTCGGCCGGCGCGCCCCGACGTGCACCGCCTGGCGCAGCCCGAGCCCGAGCGAACCGGTGATCAGACGCAGCAGCTCCGCCTGGTCCAGGGCGCGGAGTGCGGCCTGCGTGCCGAGCGGGATCACGTCCTGGTTGTGCAGGTTGGTGGGGAGGCTCTGCAGGCTCGCCGGCACGGAGTCGCGCCTGATCTCGGCGACGAGCGCTGTCGACGCGAGCTGGACGCCCTGCAACCCGTGTTGCTGCCCTGGTCCGGCCGCGAGCATCGGCGGCAGGCCGCCGTTGCGCCCGGGATCCACGAGCAGGTCGAGTTGGCGCTCGGCGAGGTTGCCGACCTGGGCGATGACCATGGTCAGGACGTCGGCGGCGAACGCGGCGGGCTGGCCGAAGAAGTTGCCGCCGTGCACGACCTTGTCGTCGGCCGGGAAGAACAGCGGGTTGTCGCTCACCCCGCCGAGGTCCGCCGCCACGACGCCGTCGACATAGCGCAGGGCGTCCTCGGCCGCTCCGAGCAACTGCGGCGCGCAGCGGATGCTGTAGGGCTCCTGCAACGGTCTCGTGCCGGACTCTCGCAGGCCGGCGGAGGTCGCCCGCATCGCGTGGCCGACCTCGATGGCGCCCGGGTGACCGTAGGCGGTGAGGAGAGCCGGATCGAGAAACTGTGGATCGCAGCCGAGCAGGTCGGCGAGCAGGCAGGTGAGCGTCTGCACCACGCGGTGTGAGGTGCGGACCCGGTCCAGGGCGAGGGCCAGCGCCGCCGTGGTGAGCGACGTGCCGTTGACAAGCGCGAGTGCGTCCCGGCCGTCGAGCGGCAGCGGCTCCAGGCCGGCCTTCGTCAGGGCTTCCGCGGCGGGCATCCGGACGCCGTCCACGTAGGCGTGCCCGCGACCGCGCAGCGCCTGGGCGGCGGCACCGAGCGGGATCAGGTCACCGCTGGCTCCCACCGAGCCGAATCGGGGCATCGCCGGCGTGAACGTCGTGCCGAGCATGGCCGCGAGCGCGTCGATCACGTGCGGGGAGACCCCCGACGCGCCCCGGGCCAGGGACCAGGCGCGCACCAGCAGCGTCGCGCGTACGACATCCGGGGCGAGGTCCGGGCCCTGGCCCGCCCCGAGGTGGGCGAGGGTGTTGTCGGCCTGGTCGCGCTGGTCGGCTCGGCCCGCGTAGCCGACGAGCGCCCCGAAGCCGGTGGTGGCGCCGTAGATCGCCCGGTCGTCGCCGAGTGCCTTGCCGAGGAACGTGCGGCCGGTCGCCACGCGGGCCCGCACCTCTTCGCCGAGCACGACAGTGACCGGGCCTGCCGCGACGCGCAGGTCGGCGAGGCGCAGCGGCGCTGCCAAATCCACCTTAATCGTCATGGGAGCGGATGCTAGAGGCAATTTCTCAGAGCGCTCTGAAATCGCCTCAGTAAATTGCGGCGCATGACGCACGATTGCCTGATCATTGGAGCCGGGCCGGCAGGCCTGCAGCTCGCGACCCTGCTCGAGCGCGACGGTCACGACTACGTGGTGCTGGAGGGTGGCCCCCGGGCGGGCACATTCTTCGAGACCTATCCCCGGCATCGCCAGCTGATCTCGATCAACAAGGTGTGGACCGGGTCGACCGATCCGGAGTTCAATCTACGGTCGGACTGGAACTCGTTGCTGACCGACGATCCGGGGATGCTCTTCAAGTACTACAGCACGCGCTACTTTCCCGCCGCGGAGGATCTCGTGCGTTATCTCGCCGACTTCGCGCGCGGTCTGAACGTCGTTTACGACACGCGGGTGACCTCAGTGTCGAAGACCGACGACGTGTTCACCGTGCGGGCCGGCGACCACACCTGGACGGCACGGAGAGTCGTCGTCGCCACCGGCGTCTCCCAGCTCTACCAGCCGCCGATCGAGGGCGCTGACCTGGCCGAGCGCTACGACACAGTCAGCGTCGACCCCGCCGATTTCGTCAATCAGCGCGTGTTGATCATCGGTAAGGGCAACTCGGCCTTCGAGACCGCGGACGCGCTCGTCGAGACCGCCGCCACGATTCACGTCGCCGGGCCGCACTCCATCAGGCTCGCCTGGCAGACCCATTACGTCGGGCATCTGCGCGCGGTGAACAACAACTTCCTGGACACCTATCAGCTGAAGTCACAGAACGCCGTCCTGGACGGCACTGTGGAACAGATCAGCCAGCGGGAGGGCGGCGGATTCCGGGTGCTTTTCCGATACGCCCGGACGGTCGAGAATCTGCGCGAGCTGGAGTACGACCGGGTCATCCTCTGCACCGGATTCCGCTTCGACGCGTCCATCTTCGCCGAGTCGGCCCGACCGGAGCTGGTCATCAAGGATCGGTTCCCGGCGCAGACGCCGGCCTTCGAGTCGGTGAACGTCCCCGGTCTCTACTTCGCCGGCACCCTCAGCCAGCAGCGTGATTTCAAGAAGTCCACGAACGGCTTCATCCACGGCTTCCGCTACGCCACCCGCGCCCTGCACCACATCCTGCGCGAGCGGCACCACGGGCAGCCCTGGCCGTCCCGGCGGATCGCCCCGACGCCCGAGGCGATCGCCGATTCGATAATCGCCCGGATCAACGTGAGTTCCGCGCTGTGGCAGCAGTTCTCGGTGCTCGGCGATGTCGTCACAGTCGAGGACGACACCGCCCGCTACCGCGAGGAGGTGCCGGTCGCCTATCTGCGGGACGCGGAGCCGGACGTGTTCGCGTTCCTGGTCACCCTGGAGTACGGCCCCGACCACGACCAGGTCGATCCGTTCGACATCACGGTGCCGCGCCCGGCCGAGAACGACGCGACCGCCGCGCACGACGCCAGCTATCTCCACCCCGTCGTCCGGGTGCTGCGCGACGGGCAGGTCATCGCCGAGCACCACCTGGCGGAGAACCTGGAAAACCAGTGGGACCTGCCCACAGTGCACCGGCAGCCCCTCGAGGTCTTCGTCAAGGGCGTCCTCGCCGATGCCCGCTGACGTCTGGCCGCAGCCCGTCCTCGACCTCCTGGCGGCCGGCGGGGACCGGCCGGTCTTCGAGGACGGGCCGACCGTCACGACCGCCTCGGAAATGGCCGGTCTGATCCGGCGCGTCGCGGCCGGGCTGCGCTCGTCCGGCGCGGGGCCCGGAGTGGGTGTCACCCTCGACCTGCCGGTCACCGCCCCCGCCTTCGCCGCCACGATGGCCGCCTTCGCCGTCGGGGCCCGGGTGTCCGGGTGGCGCGCCGACCTGAGCCCGGCACAGCTGTCCGGCTCCCTGGTGGTCGACTCGGCTCGACTGGCCGCGCTCGCCGAGCAGCCCGACGACGGGGTGCCCCTCGTCGCGGCGGGACGGGCCGAGGATCCGGCACGGATCATCTGGACCAGCGGCAGCACGGGTACGCCTAAGGGCGTGGTGCAGACCTATGCGGCGATGTCGGCGGCCTGGGTCCCGTACCCGGACCGATGGCCGCCGGCCATCGCCGAGCTGGCCACCCGGATGCGGCGCTACCTGGTCTTCGGCTCGCTGGCCAGTCAGGTGATGCTGGAGTACGGCATCCTCGCCCTGGCGGCGGGCGGCACGCTCGTCGTGGCGCCCCGGCCGGTCTTCCCGGACGCCCTCGTCGCACACCGGGCCACCGCGAGCGTGATCACCGTCGGCAAGCTGCACCAACTGATCCGGGACCAGCGCGCCAACCCGGTGGACCTGCGGCACCTGCGGGCGCTGATGGTCTCCGGGTCGCCACTCGCACCGGCCCGGCTGGCGGAGGCGCTGGACGTGCTGGGTCCGGTGCTCTTCCACGGCTACGGGCAGACCGAAACGTCGATGATCTCCATGGTGACTCCCGCCGAGATGCTGACCGACGAGGCCACGCTCGGCACTGTCGGTCGTCCGGCCGTGGAGGTCTCCGTTCGCGACGGGGAGATCTACGTCCGCACACCCGCGCAGGCATCCTCGTACTGGCAGGACCCGGACGAGTCGGCCGAGGTGTTCGTGGACGGCTGGGTGCGTACCCGTGACCTGGGGGAGGTGGGCCCCGACGGGTACCTGCGGCTGCTCGGGCGGGCGCGGGACGTGATCATCGTCAACGCGCAGATGGTCCACGCCGGGCCGGTGGAGCGGGCGCTCGCGGCCGATGCCGCGGTCGCCGAGGCGTACGTCGTCGGGGGTCCGGACGAGATGACCGGCGAGGCCGTGCACGCCTACGTCGTGCCGGTGGCCGGGAGAACGCCCGATCCGGACGTGCTGCGCAAGTTGGTGGCCGCACGGGTGAACGATCTCGCGGTGCCGCGCACCGTCACGGTCATCGAGCGTGTGCCGCTCGCGCCCAGCGGCAAACCGGACAAGAGTCAACTCCCACGAACAAACGAATCGCCCTGACCGGGAGACCCGGTCAGGGCGATTGTCGACTCGATGTCCGGTAAGGGCGGGGTCAGCCCTGGCGGCTCTTCCACTGCGGGTTGGCGCGGTTGACAACGACCACCCGGCCACGACGGCGGACCACCACCGAACCCGGCTTCTGCTTCAGCGCACGCAACGAGGTACGTACCTTCATGTCTGCCTCCTCGGTCTCAGCGGTTCCGAGTATCGAAACGCCGCGTCCACCCCGGGGATTCCCGCGACCTGCGATGATCGTTCGCGCTGCCTGGGGGTCACGAACGGCCGACGTCGAACCTTTGCCCTCCGCCGGCCGTACCAGTGGGCGGGAGGTCAACCTCATGACCGTACGCCGGCTCCTCGCCACGGTGCTCGTCGCTGCCGCGACAGTGCCGCTGGCCGCCACACCCGCCGCCGCGCACGGCGCCCCGACCGACCCGATCAGCCGGGCGGCGGCCTGCGGACCCGAGGGCCGGTACGCGGCCACCGCCGCCTGCCGGGCCGCTGTCGAAGCCGGCGCCGCCGTCCGGGAATGGGACAACGTACGGGTCGCCGCGATCAACGGGCGGGACCGGGAGCGGATCCCGGACGGCGAGCTGTGCAGCGGCGGGTTGTCCGCGTACCGGGGATTGGACCTGCCCCGCACCGACTGGCCGTCCACCGAGCTGAGCGCGGGCGCGACGTTCACCTTCCGGTATCGGACCACCATCGCGCACCGGGGCACCTTCCGGCTCTACGTCACCACCTCCGGGTACGACCCCACAAGGCCACTGACCTGGGCGGACCTCGAAACACGCCCGTTTCTGACGCTCACCGACCCGCCGGTGCGGGCCGGGGCGTACCAGTTGGCGGGCCGGCTGCCGGCGAAGCGCGAGGGTCGACACCTGATCTACACGATCTGGCAGAACTCGAACACCCAGGACACCTACTACTCCTGCTCCGACGTGGTGTTCCGCGCGGCGAAGAGCGGTGCGGCGAAGAGCGCGGCGGCTGCCCCGCGTACCCCCGCGAGTGGGCCGGCCGCCACCGACCCGGCGGAGGTGGCGGCGGCCGACCCGGGCGTGCCGGTGGCGTCGGTGACCGACCTCGGCGCCCGCTGGCCGGTGCTCGCCGGCGCCGCCACCGTGCTGGTCCTGGCGCTGCTGATCGGCGCGGGGCGGCGACGCCGCGGCGCCGCTGTCCCACCCGGCCGGCAGTGCGAGGTGCGCAACCACCGCGTCGGGCGGCGCCGGATCTGGTGACCCGGCCCGCCCGCGCCGGTCAGCCCAGCAACCCGTCGATCTCGGCCAGCTCCTCGGCGGTGAAGTCGAGGTTGTCCAACGCGGCGATGTTCGTCTCCAACTGCTCGACACTGCTCGCCCCGATGATCAGGCTGGTCATCCGGGGGTCGCGCAGCGCCCAGGCGAGTGCGAGCTGGGCCAGGGACTGGCCGCGCCGCTCGGCGACCGCGCCGAGCCCCCGGATGGTGGTCATCTTCTCCTCGCTGAGGTCGCTCTCGTTGAGGAAGACACTCGTGCGCACCCGCGAGTCGGCCGGGATGCCACCCAGGTAACGGTCGGTCAACAGGCCCTGGGCCAGCGGGCTGTACGCGATGCAACCCGCGCCGACCTGCTCCAACGTGTCGAGCAGGCCGTCGGACTCGGTCCAGCGGTTGAGCATCGAGTACGACGGCTGGTTGATCAGCAACGGCGTACCCAGCTCGCCCAGGATCGCGGCGGCGCGCGCGGTCTGCTCCGAGTCGTAGTTCGAGATGCCGACGTAGAGCGCCTTGCCGGAGCGGACGATCGCGTCCAGCGCGCCCATCGTCTCCTCCAGCGGGGTCTCCGGGTCGAACCGGTGCGAGTAGAAGATGTCGACGTAGTCGAGCCCCATCCGGCCCAGCGACTGGTCCAGCGAGGAGATCAGGTTCTTGCGCGAGCCCCACTCACCGTAGGGGCCGGGCCACATCAGGTAGCCCGCCTTGCTGGAGATGACCAACTCGTCCCGGTACGGCTTCAGGTCGGTGGCGAGCAGCCGACCGAAGTTCTCCTCCGCCGCCCCGGGCGGTGGCCCGTAGTTGTTGGCCAGGTCGAAGTGGGTGACCCCCAGGTCGAAGGCACGCCGGACGATGTCGCGCTGCCTGTCGAACGGGCGGTCCGGGCCGAAGTTGTGCCACAGGCCGAGGGAGACGGCGGGCAGCCGCAGGCCACTGCGTCCGCTGCGCCGATAGGTCATGGTGTCGTAGCGGTCATCCGCAGCGAGGTAGGTCACGATCATGAGCCTAACCGCGGTCCGACGTGCCCGAGATCGGGCGTGGGAAGCCGAACATCGGGGTAGTTTCGACGCGACGACCGGCCTCGCGGAAAGTGAGCTACGTGGACGACATCACCGCACTGATCCTGGACGACCACGCCGCCTTCCGGCGCGGCTTCGCCCGCCTCGACGACGCCCGCGACGAGCAGGAGTTGCTCGCCATCTGGGACGCGCTCGCCCTGCACCTGGACATCCACGCCGAGGCGGAGGAGGCGATCCTCTACCCGCACCTGGTCAAGCACGGTGACGACGGCGAGGACGAGACCGCCGACGCGATCGGCGACCACAACAAGATCCGGGACGCCATCGCCGAGTCCAAGCTGCACCCGGTCGGCTCGGATCAGTGGTGGGAGGCGGTCGGCACGGCCCGCCGGGAGAACAGCGAACACCTGGCCGAGGAGGAGGACGAGGCGCTGCCCGACTTCCGCCGGCACGCCAGCACCGACCTCCGCGCCGAGCTGGGCCAACGCTGGCTGACGTTCTACGGTGAGCACAAGAACGGCCGCGACCTTCCGTTCCGCGACAAGGACCCACAGCAGTACGTGGCCGACCACCGCTGAGATCTCCCCGGCACGGGGGAGCCGTCGCAACCGGTCCCGGCCGCAGAATGACGAGGTGACCCTCCGAGCGGCGCTGGCCCCGCTGGTCGCCGGCACCACCTGGCGACGCGGTGTGTTCCTGCTGCTCGGTGGGGTGCTGGCGCTGCCGTACGGGGTGCTCGCGGTGACCTTCGCCGAGATGCTCACCGCCTCGGAGGTCCCCCGTTCACTCGTGTACGCGCTGCTGGTGGTCGCGGCGCTGATCGCCGTGGTGCCGCTGCTGCTGGACGGCAGCCGGGCCCTGGAGATCGCCGCCGTGCGGGCGTTGCTCGGCGTCGACCTGCCCGAGCCGGCACTGGGGCACCGCGGCGACCGGGAGACCCGACTGCGCAGCGCGCTCTGGATCGCCACCCACCTCATCGTCGGCGCGCTGGTGATGCTCGCGCTGTTCAGTGCCCTGCCGATGGCGCTGGCCTTCATCGCGCAGCAGTTCGGCATCGGCGCCGAGCTGACCAGCCGGGAACGGTTCGGTCCGCTGGACGGGCGGGACAGCGGCTGGCTGACAGTGACCGGGGTGGCCCTGCTCGTCGGTCTCGGCTACGCCGTCGCGGGGCTCGGTGCCCTCGCCGGATTGATGGCGCCGGTGCTGCTCGGCCCCGCGCAGGCGGAGCGGATCGCCGCCCTGGAGGCGCGGGCCACCCGGCTCGCCGAACGCAACCGGCTGGCCCGGGAGTTGCACGACTCGGTCGGTCACGCGCTGACCGTCGCCACCCTCCAGGCCGGTGCGGCACGCCAGGTCCTCGACACCGACCCGGAGTTCGTCCGGCGGGCACTCACCGCCATCGAAGATGTCGGGCGGACCGCCATGGACGAGCTGGACCACGTGCTCGGGCTGCTCCGGGACGCCGGCGGCGGAGCCCGGGCGGTGACGCCGCAGCGTACCCTCGCCGACCTGGACCGGCTGGTCACCGACACCCGCGCCGCCGGGCTGACCGTGCACGCGCATCGCGTCGGCGACCCGACGCGGCTGCCCCCGGCGGTCTCCCGGGAGGGCTACCGGATCGTCCAGGAAGGACTGACGAACGCCGCCCGGTACGGCCACGGGCCGGTGACGCTGCGGCTGGACCTGCACCCGGGGGCGCTGGAGTTGGAGCTGGTCAACGCCGTGCGCCAGCCCGACCGGGCCGAGCTGGGTCGGCCCGGCCGAGGGCTGGACGGGATGCGGGAGCGGGTGCTGCTGCTCGGCGGCCGGATCTCCGTGGGGCCGGACGGCGACCGCTGGCTGATCCGGGCCCGCCTGCCGTACGAGGAGACGACATGACGACCGGGGTGCTGATCGTCGACGACGACGAGTTGATCCGGGTGGGGCTGCGAGCCATCATCGACGCCCAACCCGACCTGCGGGTGCTCGCCGAGGCCGCCGACGGCGCCGAGGTGCCGCCGCTTGTCGCCCGGCACCGGCCGGACGTGGTGCTGATGGACGTGCGGATGCCCGGCATCGACGGCATCCAGGCCACCCGGCATCTGCTGGCCACCTCCGCCAACCCGCCCCGGGTGCTGGTGGTCACCACGTTCGCCAACGACGAGTACGTCTACGAGGCGCTGCGCGCCGGAGCCTCCGGCTTCCTGCTCAAACGGGCAAGGCCCGCCGAGGTGGTGGAGGCCGTCCGGGTGGTCGCGGCCGGGGAGTCGCTGCTCTTCCCGGCCGCGATCCGTCAGCTCGTCGGGGCGTACGGGCTGGCCGGCGGTGACCGGCTGCGCGCCGCCCGACTCACCGAGCGGGAGGCCGAGGTGCTGCGGTTGATGACCACCGGCCGGTCCAACCCGGAGATCGCCGCGCACCTGGTGGTCGGGGTGGAGACCGTCAAGACGCACGTCGGCAACGTGCTGGCCAAGCTGGGCGCCCGCGACCGCACCCAGGCGGTCATCGCCGCCTACGAGTCCGGCTTCGTCACCCCGTCCGGCTGATCGGTCCCTCCCCTGATGCCCGGGGCACCCGCGCGGATGTGAGCTAGCGTGGGTCGGGTGACTGCGCCTAACCCGGTAATCCCGGTTCCACCGGCTGACCTGCCCGGCACGCTCGGCGCGCTGCGGGCAGCCGGTCACCACTACCGCACCGTCAAGCAGGAACTCCGCGACAACCTTCTCGCCCGGATGGGCTCCGGTGAGGCCCGTTTCCCCGGCATCGTCGGCTACGACGACAGCGTGCTGCCCGAGGTCGAGCGTGCCCTGCTCGCCGGGCACGACATGGTGTTGCTCGGCGAACGCGGCCAGGGCAAGACCCGACTGATCCGTGCCCTCGGCGCGCTGCTCGACGAGTGGACCCCGGTCATCCCCGGCTCGGTGCTCAACGAGCACCCCCTGCACCCGCTCACCCCCGCGTCCCGCGCCCAGGCCGTCGAGGCCGGCGACGACCTGCCGATCGGCTGGCTGCACCGTTCGATGCGCTACGGCGAGAAGCTCGCCACCCCGGACACCAGCGTCGGCGACCTGATCGGTGACGTCGATCCGATCCGGATCGCCCAGGGCCGCACCCTCGGTGACCCGGAGACCATCCACTTCGGGTTGGTGCCGCGCACCAACCGGGGCATCTTCGCCGTCAACGAGCTGCCCGACCTGGCCGAACGGATCCAGGTGGCGCTGCTCAACGTGCTGGAGGAGCGGGACATCCAGGTCCGTGGCTACCAGCTGCGGCTGCCGCTGGACCTGCTGCTGGTGGCCAGCGCCAACCCGGAGGACTACACCAACCGGGGCCGGATCATCACCCCGCTCAAGGACCGGTTCGGCGCCGAGATCCGTACCCACTACCCGATCGACCTGGAGTTGGAGCTGGCGCTGATCCGCCAGGAGGCCGACCTGGTCGCCTCCGTGCCGGAGCACGTGCTGGAGGTGCTGGCCCGGTTCGCCCGGGCGGTGCGGGAATCACCGTCGGTGGACCCACGCTCCGGCGTCTCCGCCCGGTTCGCGATCGCCGCCGCCGAGACCGTCGCCGGCGCCGCGTTGCGCCGCGCCGGCCTGCTCGCCGCCTCCGCCAACCCGGACGGTCGGCCCGAGGCCGCGGTGGCCCGGGTCGGCGACGCGGTGTCGGTGACCAGCACGCTGCGCGGCAAGGTGGAGTTCGAGAGCGGCGAGGAGGGGCGGGAGATCGAGGTTCTCGCCCACCTGCTGCGGACGGCCACCGCCGAGACGTTCCGCGCCCACCTGGCCGGCCTGGACCTCTCCGGGTTCACCGCCCTGGTCGAGGACGGGACGGCGATCGAGACCGGCGAGCTGGTCGGTTCCACCGAGCTGCTGCGCCAGGTGGGCACGGTTCCCGGCCTGGCCAAGGTGCTGGATCGGCTCGGTCTGGGCGACGCGCCAACTCCGGAGGAGGCCGCGGCCGCCGTCGAGTTCGTGCTGGAGGGGCTGCACCTGACCCGCCGGCTCGGCAAGGACGTCACCGACTCGGGGCGCACCGTCTACGGCGGCCGGGGCTGACCATGGCCGGCAACCGGTTCCGGTACGGGCAGTGGAACGGCGGGCCCGACCCGCTCGCACCCCCGTACGACGTGCGTGAGGCGGTGGACGCGGTCGGTGCCGAGGTGCTGGCCGGCGGCAGCCTGCGGGAGGCGCTGCGTGACCTGCTGCGCCGTGGCCCGCAGGGGCGGGGCGGGCTGGACGACCTGGCCGCCCGTGCGCGGCGGCTGCGCCGGGAGGCGCTGCGCCGAGGTGACCTGGACGGCGCGGTGACCAGGGCTCAGGCACTGCTCGACCAGGCCCTCGCCGCCGAACGGGACGAGCTGCGCGGCCGCGACGACGACGCCGCGCGGTTCGCCGAGGCGGTGCTCGACAATCTGCCCCGCTCCACCGCGCGGGCGGTCGAGGAGTTGTCCGGCTACCAGTGGGCCAGCGAGGAAGCCCGCCGCTCGTACCAGCAGATCCTCGACCAGCTCCGCGACGACGTGCTCGGTCAGCGCTTCGCCGGGCTGCGTGACGCGGTGCGCGCGTCCGCCGACCCGGCCGCCCAGCAACGGCTCGCCGAGATGATGCGGGACCTGAACGACCTGCTGGCCCGGCACGGCCGCGCGGAGGACACCACCGACGCGTTCGCCGAGTTCATGCGCCGGCACGGCGACTTCTTCCCGGAGCAACCGCAAACCGTCGACGAGCTGATCGACGTGCTGGCCCGCCGCTCGGCGGCCGGTGAGCGGCTGATGAACTCGCTCTCCGAGCGGCAGCGCGCCGAGCTGGCCGGTCTCATGCAGCAGTCACTCGGCGACCGTCTCGCGGGTGAGTTGTCAGCGCTCGACGCCAACCTGCGGGCACTGCGCCCCGATCTGCGCTGGGGGCGCGGCGAGCGGGTCCGGGGCGAACAACCACTGGACTACGCCGACGCGGCCGGCGCGCTCGGTGAGATCGGCGAGCTGGACGACCTGCTGGACCAGCTCGACCAGGAACACCCGGGGGCGACCCTGGACGACGTCGACGTCGACGCGGTGGCCCGCACGCTGGGGCGGGACGCCGCCGACGACGTCCGTCGACTACGCGACCTGGAGCGGGAGCTGCGCCGGCAGGGCTGGGTGAGCCGGGACGCCGAAGGGCTCACGCTGAGCCCGAAGGCACTGCGCCGGCTCGGCGGGACCGCGCTGCGACGGGTCTTCTCCGACCTGACCGCCGGGCCCCGCGGCCAGCACGACCTGCGCTCGGCGGGGGCGGCCGGCGAGGTCAGCGGTGCGTCCAGGCCCTGGGAGTACGGCGACGAGCAGCCACTGGACGTGGTCCGGACGCTGACCCGGGCGGTCAGCCGGGCCGGGCCGACGGTTCCGGTGCAGCTCGCGGTGGACGACTTCGAGGTGGTGGAGACCGAGAGGCGGGCCTCGGCCGCGGTGGTGCTCTGTGTCGACCTGTCGTACTCGATGATCTCCCAGGGTCGTTGGGGGCCGATGAAGCAGACCGCGCTGGCGCTGGCGCACCTGATGGAGACGCGCTTCCCGCAGGACGCGTTGCAGATCGTGGGCTTCGGACGGGAGGCGATGACCCTCACCCAGCAGGAGCTGGCGGCCGTCGAGCCGGACGGGGAGCAGGGCACCAACCTCCAGCACGCCTTGCGGCTGGCGGGGAGGCACCTGCGCCGGCACCCGGACGCCGAACCTGTGGTGTTGGTGGTCACCGACGGGGAGCCCACGGCCCACCTGGACCCGGACGACGGGGAGGCGCTGTTCCACTGGCCGCCGCTGCCGGAGACGATCGAGGCGACCGTCCGCGAGGTGGACAAGCTCAGCCGCTACGGCGCCACTCTCAACCTGTTCATGCTCGGCGACGACCCGGGCCTGCGCCGCTTCGTCGACGCCGTGGCCCGGCGCAGCCGGGGCCGCATGTTCACCCCGGACACCGACGACCTGGGCGAGTACGTGGTCAGCGACTACCTCCGCTCCCGCCAATCCCGCCGCTAACGCCCGGCGGGGCCTGTTGACTGGGGGAATGGAGAGCGGGGGATTGCGGCGGGCTTACGGTGCCCTGTTCGCGGAGGTCGACGCCGGGGGATTCGGTCCGGCTCCGGACGGGCAGCTCAGTGCCGAGCAGATCGTCGCGCACCTGGTCGCCAACGACGAGCTGATGATCCAGGCCACCGAGGCGCTGCTGGCCGGGTCGCCGTTCGCCTACTACGAGCTGGAGGAGGACATGCACCGCCCGCAGCTCGACGCGCTCGCCGCCGAGCAGGGTGGGCTGCGGGGCCTGGCCGCGCTGCTGCACGGCACGAGCGACCGGCTGTGCGGGCTGGTCGACCAGTTGGGCCTGGCCGCGGAAACCCCGGTCGAGACGCACCTGCGTGAGGGCTTCGACCTCATCGTGGACGAGCCGCTGCCCTGGTCCCGCACCCTGGACCTGCACACAAGGGTCCACCTCCCGAAGCACCAGTCCCAACTGCACCTGCTCCGGGCCTGAGCGGCGGCGGTCGAGCGCCGGCCGGGGAAGCCCGGCACGCTGGCGACAGCTTGTGCACGGCGGATCAGCCGTTGATCACCTCGGAGCGGGGGTGGAAGGTGCGGCGGTAGGTGGACGGGGCTACGCCGATGCGTTGGTGGAGTTGCTGGCGCAGGGCGGCGGTGGTGCCGAAACCCGTGCGGTGGGCGATCTGGTCGACGGTGAGGTCTGTCGTCTCCAGCAGCAGCCGCGCGTGATCGGTGCGCTGTTGCAACAGCCACTGCGCCGGGCTCAGGCCGGTCTCGGAGCGGAAGCGCCGGGTGAAGGTCCGCACGCTCATCCGCGCCTGCTCGGCCAGGTCACGCAGGGCGATCGGCTCGTGCAGCCGCTGCCGGGCCCACTCCCGCGCGCCCGCGGTGCTGGTGTCGGTGGCCTTCGGCACCGGTCGCTCGATGTACTGCGCCTGGCCGCCGTCCCGCCACGGCGGCATCACGCAGCGACGGGCCGCCCGGTTGGCCACCTCGCTGCCGTGGTCGAGGCGGATGACGTGCAGGCAGAGGTCGATGCCGGCGGCGACTCCGGCCGAGGTGAACACCCGGTCGTCGACGATGAAGAGCACGCCCGGGTCGAGGTCGACTCGGGTGTGCAGCCGACGGAACTGCTCAGTGAACGCCCAGTGGGTGGTCGCCCGACGCCCGTCGAGCAGGCCGGCGGCGGCCAGCACGAACGCACCGGTGCAGATCGACATGATCCGGGCACCCCGCTCGTACGCCGCCCGTAGCGCCTCGGCCGCCTCCGGCTCGACGGTGCCCGAGGTCAACGCGCTGCCGTCGTGGATGCCGGGGACGATCACCGTGTCGGCGGTGTCGAGCAACTCCAGACCATGGTCGGGTAGCACCTGGAACCCGGCGGTGCTGCGGACCGGCCGGCCGCCCGGTGTGCACACCCGGACGTCGTAGAAGTGCGTGTCGTCGACCGCCCGGGCGGTGCTGAAGACCTGGGACGGGGTGCCCAGGTCCAGGCCGACGACGTGGTCCAGGGCGAGTACGGCGATCCGGTGCGGGCGAGGCATCATGGCCCGATTATTGCGCATGATGGCTTTCCGGCCACTCGTTGCGGTGCCTGGTCCCGCCCAGACTGGTCGGGTGACCAAGAACCGCCTTCTGCATCCGGCCTGGCTGGTCGCCGCCGTCGCCTTCGTGGCGCTGGTCGGCGCGGCCGGCTTCCGCGCCACCCCGTCGGTGCTGCTGCACCCTCTGCACGAGGAGTTCGGCTGGCCACTGGCCACGATCTCCGCCGCCGTGTCGGTCAACCTGCTGCTCTACGGGCTCACCGCGCCGTTCGCCGCCGCCCTGATGGACCGGTTCGGCATCCGCCGGGTGGTCTCGGTGGCGCTGCTGCTGGTCGCCGCCGGCAGCGGACTCACCGTCTTCATGAAAGCGAGCTGGCAGCTGCTGCTCTGCTGGGGTGTGCTGGTCGGGCTGGGCACCGGCTCGATGGCGCTGGCGTTCGTGGCCACCATCACCGGGCGCTGGTTCGTGCAGCGCAGGGGCCTCGTCACCGGAGTGCTGACCGCCGGCGGGGCGGCCGGCCAGCTGGTGTTCCTGCCACTTGTCGCCATCCTGGTCCGTGACCACGGCTGGCGTACCGCAGCGCTCGTCGTGGCCGGAGCGGCACTGGCGGTCGTACCCCTGGTGGTGTGGTTGCTGCGCGAGCACCCGGCGGATCTCGGTCTGCCGGCCTACGGGGCGACCGAGGTCGTCGCGGCGCCGCCGGTGACCGGCGGCGCGGCGACCCGGGCGCTGGGCGCGCTGACGACCGCGGCCCGGACCCGGCCGTTCTGGCTGCTGGCCGGCGGGTTCGCGATCTGCGGGGCGACCACCAACGGCCTCGTCGGTACGCACTTCGTGCCGGCCGCGCACGACCACGGCATGCCCCAGACCACGGCGGCGGGGCTGCTCGCCCTGGTGGGGCTCTTCGACATCGTCGGGACGATCGCCTCCGGCTGGCTCACCGACCGGGTGGACAGTCGGTTGCTGCTCGGCATGTACTACGCGCTGCGGGGGGCGTCGCTGCTGATCCTGCCGAGTCTGTTCACCGGCACCGCCGAGCCGAGCATGCTCGTGTTCATCGTCTTCTACGGCCTGGACTGGGTGGCCACCGTGCCGCCGACGGTGGCGCTGTGCCGGGAGTACTTCGGCGGCGCCGGTGCCGTGGTGTTCGGCTGGGTGTTCGCCGCCCACCAGTTCGGTGCGGCCCTCGCCGCGACGGGTGCGGGGCTGGTGCGGGACCGCCTCGGCGACTACGCGGTGGCCTGGTACGTGGCCGGGGCGCTGTCGATCGGCGCCGCCGGGCTGTCGTTGCTGCTGCGTCGCAGGCCGGGCCGAGCGGTCCCGGAGGCCGTGCTGGCTGCCGCGACCGCACCGAAGGCGTGGAGGTTCCAGGGCTGAGACGGCACGGCGTGGGCGGTCAGCCCAGGGTCCACTGCTGGGCTGACCCGTCGTCGCAGGGCCGCTGCCGGATGTCGTCGCCGGCCGCGGTGCCCTCGTCGTCGGCCTGGGCGCACTTGCCGCTGTGCACCGCGACCATCAGCACCGGGCCGCCCCCGGTAGGGCTCAGCCGCCACTGCTGGTTGGCCCCACCGTGACAGGGAAACTGCATCAGCGGCGCGCCGTCGTCCTGACTGCCACCCTCGACGTCGAGACACTGCCCGGACGCGGCATTGGCCACCGTCGACGCCTCCGGGCCGACCGGGGTGATCACCCAATCCTGCTCCGGGTCGCCGGTACAGACAGCCAGGTGGGCCTTCGCCTGCTGGCCTTCGCCGTAGAGCCCCAGGCACAGGCCCGAGTCGGCCTTGAACACGCGGGACCCGGACAGCGGCTCGGCGGGTGCGCTCGGGCTCGGCTGGGCCGCCGCGTCGGTGGGCGCCGCGGCGGAGGACGAGGCCCCGACCGTCGCCGGCACGCTCGGCTCGTCGTCACCGTCGAAGAGCCCGGTGGCGAAGAGCACCCCGAGGAGTACGCCGACCAGCCCGACCGCCAGCGCCACCCGCAACAGCGGATCTGCCAGTGGACCGCGTCGTGTCGCCCGTCGGCCGCCGCCGTAGACGGTGCCGACGGGGTCGGGGCGGCGTTCCTCGCCGGTGGGGTCGGGGTGGCGTTCCTCGGGCGCGGACATAGGCGCCATCCTCACCCACGGCCGGCGGGGACGGCCAATCGGTGGGTCGGCCGACGACCCGGACCGGCGCGGACAGCGGTCAGCGGTCAGCGGGTGGGCTGCGGGTCGGTGACGTCGGCCACTGTGGCGTCGAGAGCGGCGATGGCGGCGTCGGCGTCGAGCGCGATGGCGAGACCACGTTCCCCGGCGCCCAACGTGATCTCCCGGCCGCGCAGCCGCTCGTCGGCGATCACCGGCCAGGCCGTGCTCGCACCGAACGGGGTGATGGTGCCGCGCTCGTAGCCGGTCGCGGCCAGGGCGCCGGCAGCGTCCGGCATGGAGAGTCGGTGCACCCCGAGCAGGGTCCGCAGCTTGGGCCAGGACACGACCCGGTCGCCGGGGGTGAGCACGAACAGGTGATCATCCGCACTGCGGCGGACCACTATCGTCTTCACCACGTCGGGGATCGCCACTCCCCGGGCCGCGGCGGCCTCCGCGAGACTGCCGGCCGCACCATGGCTGACCAGCCGATATGGCAATCCGGCGGCGTTCAGGGCGGTGATCGCGGGCGATGGCATGCCCGCCACGGTAACCGTCGGGCCCGCGCCCGGACGGGAAACTGCCGGGCCGACATCCCACGGTTTCGCGAGTACGCGCGTAAGGTGATCACATGCGCGCTGAGCGTGTGGATCACCCCATTGACCATGATCAAGCGGTGGACACGCTGCGGCGGTCGTACGCCGCGGTGCCCACGGGCGAGCCTGTCCGGCTGGCCAAACGCACCTCCAACCTGTTCCGCCCCCGGTCCGCTCCCCGGGTTCCGGGGCTCGACGTGAGTGGCCTGAACGGCGTGCTGTCGGTCGACCCGGCCGGGCGTACCGCCGACGTGCAGGGCATGTGCACCTACGAGGACCTGGTCGACGCGACGCTGCCGCACGGGCTGATGCCGCTCGTGGTGCCGCAGTTGCGCACCATCACGCTGGGCGGGGCGGTGACCGGCCTCGGGATCGAGTCCACCTCGTTCCGCAACGGCCTGCCGCACGAGTCGGTCCGGGAGTTGGATGTGCTCACCGGCTCCGGCGAGATCGTCACCGCCCGACCCGACGGCGAGCACGCCGACCTGTTCCGGGCGTTCCCCAACTCGCTGGGCAGCCTCGGCTACGCCACCCGGCTGCGCATCGAGTTGCAACAGGTCGGCCGGTACGTGGCGTTGCGCAACGTCCGGTTCACCGACCTGGAGGCGCTCACCGACGCGATCGCCGAGGTGACCGCGACCCGGTCCTGGGCCGGCGAGACGGTCGACGCGATGGACGGGGTGATGTTCAGCCCCGGCGAGGCGTACCTGGTGTTCGCCACGTTCACCGACGCCGCCGGCCCGCCCAGCGACTACACCGGGCAGGCGATCTACTACCGGTCGCTGCGCCGGCGCACCCGCGACGTGCTCACCGCGTACGACTACCTCTGGCGCTGGGACACCGACTGGTTCTGGTGTTCGGCGGCGTTCGGCGCGCAGCACCCCGTCATGCGCAGGCTCTGGCCGGCGCGTTACCGGCGCAGCGACTTCTACCACCGACTGGTCCGCCTTGAGCACCGGCACCAGGTGGCGGCCCGGATCGACCGGCTGCGGGGGCAGCCGGCCCGGGAGCGGGTCGTGCAGGACGTGGAGATCCCACTGGACCAGACGGCTGACTTCCTGCGCTGGTTCGCCGGCGCGGTGGGGATGAACCCGGTGTGGCTGTGCCCGTTGCGGCTGCGTGAGCCGGCGGGTGCGGGTTCGGCACGGTCCTGGCCGCTGTATCCACTCCGGCCGGGGCAGGACTACGTCAACATTGGGTTCTGGGGGAGCGTGCCGATCGCGCCGGGCGCCGCCGACGGCGACGTCAACCGCACGATCGAACGCAGGGTGTCGGAGTCGGGCGGGCACAAGTCGCTCTACTCCGACGCGTACTACGACCGGGACGCCTTCGATCGCCTGTACGGCGGCGACACGTGGCGGGCGGTGAAAGACCGCTACGACCCGGACCACCGGCTGACGGGATTGTACGAAAAGGCGGTAGCACGAGCATGAGCCTGACCGACAGAGATCAGGGGGCGGCGAGCGTCCCCGCCACCCCGCCGGCGGGGGGCCGGCAGACGGGTCCGACAGTGGCGGATGTCATCCGCGCGGTCACGGCCGGGCCGTTGCCGGTGCGGATCACCGGGTACGACGGCAGCTCCGTCGGCCCGTCCGACGCCGGTATCACCCTGGCGATCCGTTCCGAACGGGGTTTGTCCTACCTGCTCACCGCCCCCGGCGACCTGGGCATGGCCCGGGCCTACGTCAGTGGTGACCTGGCGTTGCAGGGGGTGCACCCGGGTGACCCGTACGAGGCGTTGCGGGTGCTCAAGGACGAGCTGCGCCTGCGCCCACCGTCGCTGGCCGACGGGTTGGCGTTGGTCCGTGGGCTGGGCTGGGAGCGGCTGATGCCACCGCCGGCTCCACCGCAGGAGGCGCAGCCGCGGTGGAAGCGGGTGATGAACGGGCTGCGGCACTCGCGGGTGCGCGACAGCACGGCGATCTCGCACCACTACGACGTCTCCAACGCCTTCTACGAGAAGGTGCTCGGCCCGTCGATGACGTACACCTGCGCGGTTTTCCGGTCTCCGGGCGACACGTTGGAGCAGGCCCAGGCTGCCAAGTACGACCTGGTCGCCGGCAAGCTGGCGCTCAGGAAGGGGATGCGGCTGCTGGATGTGGGTTGCGGTTGGGGCGGCATGGTCCGGCATGCCGCCCGCGAGTACGGCGTGAAGGCGCTCGGGGTGACGCTGTCGAAGGCGCAGGCGCAGTGGGCGCAGGCGGCGATCGAGCGGGAGGGGCTGACCGGGCTGGCCGAGGTGCGGCACCTGGACTACCGGGACGCGCCGGCGGAGCGGTTCGACGCCATCTCCTCGATCGGTCTGACCGAGCACATCGGGGTGCGCAACTACCCGACCTACTTCGGGGCGTTGCGGTCCCGGCTGCGCCCCGGGGGTCGGCTCCTCAACCACACCATCACGCGTGCGGACAATCGGGCGCCGCACCGCTCCGGCGCGTTCATCGACAGGTACGTCTTCCCGGACGGCGAGTTGGCCGGCCCGGGCCGGCTGATCAGCGAGGTGCACGACGCCGGGTTGGAGGTGCACCACGAGGAGAATCTGCGCCAGCACTACGCGCTGACGCTTGCCGCCTGGTGCCGCAACCTGGTGGAGCACTGGGACTTCTGCGTGTCCGAGGTGGGCGCGGGCACCGCCCGGGTGTGGGGGCTCTACATGGCCGGGTCACGGATGGCGTTCGAACGCAACGGCATCCAGCTGCACCAGGTGCTGGCCACGCACAACGGCCCGGACGGTGTGAACGGCTACCCGTTGCGGCCCGACTGGTTGCCCTGACCATCTGCTGAGCGTTGCCTGAAGCCGCGCCGAAGAAAGTCGGCGCGGCTTCTCGCGAACCGATTGACAAACAAATTTTGTACGTACAAACTGGTTTTGCCATGAGAGATGTCCTGTACCTGGAGCAGATCGAGCAGGCCGAAGTCCTGCTCAAGCCGCAGCGCGTCGAGGTGCTGCGGCAACTGGCCGAACCGCGCACCTGCACCGAGGTCGCGGCTCGACTCGACCAGACGCCACAACGCGTCTACTACCACGTCAAGCAGCTCGTCGCGGCTGGCCTCGTCGAGCTGGTCAACGAACGCAAGGTCCGCGGCATCACCGAGGGCATCTACCAGGCGGCTGCCCGGTCGTACTGGCTGTCCCCCCGGCTCGTCGGTCGGATCGGGCTGCGCCGGGCCGGCGACGAGCTGAGCCTCGGCTACCTGCTCGACCTGATGGAAGAGGTCCAGGCCGACATCGCCGCCCTGGACCGGGCGGCGCCCGAGCTGCCCTCGATCGGGGTCTCCGGCGCGATCCGGGTGCCGGCGGAGCAACGCCAGCAGTTCCTGCACGACCTGCAAACCGCACTTCAGGACTTGTTCACCCGCTACGGCGGCAGCGAAGGGGATGCCTTCAAGCTCGCCGTGGCCTGCTATCCGAAAGGCAACGACAATGACTGAACCACTGAAGGTGCAGGCCCGTCTCTCCGCGCCGGTCGGGCGCGTTCGCCGGGCGCTGACCGACCCGGCCGAGCTGCGTCTCTGGCTGGCCGAGCACGCCGAGGTCGAGCTGCCCCAGCGGTACGAGTTCTGGGGCCGCTACACGCCCGAGGGTGACGCCCCGCACCAGCGGCTGTTGCACGCCGACGACGACACGCTGCGCTTCGGCTGGCTGCTCGACGGGGTGGAGACGACAAGCGAGTTCCAGCTCACCGCCGAGGGCCCGGACAGCACGGTGCTGACGCTGACGCAGAGCCACTTCGACTTCGCCGAGGCGATGAGCGGCTCCAGCATCCGGGGTGTGCTCCAGACGTACTGGGCGCTGTCCATCGCCAACCTGGCCGCCCACCTGGAGGGTCGGCCGCTGCTGCCGCGCACCGACTTCACCTCCGCCGACCTGCGCGGCGAGCTGGTCATCGCCGCCCCGGCGGACAAGGTGTGGGAGTCGTTGACCGACTCCGAGCAGTCCAGTGCCTGGTTCGGCTACCCGATCGGCATCGAGCCGTGGGTCGGCGGCCGGTACGCCATGGGTGGCTTCGAGAGCGGCTACGCGGCCAAGGTGGTCGACCTGGAGCCGGGCCGGAAGATGTCCGTCGACTGGGGCCCGGTCGGCGTCACGAGCTGGGAGCTCGCCGAGTCCGACGGGCGCACCACGCTGACCTTCGTGCAGAGCGGCTTCGACGAGGCCAACCCCCCGTACGCGGCCTGGAGCGGGTCGGTTGCCGGCCTGGCCGAGCTGCGCCGCTACCACGAGGTGCCGGACTGGCAGCCGATCTGGATCGCCGAGGAGGTCCCCGGCCTGGAGCCCCAGCCCGCCAACTGAGTCACTGACACCCCGCCGCGAGCGCCGACCCCGCAGAGGTCGGCGCTCGCGGCGCGTTCGTCGGCGCTGCGGGGTGACTTTTCGCGGTTGGGTGGGTACTGGCGGGCGATGTTCTTCATCTTTGGTCTGCGTACCAAGGTCGACCGATCCGGTGTCGTGCAGCAGGTCTGCCGCCACTGCGGCAACCACGCCGCGCAGGTGATCACCCGCCGGTCGACGAAATTCACACTCTTCTTCATCCCCCTCATCCCGATCCGCACCCGGTACGCGCAGCAGTGCACCTTCTGCGCGGCGCAGTACGAGATCTCGAAGTCCGACGCCGAACGCCTCCCGGTCGGCTGACCCGGGATGGATCGCCTCCTGTTCTGGTTGCTCGGCCGACCGATGCCCCCGGCCGACGTGGCGGTACACACCGTCGCCCGCCCGCCCTGCACTCCGGGGCGACGCAGACGCCGACGGCCTCGCCGCCCGCTGGCCGGCACCGCGTTGCCCCGCTCACCCTGGAACCGCTCCGGCGGTCGCAGTTGATCGAGGTCGAGGCCCGGGGATGGGCCGCGGGTTCGCGGGGCCGGCGATGGCTCGACCGGCGCGGGCCCTCGGCTCTGGCGGCGTACCTGGGCGCTGGTTAGGCTTTCGGGGTTTGCCGTGGACCGGTCCTTCCGAGGGTGCACGCACGACGAAGCCGGAGCACCCGTGTCCCGTCAGGACGTGAAGCAGGCTGTGGGGAAGCTCAACCCCGCCGGTGCGATTCTGGCGGCTGCGGTCATCCTCGTGGAGGCGTGTTGGCTGTTCGCCTCGTTGCCGGGTGCCGCCCTGGTCAGCGACGTCGGCGGGATGCTGGTGGCCGGCTGGGCAACTGTCGCGTGCGTCGGGGTGGCGCGTCGGCACCCGGTGCCGCTGCGCCGGTTCTGGACGCTGCTCGCCGTCACCATGGCGCTCGCCGCGCTGGGACGGGCCATCTGGACGGTGCAGCGTCTCGTCGGCGGCGACCTGCCGCACACGCCGGTGGTCGGGGTGGTCTTCACCGCAGGCATCCTCACCGGCACGGCCGCGTTGCTCAGCTCGCCGTCCGCGCCGCGGACCGCGGTGGGGCGGGCGCGCACGTTGTTGGACGGCGTGATCGTCGCCCTGGCCCTGGTGCCGATCGGCTGGGTGCTGGTCTTCCGTGGGGTGGCCGCCGCCGAGTTGGCCGACCCGGCGCGCACGTTGGGGCTGCTCTACCCGATGTTCGACCTGATGCAGCTCACGATCCTGGTCGCGGTGTCCGGGCCGGCCCGCCCGATGTGGCGGCCGATGAGCATGCTCGCGGCGAGCCTCACCCTGCGTGTCGTCGCCGACGTCGTCTACGTCTCGCTTGTCGCGCGTGCCGACTACACCGCCGGTCACCCGATCGACCTGTGTTGGCCGGTGAGCTACCTGATGATCGGCCTGGCCACTCGTCAGCCGCCACCGCCGGATTGCGACGGCACCGACGAGGCCGCCGAGTCGCCGCTGCCGCCGTGGTGGCGGGTGGCGTTGCCGTACCTGCCGGTGGGTGGGGCAGTCGTCGCTGTGGTGTTGGCCCGCCAACCCACCGGGCAGACCCCGCAACTGGTCTTCGTGACCATGATGGCGCTGCTCGCGGCCCTCGGCGTGCGGCAGGGGTTGGCCGCGAACGAGAACCTGCGGCTCGTGGTCCGGCTGCGCCGTCTCGCGTACGGGGACCAGCTCACCGGGCTGCCCAACCGGCTGCTGTTCAACAGGCGGCTGCGCCTGGCCCTGCGGGAGAGGCGGCCGGTGGCTGTGCTGCTGCTCGATCTGGACGGGTTCAAGCAGGTCAATGACCGTTTCGGGCATGCCACCGGCGACACCCTGCTGACCGGACTGGCGGCCCGGATGCGGGCCGTGGTGGACGGCGACGGCATCATCGCCCGACTCGGCGGGGACGAGTTCGCGGTGCTTGTCGACGGTGACCGACCGGTCTCACCCGAGCGGCTCGCCGAGCGGTTGCTGGACGCGCTGCGACCCTCCGACGGTGAGGACGACGTCGGGGTGCACCCGTCGGCGAGCATCGGCATCGCCGAGTTCGGTCCGCAGCACGCCTCGCACACCGACCTGCTGCGCGACGCCGACATCGCCATGTACGCGGCCAAGGCGGCCGGGAAGTCCGCGTACCGGACGTGCACCTCGGCGCTGCGTGAGTCGGCCGTGTCGCGTGCCGAGCTGATCGCCGATCTGCGTCGCGCGGTCGACGAGGACCAACTGTGTCTCGAGTTCCAACCCATCGTTGACCTGGCGACCGGCGAGGTGCGCAGCGCCGAGGCGCTGGTGCGGTGGCGGCACCCCCGGCTGGGGATGCTGCCGCCGTCGAGGTTCCTGCCGTTGGCCGAGGAGACCGGTTTGATCCTGCCCATCGACCGGTGGGTGATCCACGAGGCGTGCCGGGCCGCGTCGACCTGGCGGGGCCGCGCGCCGGACGCGACAGTGGCGGTGAACATCGCCGCCGCGCACCTGCGCCGTCCGGACCTGATCGCCACGGTCACCGCTGCCACCAGCGCCGCCGGGCTGGCGCCGCGGGCGCTGACCCTGGAGCTGACCGAGTCGGCACTGATCGAGGGCACCGAGGCGGTGCTGGAGCGACTGCACCAGCTACGCGAGTTGGGCATCAAGATCGCTATCGACGACTTCGGTACGGGATACTCGTCGCTGAGCTACCTGCACCGCATCCCGGCGACCGAGCTGAAGATCGACAGGTCGTTCGTGGCCCGGCTGGGGTCGGACGACCGCGCGTACGCCACTGTGGAGATGGTCACCCGGTTGGCCGGTGCGTTCGATCTGACCGTCGTCGCCGAGGGGGTGGAGACCGAGCGGCAGCACGAGGCGGTCGCCGCGATCGGGTGCCCGCGCGGTCAGGGCTATCTGTACGGGCGGCCGGACGTGCCCGCCAAGGTGGGCCAGAATCAGGGCTTGACCCTGACGTAGCGGCAGGCGGGAGCCTGGTTTCCGGAAGGGAGGGGAACCATGGCGTACACGGTGGGTCAGGTGGCGAAGGTCGCTCGCGTGACGGTGCGGACGTTGCACCACTACGACGAGATCGGTCTGCTCTCGCCCAGCGGGCGGACCCCGGCGGGTTACCGCCGCTACGACGACGCGGACCTGCAACGGCTGCAACTCGTCCTGTACTACCGGGAGTTGGGTTTCCCGCTTGAGGAGATCACCGCGATCATCGACGACCCGGCGGCCGACCCGGCCGCGCACCTGCGCCGTCAGCACGAGTTGCTGACGGGACGGGTGAAGCGGTTGCAGGAGATGGTCACGGCGATCGAGTTCGCGATGGAGGCGAGCAAGATGAACATCCAACTCACCCCGGAGGAGCGGTTCGAGGTCTTCGGTGACGTCGACCCGGAGCAGTACGAGGCCGAGGTGGAGCAGCGTTGGGGTGACACCGAGGCGTACCGGGAGTCGAACCGGCGGGTCGCCCGTTACACCAAGGCCGACTGGCTGCGGAACAAGGCGGAGAACGAGGACTGGGGTCGGCGGATCGTCGCGGTGTTCGGCTCGGGCGTGCCGGCGGACAGCCCGGAGGCGATGGACCTGGCCGAGGAGCACCGACAGCTCATCAGCCGCTGGTTCTACGAGTGTCCGTACGAGATGCACACCGGGTTGGCCGACATGTACCTGGCCGACGAGCGGTTCACCGCGTACTACGAGAACATGGCGCCGGGGTTGGCCGTCTACCTGAACGAGGCCATCCACGCCAACGCGATCAGCCGCGCCTGATCGGCCCGGATCGGCGGCGCTCGCGGTCCGGCTACTCTGGCCGGACCGCACCGCCCCCGGGGAGATGACAGTGCAGAAACCGAAGCTGATCGCCGCTGGTGCCGTCCTGGCCGTGACGGTGGCCGCCGGGGTGTGGGCACTGCTGGTGGCCACCGGCGACGAACCCGACGCGGGTCGCGCCGGGGCGTCGCCAGCCCCGACCGACCCGGCCGGTGTCCTGTCGGCGGCCGCCGCGAAGATCGACAAGCAGGCTTACAGGCTGACGTTGGACACCGGCGGGACAGCGGGCGGGGACGGCACTGTGGTGCTCTGGGACCCGTTGACGAAGCGCGGTCTGGAGACCACCTCGCTCAAGGTGCCCGCCGGTGCGGTGACGATCGAACGGCTCACCACCGGGCCGGACGTCTACGTGCGGATCAGCGCTCCGGACCGCCGCGTCCCGGTCTGGGACGGCAAGACCTGGTGGCACGTCGGCGCTCCGGGGTCGCCGCCCGCCCAGCAGGGCCTGGACAACACCAAGCTGGCCGGCACCCTCACCGCGGCGACGACAGTGCGGCAGACCGGTGTGCGGGAGTACGCCGGCACGCTGGACCTGCGTGAGAGAAGCGCGGTGCTGGGCGAAGGGGTCGGCAACGTGCTGGGTGCCCGGGCCGGGGCGGTGCCGTTCACGGCGGCCGTCGACGAGCAGGGTCGGCTGGTCCGCTACCGCATCGAGTTGGCCAGCGAGCAGTCGCAGACCGCCCAGCTCGACCTGACGTACTCGGATTTCGGGCTGTCGGTGTCGGCCGACCCGCCGGCGGCCGACCTGGTCGGCGAGGACCCACCGGCGAACATTCCCGGCGCCTGACGCGGGGTCGACGGGACTGGCGGCACCCGTCCGGGCGGCGATGTCCCCATAAGCGTGATGACTCACAGGTATAACGATGACTCACGGGCATCAACCTCATCAGGCACCGACCCCCGGAGGTCCCCATGTTGATCATCGCAGGCAGTTTGCAGGTTGAGCCGGCCACGCGCGAGGCCTACCTGTCCGGCTGCGAAGAGGTGATCACGCAGGCGCGTGCCGCCGCCGGCTGCCTCGACTTCCTGCTCGCGGCCGACCCGCTGGAGCCCGGTCGGATCCACGTCTACGAACGCTGGGAGTCCGCGGAGCAGCTTGCGGCGTTCCGTGGTTCCGGGCCGAGTGACGCGCAGGAGGCGGCCATCCTCGACGCCGACGTGCAGCGTTACCTGATCGCCGGGGTGGAGGCCCCCTGACCCGCTCGCCCCGGCGGCAGGTCGAGCCGGAGCGGGGTCGACCCGAGGCGGGCCGGCCGAACTGTCACATCGGGGGCGGGGTCGCGGGCTCGGGTTCCGCGGGCAGGCCGGGTGCCATCCGGCGGAGCGAGGTGAACGTGGGTGCCAGCGCCTCGTACAGCTCGGCGAACAGCGGCAGCAGCGCCGCGTACGTGGCGGCGGCGGCCGGGTCGGGGCGGACCGTCTCCTCGATCCGGACGAGGTCGGCGGCGACGTCGATGCTGGCGATCAGCCCGAGCGCCTGCATGCCGAGCAGCGCCGCGCCGAAGCTGGACCCCTCGTGCGCGGCCGGGAAGCTCACCGGCAGGCCGAGCACGTCGGCGAGCATCTGCCGCCACAGGCCGCTGCGGGCGAAGCCGCCACCGGCACGGATCTCGCGGACCTCGTTGCCGGCCGCCCGCACCGAGCTGAGCACCAGCGCGAGCTGCTGGCAGACCCCCTCCAGCGCGGCGCGGATCAGATGCTCGCGGCGGTGGTTGTGGGTCAACCCCACGTACGCGCCGCGCGGCAGCGCGCTCCAGTGTGGTGCCCGTTCGCTGTGCAGGTACGGCAGCATGATGAGCCCGCCCGAGCCGACCGGCGCGCGGGCCGCCAGGGCGACCAGGTCCTCCTCGGCGTTCTCGCCCAGGTCCGGGGCGAGCGCCGCGCCGGCCCACTTGAGGACGATGCCGCCGTTGTTGATCGCACCGCCGACCGCCCAGCGGTGCTCGGTCAGCGCGTAGCAGAACACGCCGCCGAGCGGGTCCACGCCGGGTCGCTCGACCATCACCCGCATCGCGCCGCTGGTGCCGATCGAGCAGGCCACCATGCCGGGGTGCACCGCCCCCAGGCCCAGGTTCGCGAGCGGCCCGTCCCCGGCGCCGACCACCACCGGGGTGCGCTCCGGCAGGCCGGTCGCGGCCGCCGCCTGCGGGGTGAGGCCGGGGAGTACGGCGGTGGTGGCGACCAGTTGGGGGAGTTGCTCCTCGGTGATGCCGGCGATGGCCAGCGCCTCGCTGTCCCATTCCAGCCGGTAGATGTCCAGCAGGCCGCTGGCCGAGGCCATCGAGTGGTCGGTGACCAGCGCGTCGCAGAGCCGCAGCAGCACCCAGTCCTTGATGCCCACCCAGTGCGCGACGCGTTCGAAGAGCTTCGGTTCCTGCTCGGCGAACCAGAGCAGCTTGGGCAGTGGCGACATCGGATGCATCGGCGTGCCGGTGCGCCGGTGCAGGGCCAGCCCGGACGGGACCGCCCGAAGCCGCTCGGCCTGCTGGGTCGAGCGTGAGTCGGCCCAGGTCACCGAGGGGGTGAGCGGATTGCCGTCCGGGTCCAGCCCGATGAGGCTGTGCATGGCGGAGCTGAACGACAGCCCGGCGACCGGCTGGACCAGCTCGGCCACGACCACGCTCACCGACTTGAGCACCGCGTCGAGGATGAGCTGCGGGTCCTGCTCGGCGTAGCCGGGTTGCGGGTCGTCGAGCGGGTAGCCGACCGAGTGGCTGCCGAGTTGCCGCCCGTCGGTGCCGTACGCGACGGCCTTGGTGCTCGTGGTGCCGATGTCGACGCCGATGACGACGCCGAACCGGGTCTCCTGCGGCATGCTCACCCCCTTCGCGCGGCGGTGCGGCGGCGACGCCACCCGGCTTCGGCTGACGTTACCGAGACGGCGACCGCCCCCGCGCGACACGCGCGCAGGAGGACCGCCGACGCGGCAGTATCGGCCGATTGGGTGGTTTCAGCGGCCAATCGGGTATTTCGCCCGATCCGGCGTTTCCGGGTGCCGCGCCGTGGCTGTTGAACGAGGAGACACCCAGATTTGGTGGCCTACGCGGCGAAGGAGTCGGCGTGGCGAAGACTGATTCGACGGGTTCCACATGGCGGTACCGGTGGGCGCACCGGCAGAACGTGCGGCGGGTCAGCACGTACCGGGGGGCCGAGACGGCCTGGCGACGCCGTGACGACGAGTTGCGGCGACTACGCGCCCTGGCCGCCGACTTCCACGGCTCCGCCGCGGCCGGTGCGGGCCTGCCGATGGAGTTGACCGCCGACGAGGTGGTGCTCTGGGCGCTGCCCGCCGCGCAGTTGGTCGAGGTACGACACACGGCGGTGTTGCCCGCCCCGGATCTCACTGTCGCCCTGCCGGCCGGACCGCTACGCCCGCGCCGCCCCGACGGCGTGCGCGTCACCGACGCCGGCATGGCCGTGATCACCAGCCGCCGGTTGGTGCTGCTCGGCGGCCGCGGCCGGCGCGACTGGGCGTACGGCCGGATGACCGGCCTGGCTCACGACCCCGCGTCGCCGGTCACCCTGATCCAGTTGCTGGATCGCCGGCCTACCGCCGGGTTGCTGCTGCCCACCGACGCGGCACCGGACTTCCGGTTCAAGCTGACCCTGGCCTTCGCCGACGCGATCGAACAGCGCGCCGCGGTGCTCGCCCAACTCGACGAGCTGATCGCGGAGCACGCCCAGCTCAAGCCGTTCCGGCCGGCCGTGGCCACCCCCGGACAGGCCCGGCTCTCGTCGTTCGTACCCGGTGGTCGCCGGACCATCGCGGTGGCTGCCGCGCTGGCGCTGCTGGTGCCGGCGGCGCTCATCGAGTCGGACCCGTCCGACCCCACCGGCGGCCCGGAGGTCGCCGCCGCCGCCACCCCCAGCGGCGAGCCGGTGCTGATCCGTCCGGCGCCCCCGGCGCTCACCCGCGGCACCCCGGCGCCGAAAACGCCGAAGCCGGCGAAGTCGCCCCGCCCGGCACCCGGCACGACCGGCGATGCGCGCTGCGGGGCGCCACAAAACCCCCTGGGGTACGGCTTCTGCGGTGGCACCCGGATCCGGAAGCCCGCCACCGAGGTGTGCGACTGGTTCGACTGCGTGCCGCAGTTCTGGGCCGGGCGGGGTTACCTCGTGCAGTGTCGGGACGGCTCGGTCAGCCTGGCCGGCGGCCGGTCCGACGCCTGCGCCGAGCACCGGGGCGTGCGGCGAACGATCACGAAGTAACCTATTTGGTGCCTTAAGCCCGTTTTGGTCGGTCACAATGATCGAGTGGAGATCCGGTCTGACGATGGCGCGCGGGTGCGGATACGCCCCGTCGGCTACCAGCCTGGCATCGATCCGCCCGACGACCCCGACCGGGCCGCACCCGGCTGGCACGACTGGCTGCTCATCGAGGTGGACGCCCGTACCGCCGACGGTCAGACCTGGTCGCACCACTACCCGAGCCTCATGGTCGAGGAGGCCCGGGCGTTCGGCGGCTGGCTGCACGGGCAGGCCACCGCGGCCCTCGGGTCGAACGCGCCACCGGCGATGGTCCGCTTCACCGAACCCAACCTGGCCCTGCGCAGCCGGGTGCTCCGTCCCCGCCGGCTGGAGCTGATCGTGGAGTTCTCCGCCGAGTCGCTGCCGCCGTGGATGCGCCGCCCGTCCGGGGCGATCTACCCGCTGATCATCACCGTCTCGGCGGACGCCCTCGCCACCGCCGCCGAGCAGTGGGCCGAGCACTGCGAGGCGTACCCGCCGCGTACCCGGTCGAGGTTTCCCGCCGGGAACCCGCAGGGGCCGGTGCGCCTCCCGCGCCGCGCCGGCTGAAACTCTCTCCTTTCGGGCGCAACGGGATACATCGATCGCGGTGGCGTTCCCTGTCACGTACACGAGCGGTTGTATCGCGTGTGACCGTGACCTCCGTGGCCTGCGCCCCCTGGCGGATCGCCTGGGCCGAGCGCGAGAACGAGCGCCGGCAGCGCGTGTACCGTGACGCCACCGACGCCTGGCTGCGCCGCGACGACCACCTGGCCCGGCTGCGCATCGAAGCCGCCGGCTTCCTCGGGTGTACGCAGCCCCGCACCGGCCTGCCGGTGGATCTCGACGACGACGAACTCGTCTTCCGCGTCCTGCCCGTCGCCCAACTCGTCGAGGCCGAGGCGCGGCACGTCCCGGGCCTGCCCAGGCCGGGTCCGTGCGACTTCGCCTCCGCCTCGGCCGAGGCGCTGCCGGCAGGCCTGCGGGCGGTCGACACGGGGATGGCCGTCGTGACCAGCCACCGGGTCGCCTTCGCCGGTCGTGCGCAGCGGCGCGAGTGGCACCACGCGGACCTGGTCGGCCCCGCCCACCACCCCCACGTCCCGGTCACCCTGCTGCCCGATCACCGTCGACTGTCGGGGCTGCTGGTCCCGGTCAACGCCGTGGTGAACTTCCGCTTCTACCTCACCCTCGCCGTCGCCGTGGCCGCCGGGGAGCGCGCCGACGTTGCCGCGCGGGTCGACGCGTTGCGGAGCGCCCACCGCCACGCCCGGCCCACGCCGTTGCCGATGGTGGGCCCGGAGGATGCACCACGGACCGCGGTCCGCCCCGACCGCCGGGCACTCGGCGCTGCCGCCGTCGCGGCGGTGGTGTTCGCGACGCTGGGTCCCGGTGCGCTGGGGCCCAGCGCCATGGGGTCGGTCGGTCCGACGCCCGATCCGGAGGCCACCATGGACCCGTCCACCGCCCCGACCCCGCCGGTCTCGCCGACCGCGCCCGCGTCGCCCTCGCCCGATCCCGCGCTGGTGCGCGTCTGCCTGGATCCGTCGCAACCTTCGTTGCTGGACCCGTTGCTCTGTCCGTCACCGGCGTCCTGATCGGCTGTGTTCCGTGCGGGCGTGCTTTCGTGCGGCGTGCTCAGTCCATCGCGTTGAAATCGGGCACGGTCAGGGAGCCGTCCGGGCCGAGGGTGAAGCCGGGGTTCCAGGCGACCTCCCACAGGTGACCGTCCGGGTCGGCGAAGTAGCCGGCGTAGCCGCCGTAGAGGGTCTCCCCGGCCGGCTTGGTCACCGTGGCACCGGCCTCGATCGCGGTGGCGATCACCTCGTCGACCTCGGCCCGGGAGCGGACGTTCTGGGCCAGGGTCACCCCGCCGAAGCCGTCGGTGCCGGGATCGTCGATGCCGGCGTCGGCGGCGAGTTTGTCGCGACCCCAGAGCACGAGGGCCAGGCCGCCGGCCTGGAGGAAGACCGTCTCCTCGACCTCCTGGCCGTGCCAGCCGAGGTGCCGGTAGAACGCCGTGGCGCGCGCCAGGTCCGAGACGCCGAGGGTGATCAGACTGATCCGCTGCTCCATCCTCGTAACCTAACGCTCCGATCACTCGGAGGGCGCGGCAGACAGTAGACCAGATCAATCCGAGGAATCTACACTCTTCTCTGTTAACGCTCACACTCGTCCCAGTGCTGAGGCAGTAACGCCATGCCGATGTGACGATCGGCGCCCGCCGGGTAAATGCCCGGCAGCCGGCGGCTGCTCGGTCCGGCCGGCCCCGCTTGCAGAGGTTGCCGGCTGCCCGTGGCGGCCCTCCCGGCCGGCCCATGCCCTCGGCCAGCTCGACCAAACCAGGGGAGAAAGCTATGCGAACGAGGGCACGATGGCTCGCGACGCTCGCCGCGCTCGGTGTCGTGGTCGCCGGAGTGGTGACACCCACCGGGCCGGCCAACGCGGAATCCAACGGCGGGGTGCGGGTGATGCCGCTCGGCGACTCCATCACCGAGGGCACCCAGGTGCCCGGCGGGTACCGCATCGGGTTGTGGCAGCGCCTCGCCACCAATCGGTACACAGTGGATTTCGTCGGGTCGCAGTTCAACGGGCCGGCCAGCCTCGGTGACCACGACCACCAGGGGCATCCCGGCTGGCGCATCGACCAGATCGACGCGAACATCGTCAACTGGCTGAACACCCAACGGCCGCAGACCGTCCTGCTGCACATCGGCACCAACGACATTCTCCAGAACTACAACGTGAGCACCGCCCCGAACCGGCTCTCCACCCTGATCGACAAGATCACCACCACCGCGCCCACCGCTGAGGTGTTCGTGGCGCAGCTCATTCCGCTCTCCAACAGCGGCCAGGAGGCGGCCAACCGCACCTTCAACGCGGCGATCCCCGGCATCGTGCAGAGCAAGGTGAACGCCGGCAAGCGGGTGCACCTTGTCGACATGCACAGCGCTCTCACCACCGCCGACCTGATCGACGGCGTCCACCCCACCGCTGGCGGCTACGACAAGATGGCCGCCCGCTGGTACGCCGCGTTGCAGTCGGTGCCCGGAAGCATCGGCAATCCGGGCAGCGGCGGTGGACAGACCACCACGATCGTGGGCACCCGGTCCGGCAGGTGCGTCGACGTCCCCGGCTACTCCACCACCAACAGCACCCAGGTCAACCTGTGGGACTGCCACGGTGGCACGAACCAGCAGTGGACGTACACGTCCGGCAAGGCGCTGACCGTCTACGGCAACAAGTGCCTCGACGCCGCCGGCAACAGCACCGCGCCGGGCACCCAGGTCACCATCTACGACTGCCACGGCGGGACGAACCAGCAGTGGAACGTCAACGCGAACGGCACCATCACCGGCGTGCAGTCCGGCCTCTGCCTGGACCCGTACAACCAGGGCACCGCCAACGGCACGAAGCTCGTCCTCTGGACCTGCACCGGCCAGGCAAACCAGCAGTGGAGCCGCAGATGAAGCAGCCCACACGATGGCTGACGGCCGCGCTCGCGGCGGTCCTCGGCCTGGCGCTGGCGACAACGACCCGGGAGGCGGCCGCCGCCGACAGCCCGTACCAACGAGGTCCGGATCCGACCCCGGCCAGCGTCGCCGCCACCCGCGGCCCCTTCGCCACGGCGCAGGCGACAGTGCCCGCCGGCAACGGCTTCAACGGCGGGTACGTCTACTACCCGACCGACACCAGCCAGGGCACCTGGGGTGCGGTGGCGATCGTTCCCGGCTACTCCGCCCTGTTCGCCAACGAGGAAGCCTGGATGGGCCCCTGGCTGGCGTCCTTCGGGTTCGTGGTGATCGGCATCGAGACCAACAGCCGCACCGACGGCGCCGACGCCCGCGCCACCCAGCTGCTCGCCGCACTGGACTACCTCACCCGAACCAGCCCGCTGCGCAACCGGGTCGACGCCAACCGGCTGGGCGTCATGGGCCACTCGGCGGGCGGCGCCGGAACCCTCCTCGCCGCCCTCCGGAGGCCGACCCTGAAGGCGGCGGTCGGCCTCGCACCCGGTACGCCCGGCAACAACCTGAACATGTCCACCACCCAGGTCCCCACCATGCTTGTGTCCGGACAGAACGACGGCACTGTCACGCCCTCCTACGTGCAGGGCATCTACAACACCCTGCCCGCCGGGGTGGAACATGCCTGGGCGGAACTGGCCGGCAACGACCACCTCTCGTTCACCAGGCCGAACCCCACCGAGATGCGGCTGCTGATCCCCTGGCTCAAGACGTTCCTGGACAACGACACCCGCTACACCCAGTTCCTCTGCCCACTGGCGGACAGCACCGGCGTTTCGCGGTACAACGCCACCTGCCCGCTGGTGCCGTCGGACGGCCCGCCGGCGCCGCCCACGTCCGCCCCGCCCACCACTGGTACGCCCACCACGCCACCACCCTCCGGCCCCACCTGCACCGCGACCTACCGCACCGTCAACTCGTGGTCCGGCGGCTTCCAGGGCGAGGTGACAGTGACCGCCGGCACCGCCGCCATCAACGGATGGACCGTCAGGTGGGAGCTGAACAACGGCCAGAGCATCAGCCAGGTCTGGAGCGGCACCCTGAGCACCAGCGGGTCAACCGCGACGGTACGCAACGTCTCCTACAACGGCTCGCTCGCCGCCGGTGCCACCACGAGCTTCGGCTTCCTCGGCTCCGGCACGCCAGCCACCACGTCACCGACCTGCGTGAGCCCGTGACCAGCCGCAGGACGTAACCGCGAGTCGTGCGGCTCCGATCGGAGCCCACCTGTCGATCGCCGCGCCCCCGGCCAGCGTCACGCGACGCCAGCGTCGAGGGCGCGGCGGCTCGTGCGCCCTTCCGCCCACCGTGGACGGCTGCGGTAGGGCGGGCCGAGCGGTGCGGGACAGCGCCAGCAGGGAGCCCGGTAATAAGATCTCGCCTTGCCGTCAGCATGCGGCTGGCCGACACGGGGAGGTGTCATGCGGCGTCGCCAACTGCTGGCGTCCGGGGTGTTCGCGGCGATCGGGCTCAGTGCTGGGGAGCTGTTGAGAGCTGCCCCGGCCGCCGCCGAGCCGGCCGTGCTGAAGAGCGTCGGCGTCCAGCTGCCGGTGGACGACCTGCGGGCGATCGAGCTCGACGAAGCGCGCGGCCGCCTATACATCGCACAGGGGGTTGGTGGCGCACTGCCGCTGGTGGTGACCGATCTCGACGGCCGCCTGCTGTCCCAGGTCACCGCGGTCGCCGACATTTCCGACCTCGTCCTCAGTGCCGACGGACGCTTCCTGTACGCGGCCCAGGGCTTCAACCGGATCATCGCGTTGGATGCCGCCACGCTCACCATCATCGCCAGCTATCCCGCACCCGTCGGCGCCCACCTGTACACGGTCGAACCGACTGGCGAGAAGGTCGTCGGCGGGTTCATCGACGCCGGTATCGGCTCCGGCGGTCTGCTGGTCTGGTCCGCGCCCGGAACCTCGCCAGTGGTTTACACCGCGGGCCCCAACCACCATCCGATCATCGACGCCAGCCCCGGCGCGCCCGGTCTCCTCGTCGCCGGCGACACCGGGTACTCGCCCGTCACCACGTATGTCATCGATGTCTCCGGTGACAGCCCGACGATCGTCGCACAGCGGGACTACACCGGCAGCAACCTCATCGACTACGCCGTGAGCCCGGACGGCACCGAAGTGGTGGAGACGGTGGGCAGCCCGTACGAGCACCACTCGTACCGGCTGCCGGATCTCGCCGACGCCAACGTCTATCCGAGCGGCGTCTATCCGCAGGACGCCGCCTGGTCCGGGGACGGCTCGACCGTCGCCATCGGCCGCGCCTTGACCGCCTCCGGTGCCGCCGATGTCTACCTCTACGCCAAGGGCAGCACGGTCCCGACGTACGCCGTCGACTTCCGCAGCGACGACAGCCTCTGGGCGGGCACGCTGCTGGTGAACCGGGACGGCACCCGGGCCTGGGCGGTCACCTCGACCGATCCCTACCAGGAAACTCAGCTGCTGCACTCCTTCGGGCCGGCGCACCCGCCGACGCCGCCGGTCACCGACCTGGCCGTCACCGCCCAGCTCGGGGGCGGCAAGGACAAGCAGACCGCGCGGCTCACCGTGACGTGGAGTTCGCCCATCGGTGACGACAACTACTGGTGGATCACCGCGTCGACCAACGGCGGGGCCGAGCGGGAGTTCTGGCGCGGCAAGCTGGACGCCACCGGCAGATACACCCTCACCTACTCGCTGCCGCGCGGCACCACCATCTTCACGGTCCGGTACCGCGACTACTACCAGTTCTACCCGGACGGCTACGCTACCGCGACGCTGCAACGATGAGCGCGCCGGCGACAGCGCGGGCCAGCTCGGCCGCCGGCCAGCAGGGGTACGTCTCGCGGAGCGCCACAACGTCGATCTGGTCGTCGACGTACGCCTCCCAGCCACCTTCACCGGCGGAGGTCGGCAAGCCGCACTCGCGGCCCGGACGTAGCTACCTGGGCTGCCGGTCCTCGTGTTGCCCCGACATCTGAAACTCCCGCCACCCTTGACGGCCAAGTATCCGAAAAGGCTTGGCGGGCGACTGTAGTCTGCACAGCGGGTAGCGAAGACCACCCGGAAGAGTGATGGGGCGCGCGCCCTGGGCGCTCCAGGCCCAGACGACTGTGGTGTCGAACGCACGGGGGGAACCATGTTCGAGCGGCTGGGCAGATTCGTTGTGGGCAGAGCGTGGTGGGTGATTGCCGGGTGGGTGGTGGTGGCGGCGGCCATCATCCTCACCACACCATCGCTCGGCGACATCACCTCAGCGGATCAGGAAAGCTTCCTGCCCCGCTCGTACGAGTCCGTGCAGGCCACCGAACTCGGGCAGAAGGCGTTTCCACAGCAGGCCACCGCGACAGCGGTCATCGTGGTCAAGCGCGCCGACGGGCAGAAGCTGACGCCGGCGGACGAGTCGACGGTGGGCAAGCTCGCCCAGGCGCTCAAGGCCAAGAACATCCCGCACACGTCCGGCTACCAGACCGGTCCGCAAGCAGTGGCACCGGACAGGTCGGTGCAGATCGTCAACGTCGGGCTCGACGCCCCCACCCCCGACGACCCGACCCTGCTCGACGCCGTCCGCGATCTGCGAGCGGACATCGGCCCGGAGTTGGCGAACAGTGGACTGACCGCGGGCGTGGCCGGCGACGTGGCGAGCTTCGTCGACAACGAGGACACCTTCAACAACGCCTTCGCCGTGGTCGGCATCGCGACGATCATCCTGATCATCGGACTGATCCTGATCATCTTCCGCAGCCCCATCGCCGCGCTGCTGCCCGTGGTGGTCGTCGGCGTCGTCCTGAGCATCACGACGGGTCTTGTCGCCGCCGCCGGCAAGGCATTCGACCTCAGTGTCAGTCAGGACCTCCAGACGATCCTGCTGATCGTGCTGTTCGGCATCGGCACCGACTACATCCTGTTCCTGCTCTTCCGCTACCGGGAACGGCTGCGCGCAGGCGACGACAAGCGCACCGCGATGATCGTCACCGTCCAGCGGGTCGGCGAGGTCATCACCTCGGCCGCCGGAGCGGTAATCGTCGCGTTCCTCGTGCTGCTCCTCGCCTCCCTGGGCTTCTTCGGCTCGCTCGGCCCGGCGCTCGCGATCGCGGTCGGCGTCATGCTCGTCACCTCGCTCACCCTCGTCCCGGCGGTCGTCTCGCTGCTCGGCCGGTACGTCTTCTGGCCGTCGAAGGCCTGGCAGCGTACGCCCAAGGCCACCATCTCGCACCGGCTCGGCAGCACTGTCGGGCGCCGGCCGGCACTCGTCGCGGCGATCTCCGGCATCATCCTGGTCGCGCTCGCCGCAGGCGTGCTGAGCTACAAGGCCGACTACGACTTCAGCGCCGGCTTCCCGCAGGACACCGAGTCGGCGAAGGCCGCGCAGGACCTCCAGCGCGGGTTCGCCGCCGGTGCGCTCGCCCCCACCGAGGTCTACCTGACCACCAGTAACGGGTCACAACTGACCGAGCAGCAGGTCAACGAGTTCGCCGCGGCCATAGCGAAAGCCCCGGGTGTGGGCCAGGCGCAGCCGCCGGAGCGCAGCACCGACCCGAGTGTGGCCCGAGTCAATCTGCTGCTCAACGAGAACCCGGTCGCCAACAAGGCGATCACCCTCGTCCGCGAGGACCTGCGCGATGCCGTGCACGCGTCGGCGCCGCCCGGCACCCGGGCGCTGGTGGGCGGGACCACCGCGATCTTCGCGGACATCAACTCGGCGAACAACCGCGACCTGTCGGTGATCCTGCCGGTCGCAGCCGGCCTGATCGCGCTCATCCTCGCGCTGCTGCTGCGCAGCCTGGTCGCGCCGATCTATCTGGTGATCGCGGTGCTGCTCAACTTCGCCGCCACACTGGGCGCGACCGTCTACCTCTTCCAAGGGCTTCAGGGCGAGCCCGGTGTCACCTTCCAGTTGCCGATCATCCTCTACCTCTTCGTGGTGGCGATCGGGACCGACTACAACATCCTGATGATCGCCCGACTACGCGAGGAAGCGCGGGAGGGCAACGCACCACACGAGGCCGCCGCCATCGGTGTGCAACACGCCGGCCCAACCGTCGCGGCAGCCGGACTGATCCTGGCCGGCACGTTCGCGGTGCTGCTGCTCGCGCCGATCTCCTTCCTTCAGCAGATGGGCTTCGCGGTGGCGATCGGCATCGTGCTGTCGGCGTTCGTCATGTCGATGTTCTTCGTCCCGGCGCTGACCGCGCTGATCGGGCACAAGGCGTGGTGGCCGGGCCACGGGGACGAGCGGCCAGCCGGCGGGCGACACGCCCGCGCCGTCGACCAACCGAGCTAGTCGAGCACCCGCAGCTTGCCGGCCCTGAAGTCCCGCAGCAGCCCCTGCTGCGTCGTGCGGTCGACACCTGACGTCACCGCCGCCGCCGCCGCGACACCGTGCTGCCGGAACCGATCGGCCATGAACTCCGCGTGCCCGATGCTCACGCAGAACCCGAGCGCCCGCATCCGCCCGACGTCCACCTTGTCGTCGACCGCCCGCAGCACCGACCGCGCCCGAGCGTGGTTGCCGGTGTAGAGGACGTCGAGTTCCGCCAGGTCGTAGCCCTGCCCGCGCTTCCAGGTGACCTGCGACAGGTCCACCTGGGTTCGCTGCCTCCATTGATCAGACGGTGGCGTTCAACGGCGGCTGCTGGACGGGCGGGGTGCCGGTGACCTACCCGACTCCGCTGATCCGTGGGGCATCCCTCTCCGCCGGCTGACTGTAATATCGCCATGCTTTGATCAACACGGGGAGGAAGATCCACATGCGACGGAAGTTCACGGCCGGTGCCCTCATAGCGCTGGCTTTTCTGGTTCCGGCGGCACCGGCGATGGCGCAAACCAAGGCGCCCGGCCTGAACGCGGCCTGCCAGACGGTCGAGCGCACCGTGTACAAGGACATTCGCGAGCTTGTCACCATCAACCTGGACACCGCCACGAATCAGCAGCTGCGGATATTGAGCGCCGAAATCCTGGCCGCGACCGACTCGTTGCCCGTCCTGCCGGACAGGATCCAGGCGCGGCTGAAGGGCACGCCGGATGAGCTTCGCGCGTTCCTCAAGAAGGATTTGCAGACAGTCTGGCTGACTGCTCTGCGGATCTCGGTGGGCCAGACGATGACGGGCGCTGGCCCCAACGTGAAGGCCGCCGCGCAGGACGTGCTCGACGAGGAAGCCGCCGATGCCTACCTGGCTTACCTGAACGAAGGTCTGTACGCCGCGCGTGTGGAGGACTGCAAGTCTCAGCCGACGGCGACCCCGACGTCTCGGCCCACCGCGACGCCGACCGCCACGCCGAGCGCCTCACCGAGCGCCACGACGACCGTCGTGCCGACCCCTGCCTCTTCCACCACCCCCGCGGGCGCGGGCGGCGGCGACGGCGGGCTGCCGGTGACCGGTGCCCAAACCGCGACCATGGCCGGCATCGGCGCTGCGCTTCTGCTCATCGGCGGCGCGGTCTTCGTGATCGGGCGCCGACGCCGGGCCCGCTTCGTCGCATAGCTCTTTCGACGCGCCCGGCCCGATGCTTCGTCGGGCCGGGCGCGTTCAGTGCGGCGCGGAAGGCTCAGGCGGCGATCGTCCGCGCGGTGGCGTACACGTCGGCGGGCAGGGCGTGGTGGAGTTGCCACAGGATGCGCATGGGGCGGTCGCCGCTGTGCGACTCGTACGTCATGGTGCCGGCGTAGAGATACGGCGGCGCCCCCAAATCGCGGTCGGCGATCCGGGTCTCCCGGACGAACAGGTGCACCGACGAGCCGCCCGACGTGTAGCGCCGCCCGGTCGCCGACGCCGCCGAGGTGGTGCTCTGCGACTCCCACTGGAACAGGCTGTCGGTGATGGCCCGGTCGGCGTACATCGTGGTGGGGGAGTAGTGCGCCTCCGACTTGACCAGGGTCACGAAGAACAGGTCAGCGCCCGCGTCGGGCAGCCACTTCACCCCCTCCCGCAGCGAGCCCGGGTTGGTCATGCCGAAGGCGGCGCACGCCTCGTTGCGGCTGTACCGGGCGTGCACCCGCAACGGCACCGCACCGGGGGCGGTGGCCGGCGTGACCCGGTGGATGCGGTCCCGCAGCACCTCGGCAACCTGCCGCAACTCGATGCAGCGCGCCGGCTCCTTCCACAGTCGGGTGAGCCGTTCGTCGCGGGTGGCCAGGGGTGCGTTCGGCCCCCAGAGGCTGAAGTGCAGCATGTCCAGCAGGCGGCCGTTGCCCGCGTACACCTGCTGACCTGGCGCGGCCGGTCCGGCCGCGACCCGGGTCAGTAGCTCCAGCCGGTCGGTGTCGTCGATGTGCAGCATGCGACAGATGGCCCGGCCCAACTCCCGGTCATCCTCGCCAGGCGCGGACGTTTCGATGCCGGCGAGTCGCCGCAGCCCGGTCCAGCCGCCGATGCTTGCCGAGCGGTAGACGTCCTCGATCTCCAGGCCGGTCTCGCGCAGGAACGTCGCCAGGCTGACGTCGCCGAGTTGCCGCAGCTCAGACACCAGGCCGGCCTTGGAGGTGGGCAGCGCGCTCTTCAGGTTGGCGAGTACCTTTTCCTTTGCCACGCGGTCCAGCTCGACGTGGCAGCCGCTGGGCAGGCTCGGGAAGTCGTCACGGACCGCCTCGATGATCGCCCGCCGGCTCACCCCGGTCAACGCCCGCCACCGCCTGTCGAACCGGAAGTTGGCGTGCTGCCCGCCGATGAAGTCGAGCACGGTCAGGCAGGGCTTGTCGTCGTCGAGGCGCAGGCCACGGCCGAGCTGTTGCAGGAAGATCGTGGCGCTCTCGGTGGGTCGCAGCAGCAGGATCGTGTCGACCATCGGCAGGTCGACGCCCTCGTTGAACAGGTCGACAGTGAAGAGCACCCGCAGCTTGCCGGCCTTGAAGTCCCGCAGCAGCCCCTGCTGCGTCGTGCGGTCGACACCTGACGTCACCGCCGCCGCCGCGACGCCGTGCTGCCGGAACCAGCCGGTCATGAACTCCGCGTGCCCGATGCTCACGCAGAACCCGAGCGCCCGCATCCGCCCGACGTCCACCTTGTCGCCGACCGCCCGCAGCACCGACCGCGCCCGAGCGTGGTTGCCGGTGTAGAGGACGTTGAGTTCCGCCAGGTCGTAGCCCTGCCCGCGCTTCCAGGTGACCTGCGACAGGTCCACGTCGTCGTGCAGCCCGAAATACTGGAATGGCGCGAGCAGTTGCCGCTCCAACGCCTCCCACAGGTGCAGCTCAACTGCCGCACGGCCGTCGAACCACCGGCGCACGTCGCCGCCGTCGGCCCGGTCGGGGGTCGCCGTCAGCCCCAGGAGTACGCGGGGACGCAGCCGCTCCAACAGCCGCGCGTACGTCGGCGCCTCCGCGTGGTGGAACTCGTCGACGATCACCATGTCGTACGCCTCGGGGTCCACCTCCCGGCGGTGCAGCGACTGGATGGAGGCGAAGACGTGCTTCCAGCCGTTCGGCCTCTCACCCGCGACAAGCGTCTCGCCGAAGCTGCCGTCCCCCATCACCTGCCGGAACGTCGACAGGCTCTGCCGCAGGATCTGCTCCTGATGAGCGACGAAGAGCAGGGAATCCACCCTGTTGTCGCGATGCAGCCGGCGGTAGTCGAGGGCGGCGACCACCGTCTTGCCGGTGCCGGTCGCCATCACCACCAGGTTGCGCCATCGGCCGTGCACCAACCGCTCCGCGTCCAGGTCGGCAAGGATCTCGGCCTGATACGGGTACGGGCGCACGTCCAGGTTGGAGATCTCGGTGGGCGCCTGGTCGCGGCGCTCCCCGCTCAACGCGTGCCGTAGCCGCTCGGCGTCCCGGGTCACGTCGTACGCCTCGAACGCCGGATCGTTCCAGTAGTCCTCGAACGTCGCCGTGAACGTGTCGATGACGTGCGGCTGCTCCATGTTCGAGATGCGGACGTTCCACTCCACGCCGTCCACAAGCGCGGTCTTCGACAGGTTCGACGAGCCGACGTACGCGGTAGTGGTGCCGTTTGCTCGGCGGAACAGCCACGCCTTGGCGTGCAGCCTTGTCGTCCTCGTCTCGTACGACACCTTGACCTCGGCACCGAGTTCTTTGAGGCGGTCCAGCGCCCGCTGATCGGTCGCGCCGAGGTAGGTGGTGGTGATGACGCGGACCTTGCCACCACGGGCGATCAGCTCACGGATGGCCGGCTCGACGATGCGAAGGCCGTACCACTTGATGAACGCGCACAGCAGGTCGACGCTCTCGGCGGAGGCCATCTCGTGGTTGACCTCGTGGCCGATGCGGGGCTGGTGACGGCCGTTGACCAGCAGCGCGCCGGTGGAGAGGGGAGTGGTGGGGCGCTGCGGAAAGGTGGGCTGCGCGGGCGGGGTCGGCGGGGCGGCGATGGCGTGCAGCAGGTGCTTGGTGTCGGTGACCTGGTCCTGTGCTGTCGCTGCCTTTGGGCTGAGGGTGGCGATGGCTTCGGCGATCTGGTTCGCCAGGTTGATCTGGTGGGTCTGCTGCACCGGCAGGTGACAGGTGTAGTCACGCGGCCTGACTGGCCGGTGGGTGCATGATGGTCTCGAATTCAACGGGGGTCAACCGGGA
>NZ_JBEZCZ010000029.1:0-102386 GCF_040647875.1 Micromonospora sp. NPDC049230
TGGCGTCGGCGGCACCGGGACCAGGCCGTCAGCGCTTCGCGGCCCAGAAGACGTAGACCGCCCCGTACGGCACCCGGCCCCCGACCCCACCCGAGAATTAGCAGTACAGACGACGACATAGGGGACATAGTGCTCGACGTCAACTTCTTCGACGAGCTGCGCATTGGTCTCGCCACCGCCGACGACATCCGTCAGTGGTCGCACGGCGAGGTCAAGAAGCCTGAGACGATCAACTACCGCACCCTGAAGCCGGAAAAGGACGGGCTCTTCTGCGAGAAGATCTTCGGTCCGCAGCGGGACTGGGAGTGCTACTGCGGTAAGTACAAGCGCGTCCGGTTCAAGGGCATCATCTGTGAGCGCTGCGGCGTCGAGGTGACTCGCTCCAAGGTCCGTCGTGAGCGGATGGGGCACATCGAGCTCGCCGCTCCGGTGACCCACATCTGGTATTTCAAGGGCGTGCCGAGCCGGCTGGGTTACCTGCTGGACCTCGCCCCCAAGGACCTCGAGAAGATCATCTACTTCGCCTCGTACGTCGTGACGAGCGTGGACGCGGAGTCGCGTCACCGCGACCTCTCGACGATCGAGAACGAGATCCTGGCCGAGAAGCGGCAGTCCGAGAACAGCCGCGACTCGGAGATCGAGAAGCGGGCCGCCAAGCTCGAGGCCGACCTGGCCGAGCTGGAGGCCGAGGGTGCCAAGGCGGACGTCCGGCGCAAGGTCAAGGAGGGCGGAGAGCGCGAGATGCGCCAGATCCGCGACCGGGCCCAGCGCGAGATCGACCGCCTGGACGAGGTGCTGGACACCTTCCGCAAGCTGGAGCCGAAGCAGCTGGTCACCGACGAGCTGCTCTACCGCGAGCTGCGCGACCGGTTCGGTGAGTACTTCACCGGTTCGATGGGCGCGGAGGCGATCAAGGCGCTGGTCCAGAACATGGACCTCGACGCCGAGGCCGAGAGCCTGCGGGAGACCATCCGGTCCGGCAAGGGCCAGCGGAAGATCCGGGCGCTCAAGCGGCTCAAGGTCGTCGCGGCGTTCCTGAACACCCGCAACTCGCCGCTCGGCATGGTGCTGGACTGCGTCCCGGTCATCCCGCCGGACCTGCGCCCGATGGTGCAGCTCGACGGTGGCCGCTTCGCGACCTCGGACCTGAACGACCTGTACCGCCGCGTGATCAACCGGAACAACCGCCTCAAGCGGCTGATCGACCTCGGCGCGCCCGAGATCATCGTCAACAACGAGAAGCGGATGCTCCAGGAGGCCGTCGACGCGCTGTTCGACAACGGCCGTCGCGGCCGGCCGGTCACCGGTCCGGGTAACCGCCCGCTCAAGTCGCTGTCCGACATGCTCAAGGGCAAGCAGGGCCGGTTCCGCCAGAACCTGCTGGGCAAGCGCGTCGACTACTCCGGCCGTTCGGTCATCGTGGTCGGCCCGAAGCTCAAGCTGCACCAGTGCGGTCTGCCCAAGCAGATGGCGCTGGAGCTGTTCAAGCCGTTCGTGATGAAGCGGCTTGTCGACCTCAACCACGCACAGAACATCAAGTCCGCCAAGCGGATGGTCGAGCGTCAGCGCCCGGTCGTGTGGGACGTGCTGGAAGAGGTCATCGGCGAGCACCCGGTGCTGCTCAACCGGGCGCCGACCCTGCACCGCCTGGGCATCCAGGCCTTCGAGCCGCAGCTGGTCGAGGGCAAGGCGATCCAGATCCACCCGCTGGTCTGCACCGCGTTCAACGCCGACTTCGACGGTGACCAGATGGCGGTGCACGTGCCGCTGTCCGCCGAGGCGCAGGCCGAGGCACGGATCCTGATGCTGTCGTCGAACAACATCCTCAAGCCGGCCGACGGCAAGCCGGTCACCATGCCCACCCAGGACATGGTCATCGGTCTCTACCACCTCACCCACCTCACCGCCGGTGAGAAGGGCGAGGGCCGGGCGTTCAGCTCGGACGCCGAGGCGCGGATGGCCTTCGACAACGGCGAGCTGCACCTCCAGGCGCCGGTGAAGATCCGCCTGCGTGCCGTGGTCGGTGTCGACAACGGCGCTGGCGCCGAGGCGTGGACCGCCCCGGAGGGCTGGGTCGAGGGTGACCCGCTGACCGTGGAGACCACCCTGGGTCGGGTGCTGTTCAACGAGACGCTGCCGCAGGGCTACCGCTTCGTGAACTACGAGATCCGCAAGGGTCAGCTCTCCGCGATCGTCAACGACCTCGCCGAGCGCTTCCCCAAGGTGGCGCTGGCCGCCACCCTGGACGGGCTCAAGGAGGCCGGTTTCCACTGGGCCACCTGGTCCGGCGTGACGATCGGCATGGAGGACGTCATCGCGCCGCCGCGCAAGGCGGAGATCCTGGCGCGGTACGAGAAGGAAGCCGACCAGATCGACAAGCAGTACCAGCGTGGTCTGATGACCGCCGAGGAGCGTCGCGGCGAACTCATCACGATCTGGACCAGGGCGACCAACGAGGTCGCCAAGGAGATGGACACCGCGCTTCCGCAGGAGAACCCACTGTGGAAGATGATCAATTCGGGTGCCCGCGGTAACCTGCTCCAGCTCCGCCAGATCGCCGCGATCCGTGGTCTGGTGGCCAACCCGAAGGGCGAGATCATCCCGCGGCCGATCAAGGCCAGCTACCGGGAGGGTCTGTCCGTGCTGGAGTACTTCATCTCCACGCACGGTGCCCGTAAGGGTCTCGCCGACACCGCGCTGCGGACCGCCGACTCGGGTTACCTGACCCGTCGTCTGGTGGACGTCTCGCAGGACGTCATCATCCGCGAGGAGGACTGCGGCACCGACCGGGCGATCCCGATGCAGATCGGCGAGAAGCTCGACGGCAAGCTCGTCGTCCACACCCACGCCGAGACCAGCGTGCACGCCCGGACCCTGGCCGACGACATCAAGGGGCCGGACGGCACCGTGGTGGCCGAGCGCGGTCAGGACATCAACTCCATCGGGGTCGACAAGATCGTCGCCGCCGGCGTGGAGACGGTCCGCGTGCGCAGCGTGCTCACCTGTGAGTCCAAGCTGGGCGTCTGCGCGGCCTGCTACGGCCGGTCGCTGCCGACCGGCAAGTCGGTCGACATCGGCGAGGCGGTCGGCATCATCGCCGCCCAGTCCATCGGTGAGCCCGGTACGCAGCTGACGATGCGTACCTTCCACACCGGTGGTGTCGCGGGTGAGGACATCACCCAGGGTCTGCCGCGTGTGCAGGAGATCTTCGAGGCTCGGGTCCCGAAGGGTAAGGCGCCCATCGCCGACACCCCCGGTCGGATCCGGATCGAGGACGGCGAGCGCTCGCGCAAGATCATCGTGGTGCCGGACGACGGCAGCGAAGAGATCGTCTACGACAAGATCTCGAAGCGGGTCAAGCTCCGTACCCACGACGGCGGTCACGTCGCGGTCGGCGAGAAGCTGACCGAGGGCACCATCGACCCGCACGAGCTGCTGCGGATCATGGGTCCGCGGGCGGTCCAGGTCCACCTGACCAGTGAGGTCCAGGAGGTCTACCGCTCGCAGGGTGTGCTCATCCACGACAAGCACATCGAGATCATCATCCGCCAGATGCTCAAGCGGGTGACGGTCATCGACTCCGGCTCGACCGAGTTCCTGCCGGGTGTGCTCGTCGACCGGGCGCTGTTCGAGTCGGAGAACCGCCGGCTCGTGTCGGAGGGCGGCGAGCCCGCCGCCGGTCGTCCGGTGCTGATGGGTATCACCAAGGCCTCGCTGGCCACCGACTCCTGGCTCTCGGCGGCCTCCTTCCAGGAGACCACCCGGGTGCTGACCGACGCTGCGATCAACTCGCGCAGCGACTCGCTCGTCGGCCTCAAGGAGAACGTGATCATCGGAAAGCTCATCCCGGCCGGTACGGGCATCAGCAAGTACCGCAACGTCCGGGTCGAGCCGACCGAGGAGGCCAAGGCCAAGGTCTACTCGATGACCGGGTACCCGGAGACCGACTACGGCTTCGGGCCGGCCAGCGGGCAGGCTGTGCCGCTTGACGACTTCGACTTCGGGTCGTACCGCTAGGCACCAAGCGCACGACGAGGCCCCCGGTATCCGCCGGGGGCCTCGTCGTGTCCGGACCCACCCAGCCCTGGTCCGAGTTCGGCATGATGGGGGGATGACGACCGCACCCGGGCAGGTGTCCGTCGCGCAGCAGGGGCTGCGCCACCCGCTGGACCCGGATCCGGCCCGTGCCACGAAGGCTCGGGCGGTTTTCGCTCTCGGGCTGCTCGGCCTGCTGACCGGGTTGTTCATCGGCGGGGTGGTGCCGGCGACCGTGGCACTGCAACTGGCCCGGCAGGCGCGCCGTGAGGCGTACTCCTCCGGGGGTTTCCTGACCGGCGGCGTCTGGCTGCGGCGGGGGGAGCGGATGGCGTGGGCTGGTCTGGTCCTGGTCGCGGTCAGCGTGGTGGCCATGGTGGTGATCGGCGTGGTGCGGTTGGCCGGCTCGCCGTTCGGCCACGACTACCCGGCGAACATGGACTGAGCCACCGCGCCCGGCGCGGGTGCCGGCGCTCTCGGCGGTAGCCTGGCCGGTGTCCGTCGCGCGGGGGTGGCGGCCTTTCGACAGGAGGACCTCGTGACGGATCCGGCGCGGCCCCCTGCGGACGAACCGGCCGACCAGCCGGCTGCGCCGGCTCCGTCCGAGCCGACTGACTGGGCGCAACCGGGCCCGAGCAGCGAATTGCATCCCCTAACGCCCACGCCGGAGTGGGGCAGGCCGCACCCCGACTGGGGTACGACGGGTCCGTCCGGCTCCGGTCAGCCCGACCCGGTCTCCGGGGTGCCCACCCCGACACCGCCGGGGTGGGGTGCGCCGGCGTCCGCGCCTGCTGTGCCGCCGCCGTCGTCCGGGGCGGGCGCGGCGCCGGGTTGGGGTCCGCCGCAGCCTGGGCCTGGTGTGCCGCCGGGTTGGGGTCCGCCGCACCCGGGGCCTGGTGTGCCGCCGGGTGGGGGTCCGCCCTCGTCTGGGCCTGCTGTGCCGCCCGGGTGGGGTCCGCCGCCCTCTGGGCCTGCTGTGCCGCCGGGGTGGGGTGCGCCGCAGTCCGGGCCTGGTGTGCCGCCCGGCTGGGGTGCGCCGTCCGGTCCCGCGCCCGTCGGGGCGGGAATGCCGGGCCGTCCGGTGCCGCCGCCCACCGACGAGCAACGCCGGCCGCCGAAACGGGTGGAGTCGGTGCCCGGTACGCCGTTCGGCATCGTGCACCTGGACGTGGCACCGGTCACGTCCGGGTTGGCCATCGGGTCGCTGGTGGCCGGGATCGCGTCGGTCCTGGTGTCGCTGTTGGTGATCTGCTTCGGGGTGGCCTTCGCGAACGACGGCGGGGCCTGGGCCTCCGGCGCGTTCGCCGCACTCGGGTTGCTGGCCGGCGTGGCGGCGGTCGTCACCGGCCTGCTGGGTCGGCGGCAGATCCGCCGTCCGGCCGCGCCCCCCGCGGTCCGGTTCACCGGTCGAGGGCTCGCGCTGGCCGGGATCAGCTGTGGCGGGGCGGGAGCGCTGCTCAGCCTCCTGGGTCTGGGCCTGGCGCTGCTACTGGCCCTGACCTGAGGTAGGTCGCCGTTCGACCGGGCTCTCGCCCCCTGGTCGCTGCCCCACTCGGGGGCGACGGGTGGTTCCGCGGGGAAGCCGGTACACTTGTGTTCGTAGGTGCCCATCGCGGGCGACGGGGCAGAACGAGATTCGGCCGGCGGGTGTGCGACAGCCGCCGGGCCCTTCCGTTTTGACCTGGGCGGTTGTGGTAGGTACTCTTTCCCCTTGTGCCCGGGCATGCCCGGGCAACTCGTGCGTGCGCTGTTTCCGGATCCCGGGCGGCGGCACGGCAACGCAAGGATCCGGGGCGGGGCGACCCGCGTGCCGGTGACACAAACCCGATCGCACGCGCAAGCGTCCGCAACGGGACCGTGGGCAGGGCGACACGCCCGACCGCGGGTGCCGGGGTCTCCGTAAGGTGGCCCTGGTCGGAATGTAGGAGAGCCGGTCAGCAGGCCGGTTAACGAGCAGACGGCGCGGCCGCGAATGCGGCCGAAGGGAGCGGAGAAACCCGGTGCCCACCATTCAGCAGCTGGTCCGAAAGGGCCGTCAGGCCAAGACGACCAAGACCAAGACCCCGGCGCTCAAGGGGTCTCCCCAGCGGCGCGGCGTGTGCACCCGCGTGTACACCACCACCCCGAAGAAGCCGAACTCGGCGCTGCGCAAGGTCGCTCGTGTGAAGCTCAGCAGCCAGATCGAGGTGACCGCCTACATTCCGGGCGTCGGTCACAACCTGCAGGAGCACTCGATCGTGCTCGTCCGCGGCGGCCGGGTGAAGGACCTCCCCGGCGTGCGTTACAAGATCGTTCGCGGCTCGCTGGACACCCAGGGTGTCCGCAACCGCAAGCAGGCGCGCAGCCGTTACGGCGCGAAGAAGGAGAAGAGCTGACATGCCGCGTAAGGGACCCGCTCCGCGGCGGCCACTGGTCGCTGACCCGGTGTACAACTCGCCGCTGGTCACCCAGCTGGTGAACAAGATCCTGCTGCGCGGCAAGCGCCAGCTCGCCGAGACCATCGTGTACGCGGCCCTCGAGGGCTGCCGCGAGAAGTCCGGCACCGACCCGGTCGTCACCCTCAAGCGGGCGATGGACAACGTCAAGCCGACCCTCGAGGTGCGCAGCCGTCGTGTCGGTGGCGCCACCTACCAGGTGCCGGTCGAGGTCCGCCCGACCCGGGCGACCACCCTGGGCCTGCGCTGGCTGGTCACCTACTCCCGCGCCCGGCGCGAGAAGACCATGGTCGAGCGGCTGATGAACGAGCTGCTGGACGCGAGCAACGGCCTCGGTGCCGCCGTCAAGCGGCGCGAGGACACGCACAAGATGGCCGAGTCGAACAAGGCCTTCGCGCACTACCGCTGGTAACACCCTGGTTCCGGCGCCTCCGGGCGCCGGAACCGCCACCAGTTGAGTCGAGACGACGATAAGTAGGGATTGAAGTGGCCGCCGCAGACGCGCTCGCCAAGGTACGCAACATCGGCATCATGGCGCACATCGATGCCGGTAAGACCACGACCACCGAGCGAATCCTGTTCTACACCGGCATCACGTACAAGATCGGTGAGGTCCACGAGGGCGCTGCCGTCATGGACTGGATGGAGCAGGAGCAGGAGCGTGGTATCACCATCACCTCCGCTGCTACCAAGTGTGAGTGGAAAGACCACACGATCCAGATCATCGACACGCCCGGTCACGTCGACTTCACGGTCGAGGTCGAGCGGTCGCTGCGGGTCCTGGATGGTGCGGTCGCGGTCTACGACGGTGTCGCCGGCGTGGAACCGCAGACGGAGAACGTCTGGCGGCAGGCCGACAAGTACAACGTCCCGCGGATGTGCTTCGTCAACAAGCTCGACCGGACCGGCGCCGACTTCTTCCGCTGCGTGCAGATGATGATCGACCGGTTGAACGCCACCCCGCTGGTGCTCCAGATCCCGATCGGGCTCGAGGGCGACCACATCGGTGTCGTCGACCTGATCGGCATGCGCGCGCTCACCTGGCGCGGGGAGACCCAGAAGGGTGAGGACTACGCGGTTGAGGAGATCCCGGCCGACCTGGCCGACTCCGCGGCCGAGTGGCGCGAGAAGCTGATGGAGACCCTCGCCGACGTCGACGACTCGGTGATGGAGAAGTACCTGGAAGGCGAGGAGGTCTCCGTCGAGGAGATCAAGGCCGCCATCCGGCGTGCCACCATCGCCGGCAAGGCCAACCCGGTGCTCTGTGGCTCGGCGTTCAAGAACAAGGGCGTTCAGCCCATGCTCGACGCCGTTGTCGACTTCCTGCCGTCGCCGCTGGACGTTCCGGCCATCGAGGGCACGGCTCCCGACGGCGAGACCCCGCTGCTGCGTAAGCCGTCCAACTCGGAGCCGTTCTCCGGCCTGGCGTTCAAGATCCAGACGGACAAGCACCTGGGCAAGCTCACCTACGTGCGGGTCTACTCCGGCACGCTCGATTCCGGTTCCCAGGTGGTCAACTCCACCAAGGACCGCAAGGAGCGGATCGGCAAGATCTACCAGATGCACGCCAACAAGCGCGAAGAGCGTCCGTCGGCGCAGGCCGGCGACATCATCGCCGTGCAGGGTCTCAAGCAGACCACCACCGGCGACACGCTCTCCGACCCGGCGAACCCGGTCATCCTGGAGTCGATGACGTTCCCGGAGCCGGTCATCTCGGTGGCGATCGAGCCGAAGACCAAGTCCGACCAGGAGAAGCTGGGCACCGCGATCCAGCGCCTGGCCGAGGAGGACCCGACCTTCCGCGTCCAGCTGGACGAGGAGACCGGTCAGACGGTCATCTCCGGCATGGGTGAGCTGCACCTGGACATCCTGGTCGACCGGATGCGCCGCGAGTTCAACGTCGAGGCCAACGTCGGCAAGCCGCAGGTGGCGTACCGCGAGACCATCCGCCGCAAGGTGGAGAAGGTCGAGTACACCCACAAGAAGCAGACCGGTGGTTCCGGCCAGTACGCCCGCGTGATCGTGAGCGTGGAGCCGCTGCCGCTGGACAACGAATCGCCGACCTACGAGTTCGCCAACGCCGTCAGCGGCGGCCGGATCCCCCGGGAGTTCATCCCGTCGGTGGACGCCGGTGCGCAGGACGCGCTGCAGTACGGCATCCTCGCGGGCTTCCCGCTGGTCGGCGTGAAGCTGACCCTGCTGGACGGCCAGTACCACGAGGTCGACTCGTCGGAAATGGCATTCAAGATCGCCGGCTCGATGGTGATGAAGGACGCGGCCCGCAAGGCCGACCCGGCGTTGCTCGAGCCGATGATGGCCGTTGAGGTCACCACTCCCGAGGAGAACATGGGTGACGTCATCGGCGACCTCAACTCCCGCCGCGGCATCATCCAGGCGATGGAGGAGCGCAGTGGCGCCCGCATCGTGAAGGCTCTGGTGCCGTTGTCGGAGATGTTCGGCTACGTCGGCGACCTGCGGTCGAAGACCCAGGGCCGGGCTAGCTACAGCATGCAGTTCGACTCCTACGCCGAGGTTCCGCAGAGCGTCGCGAAGGAGATCATCGCGAAGGCAACGGGCGAGTAACGCCCTGAGCAGGTGATTCGTGGTTGGTCGCGGGAGGTTCAACCCGCCCGCGACCACCACGATCGAATCGCGTGAGACCGGGCCTGTAGGCTTCATCGCCGCAGAACCCACAATGGCTTCCCGGCCGTCAGGCCGGAAAGGCTGTCGACAGAGTCCTAAGCGCCGACCGGCGCGCCGGGCGTACGAACCAAGAAGTCCACAGGAGGACACCAGTGGCGAAGGCTAAGTTCGAGCGGACTAAGCCGCACGTCAACATCGGCACCATTGGTCACATCGACCACGGTAAGACGACGCTGACGGCGGCCATCACCAAGGTCCTGCACGACCAGTTCCCGGACCTGAACCCCTACACGCCGTTCGACGAGATCGACAAGGCGCCGGAGGAGAAGGCCCGCGGCATCACGATCTCGATCGCGCACGTCGAGTACCAGACCGAGGCGCGGCACTACGCGCACGTCGACTGCCCCGGCCACGCGGACTACATCAAGAACATGATCACCGGTGCCGCGCAGATGGACGGCGCGATCCTGGTGGTCGCGGCGACCGACGGCCCGATGCCGCAGACCCGCGAGCACGTGCTGCTGGCCCGTCAGGTTGGTGTGCCGTACATCGTCGTGGCGCTCAACAAGAGCGACATGGTCGACGACGAGGAGCTCCTGGAGCTCGTCGAGCTCGAGGTCCGCGAGCTGCTCTCCTCGCAGGAGTACCCGGGTGACGACCTGCCGGTCGTTCGGGTTTCGGCGCTGAAGGCCCTCGAGGGTGACCCCGAGTGGACCGGCAAGCTGCTGGACCTGATGACCGCTGTCGACACCTCGATCCCGCAGCCGGAGCGCGAGGTCGACATGCCGTTCCTGATGCCGGTTGAGGACGTCTTCACGATCACCGGTCGTGGCACCGTCGTCACCGGTCGCGTGGAGCGCGGCGTTCTCCTGCCGAACGAGGATGTCGAGCTCGTCGGTATCAAGGAGAAGAGCTTCAAGACCAAGGTCACCGCGATCGAGATGTTCCGGAAGACCCTGGACGACGCTCGCGCAGGCGAGAACGTCGGCCTGCTGCTGCGTGGCACCAAGCGCGACGAGGTCGAGCGCGGCATGGTCGTCGTGAAGCCGGGCTCGAACACCCCGCACACGGAGTTCGAGGCGACGGTCTACATCCTCTCCAAGGAGGAGGGCGGCCGGCACACCCCGTTCTTCCAGAACTACCGCCCGCAGTTCTACTTCCGGACCACGGACGTCACCGGTGTCGTCACCCTCCCCGAGGGCACCGAGATGGTCATGCCGGGTGACAACACCACCATGTCGGTGAAGCTGATCCAGCCCATCGCCATGGAGGAGAACCTCAAGTTCGCGATCCGCGAGGGTGGCCGCACCGTCGGCGCCGGGTTCGTCACCAAGATCATCAAGTGAACTAGGTAACCCCGATTAGACCCGCCGCCGGTCGTGCGGCATACTAGTCAGGTTGCGTAACGACAGTTCGTCGCCTGTGTTCGGCTTTCGCTGAACCTCCGGGTGGCGAGGCAGTCGAGCGTAGGGTGGTTGGCGGCCCAGTCGCCAACCACCCTCGCACGGCGTTCAGGTCGCGGTAATGCGATCGGCGCCTTGACCCACCGCGCGGTCAGCACCACTCCGGAACCACGGGGCGGAGCCCGGCCCGAGGGCGCGACACGCCCGACCGCGGGGGTCGGCGAAGTGGGCCTGTGCCAGCCGGTACAGGCGCCCGCAACACAGCGGCATCGAGAGAAGGAACAGAAGCCACCATGGCGGGACAGAAGATCCGCATCCGGCTCAAGGCCTATGACCACGAGGTCGTCGACTCCTCGGCTCGGAAGATCGTCGAGACGGTGACGCGCACCGGGGCGCAGGTCGCGGGCCCGGTGCCGCTGCCCACGGAGATCAACCGTTTCTGCGTTATCCGCTCGCCGCACAAGTACAAGGACTCGCGCGAGCACTTCGAGATGCGCACGCACAAGCGGCTGATCGACATCATCGACCCGACCCCGAAGACGGTCGACTCGCTCATGCGCCTCGACCTGCCGGCTGGCGTCGACATCGAGATCAAGCTGTAGGGACCGGACAAATGGACAGGCAAGTCAAGGGGATCCTGGGCGCCAAGCTCGGCATGACCCAGGTCTGGGACAACAACAAGGTTGTTCCCGTGACCGTGGTCGAGGCCGGCCCGTGCGTCATCAGCCAGGTTCGTAGCGCCGAGAAGGACGGTTACTCCGCGGTCCAGCTGGCCTACGGCACCATCGACCCGCGCAAGGTCAAGAAGCCGATCAGCGGGCACTACGCCAAGGCGGACGTGGCGCCGCGCCGGCACATCGTCGAGCTGCGCACCACGGACGCCGGGGAATACTCGCTCGGCCAGGAAGTCACTGTCGAGGAGTTCCCGGCCGGCGTCACCATCGACGTCACCGGCAAGACCAAGGGCAAGGGCTTCGCCGGCGCGATGAAGCGGCACGGCTTCCACGGTCTGGGCAGCAGCCACGGTGTCGAGCGCAAGCACCGCTCGCCCGGTTCCATCGGCGCCTGCGCCACCCCGGGTCGTGTCTTCAAGGGCACCCGGATGGCCGGTCGGATGGGTGGCGTTCGCTACACCGTGCAGAACCTGACCGTCCAGGCGGTCGACACGGAGAACAACCTCCTGCTCGTCCGGGGTGCCATTCCTGGCCCCAAGGGCGCGCTGGTTCTGGTCCGTACCGCGGCCAAGATCAAGGTGAAGAAGGGCGGTGCGGCCAAGTGACCACCGTTGACGTGCGCACCGTCGAAGGCACCACCAGCGGCTCCGTCGAGCTGCCGGCGGACATCTTCGACGTGCAGGCCAACGTCGCGCTGATGCACCAGGTCGTGGTGGCCCAGCTCGCGGCGGCCCGACAGGGCACGCACAAGACCAAGACCCGCGCCGAGGTCGCTGGTGGCGGCAAGAAGCCGTACAAGCAGAAGGGCACCGGTCGCGCCCGGCAGGGCTCGATCCGCGCGCCGCAGTTCGCCGGCGGTGGCGTCGTGCACGGTCCCGTGCCGCGCGACTACAGCCAGCGGACCCCGAAGAAGATGAAGGCCGCCGCTCTGCGGGGTGCCCTCTCCGACCGGGCCCGCGCCGGGCAGGTGCACGTCGTCGAGGCGTTCGTCTCGGGCGAGAAGCCGTCGACCAAGGCGGCCCTGGCCACGCTGACCAAGCTCACCGAGGCCCGTCGGGTCCTGGTCGTGCTGAGCAGCACCGACGAGCTGAACTGGGTGTCGCTGCGCAACGAGCCGCGCGTGCACCTGATCGAGTCCGGCCAGCTGAACACGTACGACGTGCTGGTGGCCGACGACGTGGTCTTCACCAAGGACGCCCTGGACGAGTTCCTGGGCGTGCCCGCCGAGACCACCGAGGAGGGTGGCAAGTGAGCACGATCGCCGACCCGCGCGACATCATCGTGGCGCCGGTCGTCTCGGAGAAGAGCTACAGCGAGCTGAACCGGAACTGGTACACCTTCCTGGTGCACCCGGACGCGAACAAGACCGAGATCAAGATCGCTATCCAGCAGATCTTCAACGTCCGCGTCCTGACGGTCAACACGCTCAACCGCCAGGGTAAGCGCAAGCGCACCAAGACCGGCTTCGGTCAGCGCAAGGCGACCAAGCGGGCGATCGTGAAGCTGGCTGACGGTGACCGCATCGAGGCCTTCGGCGGCCCGGTCAGCTGAGGGGTGTAGACAATGGCTATCCGTAAGTACAAGCCGACGACGCCGGGCCGACGTGGCTCGAGTGTCGCTGACTTCGCCGAGATCACCCGGTCCACGCCGGAGAAGTCGCTGCTGGTTCCGCTGCCGAAGAAGGGCGGGCGTAACGCCCACGGCCGGATCACCACGCGGCACCACGGCGGCGGTCACAAGCGCCAGTACCGTCTGATCGACTTCAAGCGGGTCGACAAGGACGGCGTGCCGGCGAAGGTCGCTCACATCGAGTACGACCCCAACCGCACGGCGCGCATCGCGCTGCTGCACTACGCCGACGGCGAGAAGCGGTACATCATCGCGCCGAAGGACCTGAAGCAGGGTGACCGCGTCGAGTCCGGTCCGGGCGCCGACATCAAGCCGGGCAACAACCTGCCGCTGCGCAACATCCCGGTCGGTACCACGATCCACAACGTGGAGCTGCGTCCGGGTGGCGGGGCCAAGCTGGCCCGTTCCGCCGGTGTGGGCATCCAGCTGCTCGGCCGCGAGGGCGCGTACGCGACCCTGCGTATGCCGTCCGGCGAGATCCGGCGGGTGGACGTGCGCTGCCGCGCCAGCATCGGCGAGATCGGCAACGCCGACCAGTCGAACATCAACTGGGGCAAGGCCGGCCGGATGCGGTGGAAGGGCAAGCGCCCGACCGTCCGTGGTGTCGCCATGAACCCGGTCGACCACCCGCACGGTGGTGGTGAGGGTAAGACCTCCGGTGGTCGCCACCCGGTCAACCCGCAGGGTAAGCCCGAGGGCCGCACCCGCCGTAAGGGCCAGCCGAGTGACCGGCTGATCGTCCGCCGTCGCTACGCCACGCGTAAGCGCGGCTGAGGGAGATAAGACATGCCTCGCAGCCTGAAGAAGGGCCCGTTCGTCGACGACCACCTGCTCAAGAAGGTGGAAGTACAGAACGACAAGGGCTCCAAGAACGTGATCAAGACCTGGTCGCGGCGCTCGACGATCATCCCCGAGATGCTGGGGCACACGATCGCCGTGCACGACGGACGCAAGCACGTCCCGGTGTTCGTGACCGAGGCGATGGTCGGGCACAAGCTCGGCGAGTTCGCGCTGACCCGCACTTTCAAGGGTCACGAGAAGGACGACCGGAAGAGCCGTCGGCGCTGACGCCGCGGGCATACGGATAGAGGGAACAAGGGGTTACAGCGATGCCAGGAAAGGGCGACGCTCCGGTGCTTCCGGGCGCGCGGGCGGTTGCGCGGCACGTGCGCATCTCGCCGATGAAGGCGCGCCGGGTGGTCAACCTCGTCCGCGGCCTGCCCGCGAAGGAGGCGCTAACGGTGCTGCAGTTCGCGCCGCAGGCTGCGAGCGAGCAGGTGTACAAGGTGCTCGCTAGCGCGATCGCCAACGCGGAGAACAACGAGCGGCTGGACCCCGACGCGCTGCTCGTCAGCGAGGCCTTCGTGGACGAGGGCCCGACGATGAAGCGGTTCCAGCCGCGGGCGCAGGGTCGGGCGTACCGAATCCGCAAGCGCACCTGCCACATCACCGTGGCGGTCGAAGCGGTCGCGCCGGCAGCGCCGAGGAAGGCCGCGGCGAAGAAGGCCGCCCCGGCCACGGAGGCCGCACCGGCCGAAGCGCAGAGCAAGACGGAGGACGCCGAGTAATGGGTCAGAAGGTTCACCCCACTGGGTTCCGGCTCGGCATCTCGACCGACTGGAAGTCCCGCTGGTTCGCGGACAAGCTCTACAAGGACTACATCGGCGAGGATGTCAAGATCCGCCGCATGATGTCCAAGGGCCTCGAGCGTGCCGGGATCTCCAAGGTCGACATCGAGCGCACCCGCGACCGGGTCAGGGTCGACATCCACACCGCCCGGCCGGGCATCGTCATCGGCCGTAAGGGTGCGGAGGCCGACCGGATCCGCGGCGAGCTCGAGAAGCTCACCGGCAAGCAGGTTCAGCTGAACATCATCGAGGTGAAGAACCCCGAGTCGGACGCTCAGCTCGTCGCGCAGGGCGTGGCCGAGCAGCTGTCCAGCCGGGTCAGCTTCCGTCGGGCGATGCGCAAGGCCATGCAGTCGGCGATGAAGAACCCGGTCTGCAAGGGCATCCGGGTTCAGGTCTCGGGTCGCCTCGGCGGCGCCGAGATGAGCCGGACCGAGTTCTACCGTGAGGGCCGGGTTCCGCTGCACACGCTGCGGGCCAACATCGAGTACGGCTTCTTCGAGGCCCGTACCACGTTCGGCCGGATCGGTGTGAAGGTCTGGATCTACAAGGGCGACGCCGTCCCGGGCCGGGAGGCTCCGGCCGAGGCCGGTCCGTCCCGCCCGCGTCGTGGTGAGCGTGGCGACCGTCCCGAGCGTCCGCGTCGTGGCCGGTCGGGTTCGTCCGGCACCACGGCCGGTGGCACCGAGGCCGGGCGGGCTGCTGCGACCACCATCGCGCAGCAGGCCGAGACGCCGAGCGGCGAGCCTGTCGACAGCGCAGCTGTCGCGGCCGCGGCTGCTCCGGCAGAAACGCAGCAGGAGGGCTGACAGATGCTGATGCCGCGCAAGCCCCCGAAGGGCTTCCGCAAGCCGCACCACCCGGACCGCAGTGGCGCGTCCAAGGGTGGTAACCGGGTGGTGTTCGGCGAGTTCGGGATCCAGGCTCTCGAGCCGGCGTACGTGACGAACCGGCAGATCGAGTCGGCACGTATCGCGATGACTCGCCACATCAAGCGTGGTGGCAAGGTCTGGATCACGATCTTCCCGGACCAGGCCCTCACCAAGAAGCCTGCCGAGACCCGGATGGGTTCCGGTAAGGGTTCGCCCGAGTGGTGGGTCGCCAACGTCAAGCCGGGGCGGGTTCTCTTCGAGATGTCCTTCCCCAACGAGCAGACCGCGCGAGAGGCCATGCGTCGCGCGATCCACAAGCTCCCGATGAAGTGCCGCATTGTTACGCGCGAAGTGGGTGAATCCTGATGGCAGCGGGCGTTAAGGCGACCGAGCTGCGTGAGCTCTCCGAAGAGGAGCTGGTCACGAAGCTGCGGGAGGCCAAGGCGGAGCTGTTCAACCTCCGCGTGCAGGCCGCAACCGGGCAGCTGGACAACAACCGGCGGCTGCAGGTCATCCGTCGGGAGATCGCCCGGATCTACACGATCATGCGTGAGCGCGAGCTGGGGCTCTCGGCCGCGCCGACTGAGGTGACTGCATCATGACCGAAGAGACCGCCACCGCCGCCGCGCGGTCGCGCCGCAAGGTCCGCGAGGGCCTGGTGATCAGCGACAAGATGGACAAGACCGTCGTCGTCGAGGTCGAGGACCGGGTTCGGCACGCGCTGTACGGCAAGATCATGCGCCGTACGGCCAAGCTGAAGGTGCACGACGAGCAGAACGCCGCTGGCACCGGTGACCGGGTTCTCATCATGGAGACCCGGCCGCTGAGCGCCACCAAGCGTTGGCGGATCGTGGAGATCCTGGAAAAGGCCAAGTAGCGAAGGCTCGAGCTCGCCCGGCGTTGCGTCGGGCGTAGGTTCCGCCAGGCTCCGGCCGCTACGGCGGCCGGAGAACCGGCAGACATAGGAGATAGACGTGATTCAGCAGGAGTCGCGACTGCGCGTCGCCGACAACACGGGTGCTCGGGAGATCCTGTGCATCCGGGTTCTCGGTGGCTCGGGTCGGCGCTACGCGAGCATCGGCGACGTCATCGTGGCCACGGTCAAGGACGCGATCCCGGGTGCCGGTGTGAAGAAGGGCGACGTCGTCAAGGCTGTCGTCGTTCGCACGGCCAAGGAGAAGCGTCGGCCGGACGGCTCGTACATCCGCTTCGACGAGAACGCCGCCGTCATCATCAAGGACGGTGGGGACCCGCGTGGTACCCGCATCTTCGGCCCGGTGGGTCGGGAGCTGCGGGACAAGCGGTTCATGAAGATTATTTCCCTCGCGCCGGAGGTGTTGTGACCGTGAAGGTCAAGAAGGGCGACACGGTCGTCGTCATCGCCGGCAAGGACAAGGGTGCCAAGGGTAAGGTCATCGCGGCCTACCCGCGGCAGGACAAGGTCCTGGTCGAGGGCGTGAACCGGGTCAAGAAGCACACCCGCATCAGCACCACCCAGCGTGGCGCCAAGACCGGCGGCATCGTCACTCAGGAGGCCCCGATCCACGTCTCGAACGTGCAGGTCCTGGACTCCGACGGCAAGCCGACCCGCGTCGGTTACCGGATCGACGACAACGGCCAGAAGGTCCGCATCGCGCGTAGCACCGGTAAGGACCTGTGATGACCACGGCTACCGAAAAGACCCTGCCGCGCCTCAAGGAGCGGTACCGCAACGAGATCGTGGCCCAGCTGCGCGAGCAGCGCAGCTACGGCAACCCCATGCAGGTGCCGCGGCTGGTCAAGATCGTCGTCAACATGGGTGTCGGCGAGGCTGCTCGCGACGCCAAGCTGATCGACGGCGCGGTCCGCGACCTCGCCACGATCACCGGCCAGAAGCCGCAGGTGCGGCGGGCAACCAAGTCCATCGCGCAGTTCAAGCTCCGCGAGGGCATGCCGATCGGTGCGAAGGTGACCCTTCGCGGCGACCGGATGTGGGAGTTCCTGGACCGGCTGCTGTCCATCTCGCTGCCGCGTATCCGCGACTTCCGCGGCCTGGACGGACGCAAGCTGGACGGGCACGGCAACTACACGTTCGGTCTGACCGAGCAGTCGGTGTTCCACGAGATCGACCAGGACCGGATCGATCGCCAGCGGGGCATGGACATCACGGTGGTCACGACCGCCACGACCGACGACGAGGGCCGGGCGCTGCTCAAGCTCCTGGGCTTCCCGTTCAAGGAGAACTGAGATGGCCAAGAAGGCGCTGATCATCAAGGCGGCCGCGAAGCCGAAGTTCTCGGTTCGCGCGTACACCCGCTGCCAGCGGTGCGGGCGTCCGAAGGCGGTCTACCGCAAGTTCGGGCTCTGCCGGGTCTGCATCCGGGAGATGGCTCACCGCGGTGAGCTGCCGGGCGTGTCCAAGGCTTCCTGGTAAGGGCGACCGCGTCCCGGCCGTCGGCCGGGAACTCCTGCACCGATTAGGTATTGCTCTTCGCCGTAGGCCCGGGGCTGATGCCCCGGGAACCCCGGCGAGAAAGGCTGACGAAATCCATGACGATGACCGACCCGATCGCAGACATGCTCACGCGTCTGCGTAACGCCAACCAGGCGTACCACGATCAGGTGAAGATGCCCTACTCCAAGATCAAGGCGAACATCGCCGAGGTCCTGAAGGCCGAGGGTTACATCGCCACCTGGTCGGTCGAGGAGCCCGAGGAGGGTGCCGTCGGCAAGCGACTGGTCGTCGAGCTGAAGTACGGCCAGAACCGCGAGCGGAGCCTGGCCGGCATCAAGCGCGTGTCCAAGCCCGGTCTCCGGGTGTACGCCAAGTCGGACGGGCTCCCGCGGGTGCTCGGTGGGCTGGGCGTGGCGATCATTTCGACGTCCCAGGGGCTGCTGACCGACCGGCAGGCCCGCAAGCGGAGTGTTGGCGGGGAAGTCCTCGCCTTCGTCTGGTAACGGGAGACTGGTAGAAATGTCGCGAATTGGACGTAAGTCGATCCCGGTACCAGCCGGCGTCGACATCACGATCGACGGGCAGACCGTCAAGGTCAAGGGCCCCAAGGGCCAGCTTGAGCACACCCTCGCCGAGCCGATCACGGTCGAGCGGGCCGAGGATGGGCAGCTCAACGTCAACCGGCCGAACGACGAGCGCAAGGCCAAGGAACTCCACGGCCTGAGCCGTACGCTGGTTGCCAACATGATCGTCGGGGTCACCGAGGGCTACCGCAAGAGCCTGGAGATCGCCGGCACCGGTTACCGGGTCACCGCCAAGGGCTCGGACCTCGAGTTCGCGCTCGGGTTCTCGCACCCGGTGGTCGTCCCCGCCCCGGCGGGCATCACCTTCACGGTGGAGCGGCCGACCCTGTTCCACGTGGCTGGCATCGACAAGCAGCAGGTCGGTGAGGTCGCCGCCAACATCCGGAAGATCCGCCCGCCGGAGCCCTACAAGGGCAAGGGCGTGAAGTACCAGGGCGAGGTCATCCGCCGCAAGGCCGGAAAGGCAGGTAAGAAGTGAGCGCCACGCTGCTCAAGCGCCGCCGCGGCGTCGCCGCCAAGCGCGCCGTTGGGCGTGCGCGTCGGCACTTCCGCGTCCGCAAGAACGTCAGCGGTACGTCCGAGCGTCCGCGCCTGGTCGTCACCCGTTCGCTGCGGCACATGGTCGCCCAGATCGTCGACGACACCAAGGGCCACACCCTGGCGTCGGCGTCGACCCTGGACGCCTCGCTGCGCGGTGCGGAGGGCGACAAGAGTGCCCTCGCCGGCAAGGTGGGCGCGCTGCTCGCCGAGCGGGCCAAGGCCGCCGGCGTCTCCAAGGTCGTCTTCGACCGCGGCGGCAACCGGTACGCGGGGCGAGTCGCCGCGCTTGCCGACGCCGCCCGCGAAGCCGGGCTCGAGTTCTAACAACCCCGTCACGAGAGATAAGGAAGGCTGCTGATGCCAGGTCAACAGCGCCGTGGCGGCGGGTCCGGTGGCAACGAGGGTGGTCGCCGCGACAACCGCCGTGAGGGCGGCCGCGGAAACGCGCCCGTCGAGAAGACCCCGCACCTTGAGCGGGTCGTCGCGATCAACCGCGTCGCCAAGGTCGTGAAGGGTGGTCGTCGCTTCAGCTTCACCGCCCTGGTGATCGTGGGCGACGGCGACGGCACGGTCGGCGTGGGCTACGGAAAGGCCAAGGAGGTGCCCGCGGCCATCGCCAAGGGCGTCGAGGAGGCCAAGAAGCACTTCTTCAAGGTCCCGCGGATCGGTCAGTCGATCCCGCACCCGGTGACGGGTGAGGACGCCGCTGGCGTCGTGCTGCTCAAGCCGGCCTCGGCCGGTACGGGTGTCATCGCCGGTGGTCCGGTGCGCGCCGTGCTGGAGTGCGCCGGGATCCACGACGTGCTCTCGAAGAGCCTCGGCTCCTCGAACCCGATCAACATCGTGCACGCCACAGTGGCGGCCCTGAAGGGGCTTGAGTCCCCCGAGCAGGTCGCGGCGCGTCGTGGCCTGCCGGTGGAGGACGTCGCGCCGGCCGCCATGCTGGCGTCGCGTGCGGGGGTGGCGCGCTGATGGCACGTCTGAAGGTCACCCAGCTCCGGTCCGGTATCGGGACCAAGCACAACCAGCGTGAGTCGCTGCGTTCGCTCGGTCTCAAGCGGATCAACGACGTGGTGGTCAAGGAGGACCGGCCCGAGATCCGCGGCATGATCTTCACTGTGAGCCACCTCGTGAAGGTCGAGGAGGTCGAGTAATGACGATCAAGGTGCATCACCTGCGCCCGGCGCCCGGTTCCAAGACCGCGAAGACCCGTGTGGGTCGCGGTGAGGGTTCCAAGGGCAAGACCGCTGGTCGCGGTACCAAGGGTTCCAAGGCCCGTAAGAACATCTCGGCGGCGTTCGAGGGTGGGCAGATGCCCATCCACATGCGCCTGCCGAAGATGAAGGGCTTCAAGAACAGGTTCAAGGTGGTCTTCCAGGTGGTCAACCTGGACCGACTGGCTGAGCTGTTCCCGAACGGTGGTCAGGTCGGCCCGCTGGAGCTCGTCGAGTCCGGCGCGGTCCGCAAGGGTCACCCGGTCAAGGTCCTCGGCACCGGGGACCTCGGCGGTGTGTCGCTCCAGGTGTCAGCGCACGCGTTCAGTGCGTCGGCCAAGGAGAAGATCGCTGCCGCCGGTGGCTCCACCACCGAGCTGTAAGGCGTACCACACCATGGCGCCCGTCCAGTTGTGAGCAACTGGCGGGCGCCATGGTCTGCCTGGGCTTCGTTCGCCCGGTAATATCGGAATCGATTTATGTAGTCGGGCACATCTGCCCGGACCGGGCCGGGGCTGTTAGAGTCCCATCCCAGCCATGGATTGCGGGCACTCGCCCGTGATCCACCCCCACCCGCCAGGGTTCACCGGCGGCCCGCCTCGCGCAGGAGGAAGAAGTTGCTGTCCGCCTTTCTCAGTGCGTTCCGTACGCCTGACCTGCGCAAGAAGCTGCTGTTCACAGTAGGCATCATCGCGGTCTACCGGCTGGGTGCGACGCTCCCCAGCCCGGGCGTCTCGTACGGCAACGTGCAGAAGTGCCTCGACTCCATCTCGGGTGACACGACGGGCCCGCTGAATCTGCTCAACCTCTTCTCCGGCGGGGCGCTGCTCCAGCTCTCGGTCTTCGCGCTGGGCATCATGCCCTACATCACCGCGTCGATCATCCTGCAGCTGCTGACCGTCGTGATCCCGCGCCTGGAGCAGCTCCGCAAGGAGGGCCAGGCCGGCCAGGCGAAGATCACGCAGTACACCCGCTACCTGACCCTCGGTCTCGGTGTGTTGCAGGCCTCGGCGTTCGTGGCGCTGGCCCGCTCGGGGCAGCTCTTCCAGAACCGCTGCGACCAGTTCCCGATCATCCCGACCGGCACCGGCATCCCGGACTGGCTGACCCTGACCATCCTGGTGATCACCATGACCGCCGGCACCGGCATGGTCATGTGGCTCGGTGAGCTGATCACCGACCGGGGCGTCGGCAACGGCATGTCCGTGCTGATCTTCACCTCGATCGCGGCCCGGCTGCCCGGCGAGGGCTGGCAGATCAAGACCAGCCAGGGCTGGGGCAAGTTCGCCCTCGTCATCGCGCTGGTCCTGGTGGTCATCACCGCTGTCACGTTCATCGAGCAGGCGCAGCGCCGGATCCCGGTGCAGTACGCCAAGCGGATGATCGGCCGGCGGATGTACGGCGGCACCTCGACCTACATCCCGCTCAAGGTCAACCAGGCGGGTGTGATCCCGGTCATCTTCGGCTCGTCGCTGCTCTACCTCCCGCAGCTGGCCCTGCAGTTCTTCGACCAGAACGACCCGGGCAAGGTCCAGGCGTGGATCCAGAACAACCTGGTCGCTCCGAACAGCCCGATCTACATCTCGGTCTACTTCCTGCTGATCATCTTCTTCACGTACTTCTACGTCTCGATCACGTTCAACCCGACCGAGGTCGCGGACAACATGAAGAAGTACGGCGGGTTCGTGCCGGGCATCCGGCCGGGCAAGCCGACTGCCGACTACCTGGACTTCATCCTCAGCCGGATCACCCTGCCGGGCGCGCTCTACCTCGGCATCATCTCGATCCTGCCGAACTTCTTCTTCATCTGGCTGGACAGCCAGCAGTACCAGAACTTCCCGTTCGGTGGCACCGCTGTGCTCATCATGGTTGGCGTCGGTCTGGAGACCGTGAAGCAGATCGAGAGCCAACTCATGCAGCGGAACTACGAAGGGTTCCTGCGGTAGATGAGACTCGTTCTGGTTGGCCCGCCGGGTGCGGGTAAGGGCACGCAGGCAGAGTTCGTCGCCGCGCACCTGTCGGTACCCAAGATCTCGACCGGAGACATCTTCCGTTCGAACGTCACCCAGGGCACGCCGCTCGGCGTCGAGGCGAAGCGGTACATGGACGCAGGCGAGCTGGTTCCGGACGAGGTCACCATCAACATGGTCCGGGACCGGCTGGCCGAACCCGACGCCAGCGAGGGCTTCCTGCTCGACGGCTTCCCGCGGACCACTCCGCAGGCGGCCGCCCTGGACAAGCTCCTCGCCGACCTGGGCACCGCACTGGATCTGGTCCTGGAGTTGGTGGTCGACGACGACGAGGTGATCCGGCGGCTCTCCGGTCGGCGCACCTGCCGGGGCTGCGGCAAGATCTGGCACGTCGAGTTCGACGCCACCACCCGGCCGGGCATCTGTGACAGGTGTGGCGCCGAGCTGTTTCAGCGCGACGACGACAAGCCGGAGACGATCGCCACCCGGCTTCGTGAGTACAGCGAGAAGACCGCGCCTCTGGTCGACTACTACGGCGCCCAGGGCAAGCTGGTCGGGATCGACGCCACCGGCCCGGTGGAGGACGTCACCACCCGGGCCATCGACGCACTGCGGTCGTACGGCGGCTGAGGTCCCGCCGGACCACGGCGGATAGAGTGCGAACAGCGGGGTACGCGTGACGTGCCCCGCTGTTCGGCTCGGCAACGAAAGGTAATCGCTCCATGCGTCGTCCCCAGCTGGACATCCAGCTGAAGACCCCGGACCAGATCGAGAAGATGCGGGCCGCCGGGCTGGTGGTGGCTGAGGCGCTTCGCCGCATGCGGGAGGCTGTCGCCCCCGGTGTGAGCACCGCCGATCTGGACGCCATCGCCGAGTCGACAATCCGCGAGGCGGGTGGTGTCCCGTCGTTCAAGGGCTACCACGGTTTTCCGGCGTCGATCTGCTCCTCGGTCAACGAGCAGATCGTCCACGCCATCCCGTCGCCGAACCAGGTGCTCCAGGCCGGCGATCTGATCTCCATCGACTGCGGCGCGGTGCTGGACGGGTGGCACGGCGACTCCGCCATAACCGTCGGGGTCGGCGACGTCGACCCGGCACTGCTGAAGATGGCCGAGGTCGCCGAGGATGCCATGTGGGCCGGCATCGCCGCTGCCGCCCGCGGCGCGGCCAGCGGCAAGGGCCGGCTCACCGACATCTCGCACGCTGTGGAGACGGCTGTCCGTAAGGGCGGCCGGTACGGCATCGTCGACGGCTACGGCGGGCACGGCATCGGCACCGAGATGCACCAGGACCCGCACGTGCTCAACCACGGCCGGCCGGGCAAGGGCCCGCGACTGGTCCCTGGCATGGCGTTGGCCATCGAGCCGATGATCACGATGGCGTCGCCGCGTACCGTCGAGTTGGCCGACGGGTGGACGGTGGTGACCCGGGACGGCTCGGTGGCAGCGCACGTCGAGCACTCGATGGCCCTGCTGCCCGACGGCGTCTGGGTGCTCACGGCCTTCGACGGCGGCCGCGCCCGCCTGGGCGACCTGGTAACCGCCCGCCAACCAGCAGCCTCAACCACCCCCTAAACCCCACCCACCCGGTCCCACCCTGCCCCGTTGATCATGGGGTTAGCGGCGCGACACGCCGTTGTTTCCAGCCATAACCTCATGATCGACGGCGGCCCGGGGGCCGGCGGGCCGGTGGGGCGTGGGACTGGCATGGGAGTGGCATGCTTGCCGGCATGGACGGGCGCGACGGAATGCGAGCCGCGGACGCGGACCGTGCGGCGGTGGCCGACCGGCTGCTGGTCGCCCTCAACGAGGGTCGACTGGACCTGCACGAGTACGACGAGCGGTTGCAGCGGGCCTACGCGGCCCGCACGTACGCCGAGTTGGAGGCTCTGCTCACCGATCTGCCGCCGGTGACGCCGTCGCAGTCGTCGGTCCTGGCGCCGGCCTCGGCCGGTGGACCGGCGGTCAGTCCGCTTGCCGGCCAGCCCGATCAGGTGCCTACCAACGGCGTGACCGCGCGGTGGTTGGGTGAGGTGTGGCTGCCGTACCTGAGGGTGATCGCCCTCGTGGTGACCATCTGGGCGGTGACGTCGCTGTTCAGCCAGCAGTTGCTCTACTTCTGGCCAGGCTGGGTGGCGGGGCCCTGGGGTGCGGTGCTGGTGGTGCGTACTGTCGCGGGGTTGACCGGGGGAGAGCCCCGGCGTCAGGCGATCGAGCGGGCGCGTCGGCGCGAGCGCAAGCGGGCGAAGCGGGAACGCCGGCGGGAGCTGCGTTCCGGCGAGTCGGACGAACGGGACGATCCGCAGCCGGCTGGCTGACCACCGCCGGCGCCGCCGAGGGTCGGGAGCGGCCGGAGCCAGGAGATCGACAGGTAGATCATCTGGCCCTCGGGCGGGCTCCATATCCGCCCCGGCAGCGTGTTGGGTGGCCGGTTTGGCTACCGCCCGCAGGTCGGCGTACACTTTCAGATCGGCGCACAGCGTCCACTCCGGCATGCCCACCCTGCGCTTCGGTGGGAGCTGGAGCCGCGGCTGGCGCGGTCTTCTGATTCTGATCAGATTTCCGTGTAAGACGTTGTGGGCCGCCCGGAGCAATCGACGTCAGGACAGCGGAGGACATGCCGAAAAAAGACGGAGCCATTGAGATCGAGGGTCGGGTCATCGAGCCCCTGCCGAACGCCATGTTCCGGGTGGAGCTCGCGAACGGCCACAAGGTGTTGGCTCACATCAGCGGCAAGATGCGGCAGCACTACATCCGCATCCTTCCGGAGGACCGGGTCGTCGTCGAACTCTCGCCGTACGACCTGACCCGCGGGCGCATCGTCTACCGCTACAAGTAGTCCTGACGACGGCCGGGAAGTCCCGTGTCCGTCTTCGACGTCCGGTGTCGCGCAGAGCGCGTCCCCGGGCCAGATGGGAAGTAAGGCAACCGTGAAGGTCAAGCCGAGCGTCAAGAGGATCTGCAACAAGTGCCGGGTTATCCGCCGGCACGGCCGGGTCATGGTCATCTGCAGCGACCCGCGCCACAAGCAGCGCCAGGGCTGACTCAGCCCGTCCGGCCGTAACCGGCCGGGTGGCGTTGGTCCGGGCAGATCCCCAGCGACACACACATCACACATGCTCGTCCCAGCCGCGAGTGGTACGCGAGTCGTACTCCTTCGTGGCTGACCCCCGGTCGGAGGCCGGGGCCCGCTCGGGCAGCGACCGATCCCGGTCGCCGGCGCGCACCGCGTCGGAAAGACGGGACGGCCGGTAGCGGGGTGGGACGGGTCCACACCTCCGCCACACATCACGAGGAGTACGCCCGCACATGGCACGTCTAGTCGGCGTGGATCTCCCCCGCGAAAAGCGGTTGGAGATCGCGCTCACCTACATCTTCGGGGTCGGTCGCACCCGCGCCCTGGAGACACTCGCCGCCACCGGCATCTCGCCGGACAAGCGCGCTCGGGACCTCACGGACGAGGAGCTCGTGCAGCTCCGCGACCACATCGAGGGCAACTACAAGGTTGAAGGCGACCTGCGCCGCGAGGTCGCCGCTGACATCCGCCGCAAGGTTGAGATCGGCTGCTACGCCGGCATCCGGCACCGCCGGGGCCTGCCCGTGCGTGGCCAGCGGACCAAGACCAACGCACGGACCCGCAAGGGCCCGAAGCGGACCGTCGCCGGCAAGAAGAAGCCCGGCAAGAAGTAGATTTTGACCGGAATTCGGGTCGTTGTCGGGTCCAGGAAGACCGGACCGTCCGGCCCGATCCGGAAAGTCAACTAGGAGCGCACAGACTTATGCCACCGAAGGCTCGTGCCGGAGCCGCTGTAAAGAAGGTCCGGCGCAAGGAACGCAAGAACGTCGCCCACGGGCAGGCGCACATCAAGAGCACGTTCAACAACACCATCGTGTCCATCACGGACCCGACCGGTGCGGTCATCTCCTGGGCCTCCGCTGGCCAGGTGGGCTTCAAGGGCTCCCGCAAGTCGACTCCGTTCGCCGCGCAGCTGGCCGCCGAGGCTGCCGCGCGTCGCGCCATGGAGCACGGCATGCGCAAGGTCGACGTGTTCGTCAAGGGCCCCGGCTCCGGCCGGGAGACCGCCATCCGTTCGCTGCAGGCCGTGGGCCTCGAGGTCGGCCAGATCGCCGACGTCACCCCGCAGCCGCACAACGGGTGCCGTCCGCCGAAGCGTCGCCGGGTCTGAGAGGTAGAGAGAGATGGCTCGTTACACCGGTGCAGACTGCCGCCGTTGCCGGCGGGAGAAGATGAAGCTGTTCCTCAAGGGCAGCAAGTGCGATGGTCCGAAGTGCCCGTTCGAGTCCCGGCCGTTCCCGCCCGGGCAGCACGGCCGCGGCCGCACCAAGGAGACGGAGTACCTGCTCCAGCTCCGTGAGAAGCAGAAGGCCCGTCGGGTTTACGGCGTGCTGGAGAAGCAGTTCCGCGGTTACTACGAGGAAGCCGTTGGCAAGCAGGCCAAGACCGGTGAGGTCCTCCTGCAGATCCTCGAGTCGCGGCTGGACAACGTCGTTTACCGGGCCGGCTACGCCCACTCGCGGGACATGGCCCGCCAGTTGGTCAAGCACGGTCACTTCACTGTGAACGGCAAGAAGGTCGACATCCCGTCGTACCGCGTCAAGGAGCACGACATCATCGAGGTTCGGGGCAAGAGCAAGGAACTCACCCCGTTCGTCGTCGCGCAGGCTCAGGCCGGCTCGAAGACGGTTCCGGCGTGGCTTGAGGCCATCCCGAGCCAGATGAAGGTGCTCGTGCACTCCCTCCCGGCCCGGCAGGTCATCGACACGCAGGTCCAGGAGCAGTTGATCGTGGAGCTCTACTCCAAGTAGTCCGAGCTCGTTCGGTGGCCCGCCCCTCGGGGCGGGCCACCGGAACAGTTTGTGTCGTGGGCGTCAAATAGCGGGCGTCCCGGAAGAGAAGAGAAAAGATGCTCATCAGCCAGCGACCCTCCCTCTCCGAGGAGTCGATCAACGAGACCCGGTCGCGGTTCGCCATCGAGCCGCTGGAGCCGGGCTTCGGCTACACCCTGGGCAACTCGCTGCGGCGTACGCTGCTGTCGTCGATCCCGGGCGCGGCCGTCACCTCGATCAAGATCGACGGTGTGCTGCACGAGTTCACCACGATCCCCGGTGTCAAGGAGGACGTGGTCGAGCTCGTCATGAACATCAAGGAGCTGTGCGTCAGCTCCGAGCACGACGAGCCGGTCAGCATGTACCTGCGCAAGCAGGGCCCGGGCGACGTGACCGCGGGCGACATCCAGCCGCCGGCCGGCGTCTCGGTGCACAACCCGGATCTCAAGCTCGCCACCCTCAACGGCAAGGGCCGGCTCGACATGGAGCTGACCGTCGAGCGGGGCCGGGGCTACGTGACGGCGGCACAGAACAAGCAGTCCGGCGCGGAGATCGGCCGGATCCCGGTCGACTCGATCTACTCGCCGGTGCTGAAGGTGACCTACCGCGTCGAGGCGACCCGTGTCGAGCAGCGCACCGACTTCGACCGGCTGATCATCGACGTCGAGACCAAGCCGTCGATGGGTCCGCGTACCGCGCTGGCCTCCGCCGGTTCGACGCTCGTGGAGCTGTTCGGGCTGGCCCGGGAGCTGGACGAGACCGCCGAGGGCATCGACATCGGGCCGTCCCCGCAGGACGCCCAGCTGGCGGCGGACCTCGCTCTGCCGATCGAGGAGCTGGACCTCACCGTCCGCTCCTACAACTGCCTCAAGCGCGAGGGCATCAACTCCGTTGGTGAGCTCATCGGGCGTACCGAGGCCGACCTCCTCGACATCCGCAACTTCGGTCAGAAGTCGATCGACGAGGTCAAGATGAAGCTCGCCGGGATGGGTCTCGGGCTGAAGGACTCGGCTCCGAACTTCGACCCGGCGCACGTCGTGGACACCTTCGGCGAGGCCGACTACGACACCGACGACTACCGCGAGACCGAGCAGCTCTAGTCCGCGCTGCCGCCACAACTGAGGAGCACCAAAATGCCCACGCCCACCAAGGGCCCCCGCCTCGGCGGCAGCCCCTCGCACGAGCGGCTGATGCTCGCCAACCTGGCGACCGCGCTGTTCCAGCACGGCAAGATCCAGACCACCGAGACGAAGGCCCGGCGGTTGCGTCCGTTGGCCGAGCAGCTCATCACCAAGGCCAAGCGCGGTGACCTCGCCTCGCGGCGGCGGGTGCTGGGTGTCGTCAAGGACAAGGACGTGGTCTACGCCCTGTTCGACCAGATCGCACCTCGGTACTCCAACCGCCCCGGCGGTTACACCCGGATCGTGAAGACCGGTCCGCGCAAGGGTGACAACGCGCCGATGGCCATCATCGAGCTGGTGGAGGAGCTTCAGGTCGCCGAGCCGAAGGTGAACAAGAAGACCGCCGCCCGCAAGGCCGCGCAGCAGGACAAGGTCGAGGCGCTCGCCCCGGCCGACGAGGCCCCGCAGTCGGCGCAGGCCGACCAGGACTCCGAGGCGCCGGTGTCGGCGTCCGGTGACACCGACGCCGCCCGCGAGGACAGCGACGAGGCCACCGAGAACAAGGCCTGATCAAGGGCAACGTCGGGCCCGGCACCCCCATCGGGGTGTCGGGCCCGACCCATGACAGGAGGTACGAGGTGGACGAGCGGATCCGGCTGCGGCTGGACGTCTCGTACGACGGCACCGGCTTCTCCGGCTGGGCACCCCAGCCGACCCGGCGCACCGTCGCGGGGGTGCTCGTCGAGACCCTGGACCTGATCCTCGGTGCCGGCGCGGTCACCGGGCTGACGGTCGCCGGTCGCACCGACGCGGGAGTGCACGCCACCGGGCAGGTCTGCCACCTGGACCTACCCGTCGACGTGTGGCGGGAACACGAGGGTCGGCTGCTGCGCCGCCTGGCCCGGCTGCTCCCCACCGACGTTCGTGTCCGCGCGATGACCGAGGTGCCTGCCGACTTCGACGCCCGGTTCTCGGCCACCTTCCGCCGCTACGAGTACCGGGTCACCGATGCGCCCTTCGGCGCGGAGCCACTGCGCCGGCACGAGGTGCTGGCCTGGCCCAAGCCGCTCGACCTGGCCGCACTGAACGCCGCCGCGACCGGCCTGGTGGGCGAGCACGACTTCGCCGCGTACTGCCGGCGCAAGGAGAACGCGACAACGTTGCGCGAGGTGACCCGGTTGGACTGGCGTCGCGACCCGGACGGCATCCTGGTCGCCACGGTGCAGGCCGACGCATTCTGCCAGGCGATGGTGCGCAGCCTGGTGGGGGCGATGCTGGTGGCCGGGGACGGCCGCCGCCCGGTCGAGTGGCCGGGCAGCCTGCTCACCCGGCAGGACCGCTCCAGCGAGGTGACAGTGGCTCCCGCGCGTGGGCTGACCCTGGTCGCCGTCGGCTACCCCGCCGATCCGACCGAGTACGCGCGCCGCGCCGACCTCACCCGTCGACTGCGGGTCCCGATCGAGGGTTGACCGCCTGCGGTGTGTGCCGGAGGCTCACTCGCCGGGCAGATCGCCGTCGCCGCTGGCGGAGGATTCCGGCGTCGGTTGGGCGGCGGTGCCACCCTCGGCCCGCTGTTGCAGGACGCCCCGGCTGAGGTGCAGCTCGATCATGTCGAACAGGATCTCGCGGACCGTGGCGTCGCCCGCCTTGATCGTCGCCCCGTCCTCGCGGACCACCAGCGCGTACGCCACGTAGTGACCACGCACCTGCCAGCCGACCCGTGCGGGCGCGCTGCTCAGCGCGTCGGTGCCGTCGCCGGCGGCGAGGCCACGGAAGCGGCCCTTCCGCTCGTCGAGCAGTGGGCGGATCCGGTCCCGGGCCCGTTCCGCGCTGACCTTGTCGGTCAGGTTGAACAACCCGGCGGTGACCAGATGGTCGCCCTTCGGCGTCCGTAGCGTGGCCCGGACGACCTGGTTGCAGCCGAGGAGGGCCAGCAGGTCGGCGACCTCGCCGGTGGCGGCGACGGCGCAACTGCCGCTGGACTGGGTCTTGAGCACCTGGTAGCTCGGCTGGCCGGCGGTGAGCGTCAGCTCCTTGCCGGGGAAGAGTTCCTTGGCGGTGAGCGGGGCCCGGTCGGATTCTCGGGAGTCGAGGGCCAGTCGTTCCGGCGCGGCGGACGTCGGCGCGGCGGTGGGCGGGGATGTGGGGCCGGCCGCAGGTTGCTCGTTGCGGTCGATCAGCGCGGCGGCGCCGAGGCCGCAGAGTGCGAGCAGCACCAGGACGGCCGCGCCGCCGACCAGCACCTGCCACAGCCGGCCACCGCCGCGTCGGGAGTTGGGCTCCATCGCCGTGGCCGAGGTGTAGACCTGGCTGCCCGACGCCGCGGGCGGAACGTCGGCACGGGTCGGCAACGGCTGCTCGGCACGGGTCGGCGGCGGAAACTCGGTACGGGTCGGCGGCGGCTGCGTCGACGGCAGGGAGAGCTGGTTCGGCCGGGGCAGCGACGGCGCGGGGAAGCGTGACGGAGAGGGCCCGGCCGGCGGGGGCGGACCGGCGCCGAACACCGACAGGTCGGACCCGGGCTCCGGGTACTCCTCGAAAGCGTCCTCATCGGACTCGTACCGATACACCATGTCGCCCAGAGTAGGAGCGATTATCCCTTTAGGGGGTAATATCGGGGAAATGTGCGCGTGGGCCGTGTCCCGGCCGCCCCGGGTCGGTGCGAGAATTGCCGGCGTGACCGGCGACCACTACTTCACCGCTCAACCCGCCAGCGACGCTCCGCCGCGCGAGGTCGAGTTCTCCGTCGCCGACCGCGACTACCGGCTCGTCTCCGCAGGCGGCGTGTTCTCAGCCAGTCGGCTCGACCCGGGCACCGCCGTGCTCCTGCGCAAGGCCGACCTGCCCGCCGCCGACACCGCCGGTGACCTGCTCGATCTCGGCTGTGGGTTCGGCCCGATCGCGTGCGTGCTGGCCGACCTGGCGCCGGCGAGCACCGTCTGGGCGGTCGACGTCAACGCCCGTGCCCGCGAGTTGACCGCCGCCAACGCGGCCGCTGTCGACGCGGCCGACCGGGTCCGGGTCCACGCGCCGGACGACGTGCCGGCCGACCTCCGGTTCGCCCAGATCTGGTCCAACCCACCCATTCGGATCGGCAAGGACGAACTGCACGAGCTGCTGCTGCGCTGGCTGCCCCGACTCGCACCGGACGGCGTCGGCTGGCTTGTCGTCGCCCGGCACCTCGGCGGCGACTCGCTGCAACGCTGGCTCACCGAGCAGGGCTGGCAGGTCGAGCGGTACGCCAGTCAGAAGGGCTTCCGGGTGCTGCGGGTCACCCGGTAATTGGATGTCCCTCCCGCCCGCACTGGGGCAGGATCCCGGCGTGGGATACGTGGACGTGGCAGCGGTCGGGCACATCCTGCCCGACGGTCGGGAACTCTTCGCCGACGTGTCGTTCCGGGTCGGTGAGGGCAGCAAGGTGGCCCTTGTCGGGCCGAACGGCGCGGGAAAGACGACGCTGCTGAGGATGGTCGCCGGCGACCTGCCGGTGCGCAGCGGTGCCATCGCGCGGGCCGGCGGTCTGGGCGTGATGCGGCAGTTCATCGGCATGATCGGCGACGAGTCGACGCTCGCCGACCTGGCGCTGTCGCTGGCCCCGCCGTCGCTGCGCGACGCCGGCCGCCGGCTCGCCGAGACCGAGGCGGCAATGCGCGCGACCGAGGCCCACGGCAAGTTCAGCAACGCCGCCGGCAAGGCCCAGTTGGCGTACGCCGACGCGCTCGGGGCCTGGGGCGAGGCCGGCGGGTACGACGCCGAGGTGCTCTTCGACACAGTGGCGACAATCGTGCTGGACCGAACCTGGGACGCGGTGCGGGACCGGCCGGTGCGCACCCTCTCCGGCGGCCAGCAGAAACGCTTCGCGTTGGAGTTGCTGCTGCGCGGCCCGGACGAGGTGCTGCTGCTCGACGAACCGGACAACTTCCTCGACGTGCCCGGCAAACGGTGGCTGGAGGCGCGACTGCGCGAGTCGACGAAGTCGGTGCTCTACGTCTCGCACGACCGTGAGCTGCTCGCCCAGAGCGCCGACCGGGTGGTGGCCGTCGAGGGCGGCAGCGCCTGGGTGCACCCCGGCGGCTTCGCGAGCTGGCACTCCGCGCGGGTGGCCCGGCACGCCCGCCTCGACGAACTGCGTCGGCGCTGGGACGAGGAGCACCAGAAGCTGCGCGAGCTGATGCTGATGTACAAGCAGAAGGCCGCGTACAACGACGGGTTGGCCTCGCGTTACCAGGCCGCGCAGACCCGGCTGCGTAAGTTCGAGGAGGCCGGGCCGCCGCCCGTACCCCCGAAGGACCAGGACATCCGGATGCGCCTGAGCGGCGGGCGGACCGGCAAACGCGCGGTCGTCTGCGAGCAGCTGGAACTCGACGGCCTGACCTTCCCCTTCGACCTGGAGATCTGGTACGGCGACCGGGTGGCGGTGCTCGGTGCCAACGGCACCGGCAAGTCACACTTCCTGCGGCTGCTGGCCCGGGGCGGCACCGACCCGGACCCGGCCAACGGGCCTGTCGACGGGGCGCTCGGGCTCGCTCCGGTGGCGCACGACGGCACGGTGCGACTCGGCGCCCGGGTCCGCCCCGGGCACTTCTCGCAGACCCACGACCGGCCGGAGCTGATGTCGAAGACGCTCGTCGAGATCCTCTGGCGGGGCGACGAGCACCGCACCGGGATGGACCGGCAGGCGGCGATGGGGGTGCTCAGTCGCTACGAGCTGGCCGCACAGGGCGACCAGCGCTTCGGCACGCTCTCCGGCGGGCAGCAGGCCCGGTTCCTGGTGCTGCTGCTGGAGTTGTCCGGCGCGACGCTGCTGCTGCTCGACGAGCCCACCGACAACCTCGACCTGGCCAGCGCGGAGGCCCTCGAAGCGGGCCTGAACGCGTTCGCGGGGACGGTGATCGCGGTCACCCACGACCGCTGGTTCACCCGCTCCTTCGACAGGTTCGTGCTGTTCCGCGGCGACAGCGAGGTGGTGGAGACCCCGGAACCGGTCTGGGACGTCGGCTGAGCAGTCCCCGGGCCCGCTGCGCCCGGCCGGCATAGGGTGGATCTCGTGACTGAGATGACCTATCGCCGGCTGGGCGACTCCGGGCTCGTGGTGTCCGTCGTCGGCATCGGCTGCAACAACTTCGGCCGTAAGCTCGACCTCGACGGCACCCGCGCGGTGGTGGACGCCGCGCTGGACGCCGGGATCACCCTCTTCGACACCGCCGACATCTACGGCGAACCGCAGGGCGGCTCCGAGGAACTGCTCGGGCAGGCGCTCAAGGGCCGCCGGGACGACGTTGTGGTGGCCACCAAGTTCGGCATGGACATGAACGGCCTCAACGGGCCGGACTACGGGGCCCGGGGCGCGCGACGCTACATCGCCCGCGCCGTCGAGGCGTCGCTGCGCCGGCTCGGCACCGACCACATCGACCTCTACCAGATGCACGAGCCCGACCCGGGCACCCCGGTCGACGAGACCCTCGCCGCCCTGGACGACCTGGTCCGCGACGGCAAGGTGCGCTACCTGGGCAACTCCAACTTCGCCGGCTGGCAGATCGCCGACGCGGACTGGGTGGCCTCGTCCAACGGCCGGTCCCGTTTCATCAGCGCGCAGAACCACTACAGCCTGCTGGAGCGCTCGGTGGAGACCGAGATCATCCCGGCGTGTGAGCGGTTCGGCCTCGGCATGCTGCCGTTCTTCCCACTCGCCAACGGGCTGCTCACCGGCAAGTACAAGCGCTCGGAGCAGCCGCCGGCCGGCAGCCGGCTCTCCGGCGGTGGCCGGTACGCCGAGCGGCTCGCCGCGGCCGACTGGGACACCATCGAGGCGATCGAGGCGTACGCGGCCGAGCGGGGTCTGACGATGCTCCAGGTGGCGATCGGTGGGCTGGCCGCCCAGCCGGCGGTGACCTCGGTGATCGCCGGTGCCACCACGCCCGAGCAGGTACGCGCCAATGCCGCCGCCGGCACCTGGGAGCCCAGCGACGAGGATCTGGCGGCACTGCGCGCCATCCTCTGAGCGAGCCGCGACGCACGCGGTGGCCTGATCCGTGCGTCACCTGGTGATCCACTCGCGTTTCGTGAAACCGGGGTGACCCGAGGCCCGGGACGCCCCCATTTTCGGGATACCGAGTCGATCACGGGCCGTGCGGCGGTCGCGGGGCTGTGCGCGGCGGTCACGGGCCGCGCGGCGGTCGGGGGCCCTCGCGGGACGGAGACGGGCCGGGTCGCTTGTGGCGGCCCGGCCCGTCTGGTGAAACGTGTCGGTCAGGTGGTGCGGCGGCGGCCGAACAGCATGGCCACCCCCATCGCCGCGGCGACCAGCACGAGCCCGGCCGCGGCGAACGGCCACCAGCCGGCACCCGCCCCGCTCCCGCCGGCGGCCGGCTTGTTGACAGCTACCGGCTTGGGCGGCGGGGGTGACTGCGCCGGGCGGGCCTGCACAGTGGTGGTGGCCTTGGCCGGCAGGGGAGCGGGGGAGTCCACTGTCACCTTCCACGCGCCGGCGGACAGCACCGGGCCGCTGGTGTAGAAGCCCTGCCCCTCGGGCTGCGGCTCCAACTGCACCGGCCCGACCTTCTGCCCGTCCGGGCCGGTGGCGGTCAGCACCAGGCGCACCACCCGGTCCAGTCGGCGGCCATCGGCGTAGGTGGCCTGGATGGTGACCCCCTGAGCCCCGTCGCCGGCCACCGTCAGCTTGAGTTTGTCGGCCCGGGCGGCCGCCGGGGCAGCGGAGAGCAGGGTCAGGGCCAGTCCGGCGAACACGGCGGCCAACACCTTGCGGATACCCGTCACGGACATCTCCTCGCTACGAATGGGGGAGGCCCCTCCCCGACGCCACGGCGTCGGGGAGGGGCCTCGTCGGATCAGAGCTGGCGACCGGGTGCGAGCCGGGTGACATCGCCACCGAGCCGCCCGGTGCCCTTGACCGATTCGCCGTCGTTCGCCTTGACGCCGGCCTTGCTGGCCGCGCCGCCGAGCCGAACGATCATCGCGTCGGTGTCCCGCACCAGGACATCCCGGACCTCCGCCTCAGCCACCACTGTGGCGTCGGCGGCGAGCGTGCGGAACGCGGTCAACTGCTTGATCGCCTTGTTGTCGTTGCCGGCAGCCTCGGCCTGACGGGCCGCGTCGAGCTTCGCCGTCAACTGCTTGTGCGCCTTGGCCGAGAGCCGACCCGTCGCCTTGAACCGGTCCAGCAGGTTCTGCATGTCCCGGAACGAGGTGGTGACGAAGAACCGGACAGTCGAGGTGGTCTCGTTGCCCGCCTTGTCGGTCGCGGTCACTGTCAGCTCGTGCAGGCCGAGCGGCAGCTCGTACATGGCCTGCAGAGTGCCGCTGGCGTACGCCTGGCCGTCCAGCTTGCCGACCACTGTCGCGATGCCCGAGGTCGGGTCGACGGCCTGCCAGGACACCCGGACGTCCTGGCTGTCTCCGTAGAGCTGGCCGTCGGCGATCCCGGACACCAGCAGCGTCGGCTTGGTGCCGTCGATGCGCAGCACCGCCGACTTGAGCGTCTCGACGTTGCCCGCCTTGTCGGTCGAGCGGAACAGCAGCTCGTGCTGCCCGTCGCCGGTCACCTCGACCGGCGTCGTGTACGGCGTCCACGTGCCACCGTCCAGCGACCACTCCACCGTCTTGACGCCGGAACCGGCGTCGGTCGAGGTCAGCACGACGGGGATCGTCCCGTTGTGCCAGCCGGCGTCGTTCGCCGGAGCGAACGTCGCCGTGGTCACCGGCGCGGTGGCGTCGATCTTGACCGAGACGGTCTTCGTCGACTCCACGTTGCCGGCCTTGTCGGTCGAGCGGTACCGCAGCTCGTGCTCGCCGTCGCCGCTCACCGCCACCGGAGCGGTGTACGCCGTCCAGGTGGTGGCACCGTCCAGCTGGTACTCCGTACCGGCGAGGCCGCTACCGCCGGCCTCGTCGGCAGCGGTGAGCGTGACGGTCACCGGCTCGGTGTACCACCCCTCGGTCGGGGTGCCGGAGACCGCCGCGGTGGTGACCGGCGCGGTCTCGTCGGCCACCTTCGTGCTCAGCCGGAAGTAGTCGAACGAGGCGGTCTTCGACGCCGTCTGGTTGGCGCCGAGGGTGAACAGCCCGACCTTCGGGGTGGCCCCGACCGCGCTGTTGGTAAGCGCCTCCAACGCGGTCCAGGTCGTGCCGTCCGCCGAGTACGACGCGGTGAAGGTGTCACCCGTGCGGGCCAGCCGCAGGTGCCACACCGCCGAGGTGAGGCTTGTCGCCTCCGGCTGCGGGCTCTGCACCACCCCGGCGATCTCGCTGCGGAACTCGATCCGCCGCGTCACCGCCTGGCCGGCCTGGTTGTCCGCGATGAAGTCCAACTTCAGGTAGTTGTCGTCATCCGCCTGCACGAGCAGACCGGCCTGCTGGTACTGCTCGTTCAGCAGGCTGCCGTCGACCTTCGTCTCCAGGGTCCAGTCGCCCGACGGCGCGGTCTGGAGGATGAAGTTCTTCGGCCCGGTGTTGTCGGTGCCGTAGATGTCACCGTTGGGCACGTCGATCCGCAACGCGCCGTCGTTCACCCGGTAACCGGCCGGGTCCTCCCGCGTGACGGCGTCCCACCGGCACTTGTCCAGCGAGCTGCCGGTGAACTCGTCCGACGGGTCGACCGGCCCGGCCGGAGCGTCCGGCGTGACCACGAACGAGTCGAAGGCAGCGTCGACAACAGGTGCCTCGGTGCCGCCGTTGAGGGCGAAGACCCCGATCCGCGGGTTGGTGATGCCGGCGAGCGCGGCCGAACGGCCGACCGGGGTGAAGGTCTGCCCGTCGCCCGAGGCGGACGCGGTCAGGTTCGTCCCGTCGCTGGTGATCCGCAGGTACACGGTGTCACCCGCCGGTGCGTTGGTGGCGTCGGCGGCCTCGTTGCGCGGCGTGGCCGCGGTCTCCCGGATGAACTCCACCCGACGGCTGCCGTTGTAGAGCAGGTCCACCTTGGCGTAGTTGTCGTCGTCGCCGTACACCAGCAGGCCGGCCTGCTGGTAGTTGGCCGTCACCGGGAGGGTGACCTTGGTGGTCATCTCCCAGGCGCCGGTCGGAGCCGCCTGGAGCACCAGGTTGGTGGCGTCGTTGCGAGCCCCGTAGAGGTCACCCACCCCGGTGGGCAGCCGCAGCGCGCCGCCACTGAGCGAGTAGAGCTGGTTCTCCCGGACCACGCTGGTCCACCGGCCCTTGTCCAGGGTGTTGCCGTTGAAGTCGTCCGAGCGCGCCCCGAGGCAGGACGTGTCCGGAGCGTCCACCCGCACCGGCACCGTGGCATAAGCCCTGGCGCCCTTGCTGTCGGTCACCGTGAGGGTGGCCGTGAAGGTGCCCGCGTTGGTGTACGTGTGGCTGGCGTCCAGGGTCGTCGCCGTGCCTCCGTCACCGAAGTCCCAGGCGTACGTCAGCGGGGTGTTGCCCTCGGCGTCGGTCGCCGTGCCGTCGAAGGCGACGGTGACCGGCGCGGTGCCGGTGGCCGGGGTGGCCGTGGCACTGACCGCCGGCGGCGCGTTCTCGGTGACACCGCGGCCGACGAAGTCCATCCAGTTGACGTTGAACAGCGAACCCGTTCCGCCGTTCGGATCGCGGGCCACGAAGAACAGCGAACCGCTCGCGGGCCCGGTGACCGGTGCGCTCACGTCCGTGTACGTCTGCCACGCGCCGGTCGTCGGCACGACGGCCGTGGCGACCACCGGTCCGTCGACGGCACCCGCGTGGACCTCGATCCGACCGCCAGCGGCGGCCGAGGCGGCCCGGAACCGGATCTCGGTGATGTTGGTCAGGTTCGCCGGAGCGACCGACCACCAGTCACCGTCCTCGATGAACGCGATGCTCTGGCCGCCACCGGCGGTGTCGGCCCCGGCCTCCCGCTGCACGCCGGCGTCTCCGCCGCCGGTGCTCACCGGCGTCCGCCCGGTGGCGGTGAAGTACTCGGCCTGCTTCTGCTTGGGCTGGAGGATCTCGATCTGCCGACCGGTGAGCGCACCGGCGCCGCCGGCACCACCCTCGTCGGTGTAGGTGGCCTCGAAGACCGCGAACACGTTCGCCTCGGCGCCGTGCCCGGAGGCGAGCGACGTCTGGACGGTGCCGGTGCAGCCGGTGTGCTGCTCCAGCGGGTGGGCGTGCTCGTCGTGGCCGAGCAGCACCTGGAGGTTCACCTTGGCGCAGTCGATCTGCCCGTCCTCGGGGTCGGTCACCTTGATCGTGTACTTGACCTGGTCACCCCAGTTGAAGAAGCCACCGTCCGGCGGGAACTCGATGGTGACCGTCGGTGCGGTGTTGCCCACGGTGATCGGCACGTTGGCCACCGCGGTACGGCCCTTCGGGTTGGTCACTGTGAGCTGGGCGGTGTAGTTGCCCGCCGTCGTGTAGGTGTGCGTCGGGTTCGCCTCGGTGGAGGTCTGCCCGTCGCCGAAGGTCCAGGCGTAGGTGAGCGTGCCACCGTCCGGGTCCCGGGAGCCGGCGCTGGAGAACGTGACTGTCAACGGCGCCGGACCCCAGCTGGGGTTGGCGGACGCCGCCGCGATCGGCGCGCGGTCACCGGCGGTGTAGTCGATCCGGTAGATGCCGGAGTTGTCGTTGTTGCCGCCGAAGCCGCTGCCCCACTCGATCAGGTACAGCGCGCCGTCCGGGCCGAACTCGAAGTCCATCGGCCGGATCATGCTCATCCCGGTGAGCAGCTGGTTGATGTCCACAAGTGACTTGCCGTCGGCGGTCACCTGCATCGTGTACATCTTGTTCTGGTTCCACTCGCCGAGCAGCGCCTTGCCGTCGTAGTAGGCCGGCCACTTGCGGGTGGAGTTGAGGTTGGGGTCGTACCGGTAGGCCGGGCCGCCCATCGGCGCGCCGCCGCCACCGATCTCCGGGTACCGCGCGTCACCGGCGTAGCCGTAGTCGACGGTGGCCGGGACGACCGGGGGGAGGTTGGTCAGGCCGGTGTTGTTCGGCGAGTTGTTCACCGGCGCGGCGCAGTCGAACTTCGGGCCGCTCGGGCCGGACGGGAACGTGTAGTCGTTGTACGCCTCGTTCGTGCCAGTGCAGTACGGCCAGCCGTAGTTGCCGGGGGTGACGATGTTCCACTCGACCAGACCGCGGGGGCCCCGGTCCGGGTTGTTCGAGTTGGCGTCCGGCCCGTAGTCCCCGACGTACAGCGTGTCGGTCTTCGGGTCGGTGCCGATCCGGAACGGGTTGCGGAAGCCCATCGCGTAGATCTCGGGACGGGTCTTCTCGGTGCCCGGCGCGAAGAGGTTGCCCGTCGGAACGGTGTACGTCCCGTCGTCCTCCGGGTGGATCCGGATCACCTTGCCGCGCAGGTCGTTGGTGTTCGCCGAGGTGCGCTGCGAGTCGTAGTCCTGACGGCCCGGGCGCTCGTCGAGCGGCGCGTACGCGTTGGACTCGAACGGGTTGGTGTTGTCACCGGTGGCCAGGTAGAGGTTGCCGGCGCTGTCGAACGTCATGCTGCCGCCCGCGTGGCAGCAGGTGTTGCGCTGCGTGTCGACCCGCAGCACCTGCTTCTCGCTCGCCGGGTCGATGGTGTCGCCGGTCACGGTGAACCGGGACAGCAGGTTGCGCGTGACGTTGTCGTTCGGGGCGTAGTAGAGATACACCCACTTGTTGGTGGCGAAGTCCGGGTCGAGCCGGATGCCGATCAGACCGTCCTCGTTGCCGGTGAAGACGTCCAGGTCGACGGCGGTGACGGTGTTGCCGGTGTCCGGCTTGATGATCTGCACCCGGCCGTCGCGCTCGATGTAGAAGACCCGCCCGTCGGGGGCGATGTCCAGCTCCATCGGGTTGCTGGTGTTGCTGTCCAGGGAGACCTTCTCGAAGTTCGAGGTCTTCGTGGCACCGCAGTCGGCGTCCGCGACACCGGCCGCGGTCCGGATGCCGCCGAGCAGGTGGGACAGGAACTCGGGCTCGGCGAACGACTCCCGGGTGTGCCCGCCGCCGGTGTACCAGGAACGACCGCCGTCGAAGTCCTGACACCAGGAGGTCGGGTGGTCGGCGCCCATCGCGCCCGCCCCCGGGGTGTAGCTCTTCTCGTCCAGGCTGGCCAGCACGTGCACGTCCGGCCGCGGGTTGGTCTGGAAGTTGTACCACTCGTCGAACCGGGACCAGCGGTCCGGCAGCTCGGCCGTGGACGGGTGGGCGTGGTCCTCCACCTTGACCGTGGCCTGCTGGTTCTGCGGGTGGTTGGCGAAGTACGCGCCGACCAGGTCGCCGTACCAGGCCCAGCTGTACTCGGTGTCCGACGCGGCGTGGATGCCGACGTAACCGCCGCCGGCCTTCACGTAGCGCTCGAACGCCGCCTGCTGCTCGGCGTTGAGGACGTCACCGGTGGTGGAGAGCCAGATCACGGCCTTGTACTTCGCCAGGTTGGCGTCGCTGAACGCGGCACCGTCCTCGGAGGCGTCCACTGTGAATCCGTTCGCGGCGCCGAGCTGCTGGATGGCGGCGACACCGGTGGGGATGGAGTCGTGCCGGAAGCCGGCCGTCTTGGAGAAGACCAGGACCGAGAAGGGATCGTCGGCGGCCTTCCTGGGCGCCTTCGGCGCCACCTGGGTGACCGGGGTTCCGGCCGCTGCCTCCCGTGGAGGGACCTGTGCGGCGGCCTGTGCGGAGGTGCCGAACAGGGTCGTCGAGGCGAGGGCGAGGGAGATGAGGGTTGCGGTGATTGGTACGCGGGCACGACGAGAACGGGACACGCCGCCTCCTGTGTCGTAGTGACGGAGATCGCGGGAGTCGGCTCGCCGAAGGCCGTCCCTGATGGAGCCGGTGGTCACACCCTGCGAGGGTGCCCCCACCGACATTTTGTCGAATCGCTGAACAAATTAATTCGACTGGTTCAATGTCCGGCAAGATGCCGGCGGGTAACGGTTCTGCAACGGCAGGCGACATTCCGAACAGGACCGCATGAACCGCCCCACAGATCTAGCTCGATTCGGTGCGTTCCGGCCCACCGGCCGCCGCCGAGCCCCGCCTTGGCAGACCGGCGGATCTGTCGTACGGTGACACGCAAGTAACCCACGGGAGCCCGGTGTACCGGGCTGAGAGGGGGGCTGACAGCCCCCGACCGTCGAACCTGATCCGGGTAATGCCGGCGCAGGGAGGAGAGTTGCCGTGCCGTCCCTGGGGCGACTGCATCTGATCACCGACACCCGACCCGGTCGGGACCCGCTCACCGTGGTCCGGGCCGCCCTCACTGTGGCCCGCGCCGACCTGGTCGTGCAGGTCCGGGTCGAGGACTCCGCCACCGACCGCGAGGCGTACGACCTGGCCCGGCGGGTGCTGGCGCTCTGCCTGCCGTACGAGGCGACCTGCCTGGTCAACGACCGACTGCACGTGGCCTTGGCGGTGGGTGCCGCAGGCGGCCACGTCGGAGCTGACGACCTGCCGGTCACCGCCGCCCGTCGGGTGCTGGGCCCCGACGGCGTGCTGGGGGCCACCGCCCGCGCGCCGGAAACGGCGACCGCGGCAGTCGCGGCGGGGGCCAGCTACCTGGGCGTCGGCCCGTGCCACCCCACCAGCACCAAGTCCGGCCTGCCGGACCCGATCGGGCCCGCCGGGGTACGCGCCGTCACCGACGCCGTCGACGTGCCGGTCATCGCGATCGGTGGCGTGACCGCCGCCCACGTCCGGGAGCTGCGGGCCGCCGGGGCGTACGGGGTGGCGGTGGTCGGCGCACTGTCCGCCGCCGCCGATCCGGCGCAGGCTACCGCCACGCTGATCGAGGCCCTGACGTGCTGACCGGCCGGTCCGAGTCGGCGTCCTCCGACGACCGGGCCCGGCCGGACGTTGCGGTGATCGGGGCCGGGCCGATCGGGTTGGCGATCGCCTGGCGCTGCGCCGCGCGGGGGCTGCGGGTGGTGGCGCACGATCCGGCACCCGGCTCGGGGGCGTCGGCGGTGGCCGCCGGCATGCTCGCCCCGGTCGCCGAGGCGTACTTCGGTGAGCGGCAGCTGACCGAGTTGCTGCTGGCGTCCGCCGCCCGCTGGCCCGGGTTCGCCGCCGAGCTTGCCGAAGCGACGGGCACCGACATCGGCTACCGGACCGAGGGCACCCTGCTTGTCGGGTTGACCCGCGACGACCTGGCCGAGGCACGCCGGCTGTGGGCGTACCAACAGGGGTTGGGTCTGCCGGTGACCCCCCTGCGCCCCAGCGAGCTGCGCGACCTCGAACCAGCGCTCGCCCCCCGCGTGCGCGGCGGCGCGCTCGCGCCCACCGACCACCAGGTCGACCCCCGGCTGCTGGTGCCGGCGCTGCGCACGGCCGCGCTGCGGGCCGGCGCGGTGCTGGTGCCGCGGCAGGTCACGCGGCTGTCCGAAGTGGACGCGCGAGTCACAGTGGTCGCCGCCGGCTGCGGGGCCGCCGCACTCACCGGGCTGCCCGTGCGGCCGGTGAAGGGCCAGATCCTCCGGCTACGCGCGCCCGACGGCGTCGCGCCGGGCTTCCGGCACGTGATCCGGGGGTACGCCGACGGCGAACCCGTCTACCTGGTGCCCCGCCCCAACGGCGAGGTCGTGCTCGGCGCGACAGTCGAGGAACGATCCGACACCACAGTCACCGCCGGTGCCGTGCAGCGCCTGCTCCGCGCCGGAGTCGACCTGCTGCCCGAGCTGGCCGAGTACGACCTGGTCGAGGCGGTCGCCGGGCTGCGTCCGGGCACCCCGGACAACGCACCGATCCTCGGGCCGCTGCCGGGCCGACCGGACGTCCTGGTCGCCACCGGCCACCACCGGCACGGCATCGTGCTCACCCCGGTCACCGCGGACCTGATCGCCGACCTGGTGTGCACCGGCGAGCCCGATCCGCTGCTCGCGCCCTTCCGGCCGGACCGGTTCGTCGGCGTGGCGGCCGACCGGTTCGTCGGGGTGGCGGCGGCGGACCGGTTCGTCGGGGCGGCGGCGGACGGCGAGCCCGAAACGACGATGAAGGGGGACCTGTGGAGTTGACGGTGAACGGGGCCGGGCGAAGCGTCCCGGGCGAGGTGTCGGTGGCCGACCTGGTCCGTGACGTCGCCCCGCAACCACGTGGGGTGGCGGTCGCGGTCAACGGCGAGGTGGTGCCGCGGGCGGGTTGGGCGACCACGGCGCTGCGCGACGGTGACCAGGTCGAGGTGCTCACCGCGGCGCAGGGCGGGTGAGCGGGATGTCGTTCGAGCTGGGTGGGGAGACGTTCACCTCGCGGCTGATCCTCGGCACCGGTGGTGCCGCGAACCTGCACGTGCTGGAGCAGGCGATCCGGGCCTCCGGCACCGAACTGGTCACCCTGGCCCTGCGCCGGGTGGACACCGCCCCGGGCACGGCCGGCGGGCTGCTGGACCTGCTGGACCGCTGCGGGGTACGCCTGCTGCCGAACACCGCCGGCTGTCACACCGCTGTCGAGGCGGTGAAGGTGGCCCGACTGGCCCGGGACGCGTTCGACACCGACTGGGTCAAGCTGGAGGTGATCGGCGACGAGCGGACGCTGCTGCCCGACGGGGTGGAGTTGCTCCGCGCCGCCGAGGAGTTGGTCGCCGACGGTTTCACGGTCCTGCCGTACACGAGCGACGACCCGGTGCTCGCCCGCCGACTCGCCGACGTGGGCTGTGCCGCGGTGATGCCGGCCGGCTCGCCGATCGGCTCGGGGCTGGGCATCGGCAACCCGCACCACATCCGGCTCATCCGCCAGGGTGTCGACGTGCCGGTGATCCTCGACGCCGGCATCGGCACCGCCTCCGACGCGGCCCTGGCGATGGAGCTGGGCTGCGACGGGGTGCTCCTGGCCAGCGCGGTGACCCGGGCCGCGGACCCGGTGGCGATGGCCACCGCGATGCGCTACGCGGTCGAGGCCGGGCATCTCGCGGCCGGCGCCGGCCGGATCGCCCGCCGCTTCCACGCGCTGGCGTCCACCCCCGACGAGGGAAGACCCAACCTGTGACCGGCCCACCACCGCCCCCCGCACCACCACCGCTGCCCGCACCACCACCGCTGCCGGCAGCGCCGCCCCCGGTAGATCTTGGAAGGAAAACGCCCCTGGAGGGGCACATTCCTTCCAAGATCTCGTGGGGGAGGGTGCCGTCGGGGGTTGTTGTTCTGACCGATCGGTTTGTTGCTCTTGGTGGACTTGAGCGGGTTGTCGCGGGAGCGGTGGCCGGGGGAGTGCGCTGGGTGGTGCTGCGGGAGAAGGACCTGCCCCGCGCCGAGCGCGCCGCCCTCGCCACGGACCTGCGCGCGATCCTCGCCGACGTCGGCGGAACCCTCGTCGTGGCCGGTCCCGACCCACTGGGCGGCGACGCCGTGCACCTGCCCGCCGCCGGCCCGTACCCGCCGCCGACCCACCGCCTGGTCGGCCGCTCCTGCCACGACGAGAACGAGCTGAACCGCCTGACCACCGAGCACTACGCCACCATCTCCCCGGTCTACCCCACCAGGACAAAACCGGGTTACGGCCCACCCCTGGCAACCGAAGGGCTGCGCGAGCTGATCAGGATCAGCCACGTACCGGTACTGGCCCTGGGCGGTGTCGAAACCCCGGACCAGGTAACCGCCTGCATCAAGGCAGGAGCCGCAGGAGTGGCGGTGCTGGGCGCGATCATGCGAGCACAAGACCCCGCCGAAACAGCCACCGCCCTGACCAGCGCTTATGTCCAGGCGGTCACCCCGGTGCTGACCCAAACCCGGCACGGAGCCACCAGGTCTCCACGCACGGGGCTGCGGCCGACAGTGCCCACGCAGGGATCAAGCCTGACCGCCCGGAGTGGGCACTGTCGGCCGCAGCCCTCAACCGCAACCACAAACGGCCCACCCCAAACCGCAACCAAGGAGGAGAAGTGACCCCGAGCACCATCCTCACCATCGCCGGCTCCGACTCCGGCGGCGGCGCGGGCATCCAGGCCGATCTCAAGGTCTTCGCGGCGCTCGGCGCGTACGGCACGAGCGTCCTCACCGCGGTCACCGCGCAGAACACCCGGGGCGTCGACGCCGTGCTGCCGATGCCGCCGCGGACGGTGACCGAGCAGCTGGACAGCGTACTCGTGGATTTCACAGTGCGCGCGGTCAAGACGGGGATGCTCGGCACCCCGGCTGTCGCGGACGTGGTCGCCGAGGCCGCCCGGGACGGCCGGCTGCCGCAGCTCGTCGTCGATCCGGTGCTTGTCGCCACGAGTGGACACCGCCTCGGCGTGGTCGGTGCGGTGGAGCGGCTGCTGCCGTACGCCAGGGTGGCGACGCCGAACTGCGCGGAGGCCGCGGCGATCACCGGACGCGGAGTGGACGACGTGTCCGCGATGGTCGTGGCCGCCGAGGCCCTCGCGGCCGGCGGCCCGGAGTACGTCGTGGTCACCGGCGGTGACCTGGGCGGCGGCGAGGCGGTCGACGTGCTGCACGGCGGCGGCGTCACCACCCTGCTGCGCGCCCACCGGGTGGACACCCGGCACACCCACGGCACCGGGTGTTCGTTCTCGGCGGCGATCGCCGTGCGGCTCGCGCTTGGCGATCCGGTGCCGGACGCGGTGGGGGCCGCGAAGGAGTACGTGCTCCGTGCGCTGACCGGCGCACGGAGTTGGGAGCTGGGCGCGGGACGTGGACCGCTGGATCACTTCGGCTGGTCCGCCTGATCACCAAGGGAGTTGTCATGCAGGCACGAGGCAAGGTTTACGTCGAGGGTTCGCGGCCCGATGTCCGGGTGCCGTTCGCGGAGGTGGAGCTGACCGGGGACCTTCCGCCGGTGCGGCTCTACGACACGTCCGGCCCGGGGTCGGACCCATCGGTGGGGTTGCCAGCGTTGCGGGGTCCGTGGATCGCCGAGCGGGGTGACGTGGCACCGGTGCGAGGTGCGGGTACGCCGCTCGCCGGCGCGGACGGACGTCGTCCCACCCAGCTCGCGTACGCGCGGGCGGGTGTGGTGACGCCGGAGATGGAGTTCGTGGCGATCCGGGAGAACGTCGACCCGGAGCTGGTGCGCGCCGAGATCGCCGCCGGTCGGGCGGTGTTGCCGCTCAACGTCAACCACCCGGAGTGCGAGCCGGCGATCATCGGAAAGGCGTTCCTGGTCAAGGTGAACGCCAACATCGGCACCTCGGCGGTCAGCTCGTCGGTCGCCGAGGAGGTGGAGAAGCTGACCTGGGCCACCCGCTGGGGCGCGGACACCGTGATGGACCTGTCCACCGGTAAGCGGATCCACGAGACCCGCGAGTCGATAGTGCGCAACTCGCCGGTGCCGATCGGGACGGTGCCGATCTACCAGGCACTGGAGAAGGTCGGCGGCGACCCGGTGAAGCTGAGCTGGGAGGTGTTCCGGGAGACCGTGATCGAGCAGGCCGAGCAGGGCGTGGACTACATGACTGTGCACGCGGGGGTGCTCCTGCCGTACGTGCCGTTGGCCGTGGACCGGGTCACCGGGATCGTCTCCCGGGGCGGTTCGATCATGGCGGCGTGGTGCCTGGCGCACCACGAGGAGAACTTCCTCTACACCAACTTCGAGGAGCTGTGTGCGCTGCTCGCCCGCTACGACGTGACGTTCTCCCTCGGCGACGGGCTGCGGCCCGGCTCGATAGCGGACGCCAACGACGAGGCGCAGTTCGCCGAGCTGCGTACGCTCGGTGAGCTGACGAAGATCGCCTGGGCGCACGACGTGCAGGTGATGATCGAGGGCCCCGGTCACGTGCCGATGCACAAGATCAAGGAGAACGTGGACCTCCAGCAGGAGTGGTGCCACGAGGCGCCGTTCTACACGCTCGGTCCGCTGACCACCGACATCGCGCCCGCGTACGACCACATCACCTCGGCGATCGGCGCCGCGATGATCGGCATGTTCGGCACGGCGATGCTCTGCTACGTCACCCCGAAGGAGCACCTCGGCCTGCCGGACCGGGACGACGTGAAGGCCGGCGTGATCGCGTACAAGATCGCCGCCCACGCGGCGGACCTGGCCAAGGGTCACCCCGGCGCGCAGGACTGGGACGACGCGCTGTCGAAGGCGCGGTTCGAGTTCCGCTGGGAGGACCAGTTCAACCTCTCGTTGGACCCGGAGACAGCGCGTTCGTACCACGACGCGACGCTCCCGGCCGAGCCGGCGAAGGCGGCACACTTCTGCTCGATGTGCGGCCCGAAGTTCTGCTCCATGAAGATCACCCAAGAGCTCAAGGAGTACGCGGCGCGCGGCATGAAGGACAAGTCGGAGGAGTTCGTCTCCGGCGGCGGACGGGTCTACCTGCCGCTGGCCTGACCGTCGCCTCGCGTGCGCCCGGGGTGGCCTGACCGTCCCCTCGCGTGGCCTGGACCGTCCCCTCGCGTGCGCCCCGGGATGATCCACTCGGGTTCACTGAAGTCGCGGTATCCGCGCGGGCGGGACAGCCCGATTTCAGTGAACCCGAGTGGATCAGTGCGCTACCCGAGCAGCCACTGACCCGCCGGCCGGTGGGTCAGTCGCGGTGGTGCCGGCCGGTCGAGCGCAGCGAGCGTCGACCGCTCTCCTGCTGCGGCTCGTTGTCCGACACCGGCTTGCCCAGACCGGCGACCCAGTCGACGAACTCCTCGTCCTGCGTCGGCAGGGCCTCTGTCATGTTCGACGCCTCGGCGCTCTTCTCCTCGCCCCGGGACCGGTTGCGGCGGAACAGACCGCCGAGCCGCCCACGCCGGGAGGGCTGCTCGGCCACCGTCGCGGACGCCGTAGCGGCCCCTGTGGGGTCGGTGCTCGCCGGCTCGTCGGTGCCTGCCCCGTCGCCGGTGGCGCTGTCAGTGGTGGTGGCGCTGTCAGTGGTGCTGCTGGTGCTGCCCGTGCCGGTGCCGATGCCCGTGCCGGTGCCGGTGCTGGTAGCGGGGCCGTTGCCGGTGGGCGTGCCAGCTCCGTCCGGCACGGTCGGAGGCTCCGTCGAACCGGGGTGTCTGGCCCCAGCGGCCAACTCGCTTGCCGTGGCCGGGCCGGTCGGGGCAGTCCACGTCGCCGAATCGTCCGGCGACTCCGTCGGCTCGCTGCGGCGAGAGGTGTCGAACGCGTTCCAGGTGGCAACCCGGCTCAGGTCCGGCAGCGGCACCCGGTGCCGGGCCCTCGGCGTCTGCCCGGTTGACTCGTCCGGTCCGGTCGGCGGCTCCGACGCCGTCGCCCCCGGCTCGGATGCCTGCGGTGGGACCGTCCAAGCCGGGGTGACCGGCCAGGCCGACGGTGCGGGCGTCCACCGGACCGCGTCCGGGTCGCTGGCGGCGGTGACCCCGAAAAGCCCGCCGGTGTGATCGTCCTCGGTGGTGGGCCGCGCGCTCTTCGTCTCGCCAGCCCCGGCGGCCGCAGATTCGCTGGCCGAGTCGGCCAGCCGCGCCGTGGAGGCAACGCCGGGCCCGTCCGGGGTACGCGACGAATCGTCCGCCGCCGCCTTCGTACCGGCCGGGGTGGCCGCTGCTCCTGCCGGACCGGTGACGGGTTTGGGTGTTCTTGGCGGGCCGGCGGTGGTGGGGGTGGGTGCTTTGGGTGGGCCGGCGGTGGTGGGGGTGGGTGCTTTGGGTGGGCCGGCGGTGGTGGGGGTGGGTGCTTTGGGCGGCCCCGCGCTCGTGGTCGGCGTGGGTGTTCTCGGTGGGCCGGCGGTGGTGGTGGTGGTGGGGGTTGGTGTCCTCGGTGGGCCGGCGGTGGTGGTCGGCGTGGGCGTTCTCGCTGGGCCGGTCGTGGGGGTCGGGGTGATGGGGGTCGGGGTGACGGGGGTCTTCGTCCGACCGGTTCTGGTGGTCGGGGCCACTGCGCTCGCGGGGATTGTGGAGGTCGGGGTGGCGTCGGTGGCCGGGCCGGACTCGGAGCCCTGACCCTCGGTGTCGGGCACGTCGGTGCCGGCGGCCGTCGCGTCGGTGCTCGTCGACCCCGATGCCGACGCACCCTCCGCCGGGTTGGTGGTGGCGAGCGGGCTGGCCTTCGGCTTGCGGGCCCGGCGGGGCTTGACCGTCAGCGGTGCATCCGCCCCGTCCGTGCTGGTCCCGTGCGTGCTCACCCCGTGCGTGCTTGCCCCGTCCAGGTTGGCGCGGCCCGCGCTGACCTCGTCCCCACTGGCTGTCCCCGTGCTGGCGGCGGCCGGGCCGGTCGTCCCCGTGCTGACCTTGTCCCCACCGGCAGTTCCCGTGCTGGCGGCGGCCGGGCCGGTCGTCCCCGTGCTGACCTTGTCCGCACCGGCTGTTCCCGTGCTGACCTTGTCCGCACCGGCTGTTCCCGTGCTGGCGGCGGTCGCGACGGCGGGGTTTGTGCTGGCGGCGGCCGGGCCGGCTGTCTCCGTGCCGACCGTGTACGCACCGGCCGACCCAGTGCCGACCTTGTCCGCACCGGCCGTCCCCGGGCTGGTTGCGCCCGTGCCGGCTGCTGCCGTACTCGCCATGCTCGCGTCGGCTGCTGCCGTGCTGCCCGTGCTGCTCGTGCCCGTCACGCCCGCATCGGCTCCTGCCGTGCTCGTGCTGCTCGTGCTCGTGCTGTCGGTGCCGGCGTTGGGTCCCTCCGAGCCGGTCGGGGCGGCGGTGCGCCCGCCGGTCGGCCTTACGCTGGTGCTCGTCGCGGTCGGCTCGTCGGCCGCCGGACCAGCTGTCGGAACGGCGGCATCGGCGCGTCCGGCTGTGGTGCCGACAGAGCTGGTGCTGGTCGAGCTGGTGGTGGCGGGGTTGGCCGAGCGCGTGGTCTCGGCCGGGGAGATGACATCGTCCCGGCCCAACGAGGGCATCCGCCGTCTGGCGGTGAACTCACCGGTCGGATCGGTCAGCCAGCTCGCGGGCTCCGCCGGAGCGGCGGGAGTCGCACCGTGCTGGCCGCTGGCGGCGGTCGCCGGCCAGTCCCAGTGCGCCGGGACGGTGCGTACACCATCGGAGCCGCCGGCGGCACGCGGACCTGGCGCGGCGGCGGCCAACTCCCCGACCGATGGCGACCCGACGGACAGCGGCGCTGCGGCTGACGACCCGGCGGGCGTCGGCGTGTCGGTCCGGTCGGCAGTGGCCGTGTCGTTCGCCGGGCTCGTCGACGCGGCGTTGGGCAGGGCGGGGCCGGTGGGCAGCGCGCCCAGGATGTCGCTGGGCTCGATGGCCGTGGATTGAGCGGTGCGGGCGCGCGACGGCCAGCGCAGCAACGCGGCGGCGGCCGCGCCGAGCGCGCCGGCGAGGATCGCGATCAGAGCGCCGTAGTACGGATTCACCTGGTAGCGGTCCACGGAGTCACCCGGGCCGGCGGTCAGGTAGGCGAACGCCACGAGCACCGGACCGGCCACCCCGGTCGCCCCGCTGATCAGGGGCTCCTGCCCCCGCCAGCGAGCCAGCCCGGCGGTCGCGGCCCCGGCCAACAGCGCCACGATGGGCAGCAGGAGCAGTGCCAGCCGTTGCGCGACGGCGTCGTCCAGCCAGCTCGGCTCGAGCACGCCGAGGCGGACGGTCGGCAGCGGCCCGGCCGTGCCGAGTGACGGCAGGACGGAGATCAGCGCCAGCAGCCAGATCGCGCCGGCCACCGCCGCCATGTTCCAGCCCAGCTCGGGTCGGAGCAGGACGGCGGTCGCCGCGCCCGCTCCGATCACCGCGCCGAGTACGGCGCAGATGCCCACCGCCCAGACCGGGTCAACGGAGATCAACTCCGCGGCGCGGGCGGGCTGCATGCAGAGCGGGGCGATGACCGTGGCGCCGAGTGCGGCGGCGCCGCCGATCGCCAACTGCCGGCCGGTGCTGGCTGCCGGCGCGTCGCTGCGAGCGAGGCGTCCGGTCAGGACAGCGCCGACGACTGCGGCGTTCGCGGCGAACCAGCCCACCCAGACGAGCTGGGCGGGCCACTGGTTGACTGTCGTACCGGTGAAGGCGCCGGTCAGCCGGACGATGCCGAAACCGTACGCGACGCCGAGCTGGCCGGCTCCGGCCAGCACGCTCACCCCGAGCGCCGTGAGCAGCAGTCTGCCCCAGGTCCGAAAGGCCATGTCCGGCACGTTACGCACCCCGCACACCGGACCGCCACCGGCACGCCGCGCGGCGTGCCGGCTCGCCGCTCGGCGGGTCTACTTGAGTTCGACCAGTCGAGCCAGGTAAGTCGTGTCTCCGACATTGGTGAGCATGTGTACGGCTCCCGGGTCCCGGTAGACCACTCCGCCGGTGGGCTCGTCGGCGTCGATCCGGGTGCCGTCGATTGTCTGCACGACGTTCTTCGCGCCCTCGATCGCCACCACCAGGTACGGGTGATCATGCCGGTGCAGCGGCTGCCGCTCACCCGGCTCAAGCCGGATGTGCCAGACCCGGACCCTGTCGTTCTCGAACACGATCTCCTGGCCCACCGGCCCGAGTTCGGTTCCGTCGATCACGTCGGTCATCGTTCTCCGTCCAGTTGCGGAAGCACCTCGGCGGCGATCAGCTCAAGGTGGTCGAGGTCTGCGAAGTCGATCAGGCGCAGGTGTACGCGGGTGGCGCCGATCGCGGCGAACTCGCCGATGCGCTGCGCGAGCTGCGCGGGTGAGCCGACCACCGGGTCCTCCGGCGGCAGCGCGCTCTTCTCGTGCAGAGGCGCGGCCCGCCGCTGGGCCTCTGCGTCGGTCCGTCCGATGGCCACGACGAGCCCGGCGGAGAGCACCAACGGCGCTCGACCGGACTCCGTCCGACCGATGCGCTCGCACGCCTCACGCACCCGGTCGAAAGCCTTGGCGGTGTCGGCCACGGACTTGAACGGCATGTTGAACTCGTCGGCGTACCGGGCGGCCAGTTCGGGGGTGCGCTTGGGGCCGCGCCCGCCGACGATGATCGGCGGTCCGGGCACCTGCACCGGCTTGGGCAGGGCCGGCGCGTCGACGAGGCGGTAGTGGTCGCCGTTGAAGCTGTAGGTCTCGCCGGACGGGGTCCGCCACAGCCCGGTGATCACCTCAAGCTGCTCGGCCAGCCGGTCGAAGCGTTCGCCGACCGGCGGGAACGGAATGCCGTACGAGGTGTGCTCGCGCTCGTACCAGCCGGCGCCGATGCCCAGGTCGACCCGGCCGCCGCTCATCTGGTCGACCTGCGCGACCATCATCGCGAGAGGGCCGGGCAGGCGGAAGGTTGCCGACGTCACCAGGGTGCCGAGCCTGATCCGCTCGGTCTCCCGGGCCAGCGCGGCGAGGGTCAGCCAGGCGTCCGTGGGGCCGGGCAGACCCGGGTCGGCGCCCATCGACTGGTAGTGGTCGGCGCGGAGGAAGCCCTCGTAGCCGCAGGCCTCGACCAGTCGGGCGAACCGGAGCTGCGTGTCGTAGGTGGCGCCTCGGTTCGGCTCGGTGAAGACCGACACCCGCATGGTCATCGTCCTTCCGCGCCGGCCGCGGCCGGCTTGTCGCGTTCCATCAGCAGTTCGTGCAGGTCGGCGCTGACGCGGGCGACATCGGCCAGGTGGGCGTTGCGGCCCAGGGTGCGGGGTCGGGGGATGGCGACGTCCACCACCTTGCGGATCCGGCCGGGGCGGGGACTCAGCACGACCACCCGGTCGGCGAGCAGCACCGCCTCGTCGATCGAGTGGGTGACGAAGACGATCGTCGGCTTGTTCTCCATGTGGACCCGTTGGAGTTCGCCGGAGAGTTCCTCGCGGGTGAGCGCGTCCAGCGCGGAGAACGGCTCGTCCATCAGCATCACCCGGGGCTCACCGATCAACGACCGGCACAGCGACACCCGCTGTTGCATGCCGCCGGAGAGCTCGTGCGGGAGCCGCTTCTCGAACCCGGCCAGCCCGGCCACGTCGAGCAGTTGCCGGGCCCGCTCGCGGTGCTTGGCGCGGCTCCAGCCGAAGATCTCCACCGGCAGCAGGACGTTGTCCAGCACTGTGCGCCAGGGCAGCAGCGCCGGCTTCTGGAACAGCATGGCGATGTCCTGGCGGGGACGGGAGATCGGCGTACCGGCCACGGTGATCTGACCGGCGGTCAGCGGGAGCAGGCCGGCGATCAACCGCAGCAGTGTGGACTTGCCGCACCCGGAGCGACCGAGCACGGCGACGAACTCACCCTCGGCGACGTCGAGGTCGATGCCCCGCAGCGCCTCCACCCGGCCGGATCGGCCCTCGAAGGTACGGGACACCCCGGTCAGTCGGATCATCTCCGGCGCACCTCCGCTGAGTGGTCGGTCAGGAATCCGACAAAGGCTAGCGGCGTGTCTGCCTATCGAACCGTCCGGGGTGGTCATGAGGTTGTTTCCGATCCGCAACCCGATACGTCTGGCGTCGCAACTGTGCCTTTCTCGTACGCTGTGCCCGCGAAGAGTCCCCCCACGACGGCGGCGTCCGGCTCCACCCCTCCCGCCGGCCCGTCATGACAACCCCCTCCGGCGGCCCGTCGGCCCCGGCTGGAAAGGACATGGTGCTACTGATGAGAAGGCTGACCCGTACGGTCGCTACGGCCGCGCTGGCCACTGCCCTCGCTCTCGTTTCCGCCTGCAGCAGCGGGTCGGACTCGTCTGACGCCAAGGGCGGCAAGGGCGGGGCGCTGGAGAAGGTGACCTACCTCACCTCCTTCGGCAACTTCGGCCGTGACTCCTACGCCTGGGTGGCGAAGGAGAAGGGCTACTTCAAGGACGCCGGCTTCGACGTCGAGATCAAGCCTGGTCAGGGCACCGGCGGCGTGATCCAGACCATCGTCGGTGGCCAGGCCACCTTCGGCCCGGTCGACCTCACCGGCAGTCTGCTCCAGGTCGGCAACGGCCAGGCGAAGGACTTCACAGTGGTGGCCGCGATCCAGCAGCGCACCATGGCCGGCATCGCCTCGGTCGAGGGCAAGAACATCGCCTCGCCGAAGGACCTGGAGGGCAAGAAGCTCGCCGACACCCCCGGCTCGGTGGTCCGCAACCTCTTCCCGACGTACGCCCGGCTGGCCGGCGTGGACGCGAGCAAGGTGACCTGGGTCAACGGTGAGGCGCAGGCCCTGATCGGCACGCTCGCCTCCGGCGCCGTGGACGGCATCGGCCAGTTCGTCGTCGGCCAGCCGACCATCGAGGCGGTGGCCAAGAAGAAGGCCGTCATGCTGCCGTACAGCAACGTGATGCAGGACCTCTACGGCAACGTGCTGATCACCTCCTCGAAGATCGCCAAGGAGAAGCCCGAGATGGTGAAGCGGTTCACCACTGCGCTGCTCAAGGGCCTCGAGTACAGCCTGGCCAACTCCAAGGAGGCCGGCGAGATCCTGAAGAAGAACGTCGACGCCGCCAACCCGGTCGCCGCCGCCGCCGAGCTGGAGCTGATGGCCGCGTACGTCCGGTCCGGCAACACCGGCACCGCGATCGGCACCCTGGACAGCGGCCGGGTCGCCAAGAGCATCGCGATCCTCCAGGGCGCCGGCGCGCTCAAGCAGAACATCACCCCCGAGCAGATCATCGACTTCAGCCTCGCGCCGAAGGCCTGATCGTCCGGTCGTCACCGGGGGTACGTCTCGCCGATTTCCGGTGGGGCGTACCCCCGTCGCTCGTCGGCCCCCCGGGGCCGTGGGATTTCGAGGAGGACAAGATGACCGACGTCCGGTCGGTGGACCCGGCGGTGGCGGCATCCCCACCCGTGGGTGTCGGACCCGAGGCGGGGCGAGCAGGTCGAGGCGCCGGTCTCGGCGCCGGGGCCGGGGCGGCGCTGCTGCCCGCGGCCGGCCTCCTGGTGGCCCTGGCGGCGTGGTGGCTGATCGCCCGGCTGGAACTGGTCCATCCCGCGGCTCTGCCACCGCCTGGCGACGTGCTCACCGCGTTCGTCGACAAGCCCGCACAGATGCTGGAACACACCTGGGACACCCTGCTGGAGATCCTTGTCGGCTTCGCGCTGTCGGCGGCGGCCGGCATCCTGATCGGACTCTCGCTGGCCAGCTCCCGAACGGTGGAGCGGATGTTCACCCCACTGTTGGTCGCGGTGAACGCGGTGCCGAAGATCACGCTGGGCCCGCTGTTGGTGGTGGCGCTCGGCTGGGGTCAGAAACCGATCCTGACGATGGTGTTCCTGCTCTGCTTCTTTCCGATAGTGCTCTCCACCGCGACCGGGCTCACCACCACGCCGGCCGACCTGGCCGAGCTGGTGCGTTCCTGGAACGCCTCCCGCTGGCAGGCGTTCCGCAAGGTGCGCTTCCCGGCCGCGTTGCCGCAGATCTTCGTCGGGCTCAAGGTGGCCATGCCACTGGCCGCGATCGGCGCGGTGATCGGTGAGTTCCAGGCCGGCGAGAGTGGCCTCGGCTACGTCATCACGCAGTACGCGGGCGTCGGTGACACCGCCACCGCGTGGGCGGCGATCATGTTGGTGGCGTTGGTGAGCATCCTGCTCTACTCGGCGCTCGTGCTGACCGAACGGATCGCGCTGCCCTGGGTCCGCGAGACCACCAGCAGTCGCTGACCACCCGAGAAACGTGACGGGCCGGCCTCCCCATCGGGAGGCCGGCCCTTTCTCGTCGGACCGTCCCAGTCACCGCACAATCAACAACGTTTTGTTGATCATGCGGATAGCGCTAACCCGCCAGGCGCCAGCGGCCGTTGCGGGCCACAAGCGTGGTGAGCGCCTGCGGCATCAGACCGCTGTGGTTGTCCGGCGTCATTCGGATCGGGCCCGACAGGCCGTCCATCTGGGACGTTTCGAGCACGTCCCGAATGCCGGTACGGTTCACCTTCCCGGCCTCACCACCGGCGCGAAGTTCCGCGTCGGCGATCAACTGGATGGCGTCCGCCGCGAAGGACGAGGACCCGTTGTATCCGCCGTAGCGCGCGGTGTAGTCCTGGAACCACTGCCGCCGAGCCGCCTTGGCCGGGGTCGTCGCGATCACGTCGTCGATCACCATCGTCTGGGTGAAGATCAGCGTGGCCCGCTCGGTGGCCCTGGCCGCCGCACCGAGGAAGAGGTCACCGGCCGCACCCGCGTCGAAGAAGAGGGACCCGCGGAAGGTGGTCTGCTGAGCGCTGGTGGCGGCCAGCGTCGCCTGCTCCGGCGGGGTCCAGAAGACCAGCGCGTCGAGCTTGGTCGCCGTGAGCTGTTGGATCTGCTGGCTGACGTCGGTGTCGGTGGTCTTGGCCCGCTGCTCGCGAAGCGTGATGTTGGCCTTGGTCAACTCGCTCCGGAGCGCGGCCGCGCCCTCCCGGCCGTAGTCGTCGTCGCTGAAGAGCGCACCCACCTTGCGGATGTTGTTGCGACGCAGTTCCGTGGTGAGCGCGGCAGCGCTGTCCGGGGCGTTGGGGCCGAGCTTGAACACGAAGCGCCGTTCGGCGGCCGGGCGGGCGATGGCGCCGGAAGCGGCGAGCGCAATGGTGGGAATCCGCTTCTCGTTGATGGTTCCAACCGCACCGACCGCGCATTCGTTGCAGCCACCCATGATGATGGCGCTGACCTGAGAATCGCTGCTTAAGTCGACGATGTTGCGAAGTGACTCGGCCGGGTCGGAACGGTTGTCCTTCACCTTCAGCACGATCTTCCGGTTGTTGAGTGCCCCGGAGGAGTTCAACTGGTCCCTCTTGAGTTCCAGCGCGCGCTGGTATGCCCGCCCGACGGGGGCGGCGGCGCCGGAGAGTTCGAGGTCGGCAGCGATCACGATCGGACTCGTGTCCTGCTCCGCCCCGCCGAACTGGCAGCCGGTGAGCGTGGTGGCCACTACGGCCGATGCGAGCGCCGCGATGGTCGCGGAGCGGATGGGGCTCAACTCAGTCCTCCAGGTGCGGGCGCGGGCGCTGCCCGGTCACCGCCGCTAATCCGTCCTCAGTGGAAGACGGGATCTCCTCTGCCGTACGGTGTGCGCGAAGCCTGCAAAACCTTGCCAATGGCCGGCGCTGTGGTCAAGCGCGGACCCCGGCAGCACTTTCGGGACGGCCATCCCACATGCTGGGGTAACGCAATGTTTGCAAAAGCTCACTTTGCATACACGCGTGACCACTCAGGAGTTACATGCCCTGTTCAGGGGCTTGCGGAAATGAAGGTATCAGTTGCCCGGATCACGGGATGCGCTCCGTCCGACCGTTTCCTACCTCACTGCGGCTTCCCAAACAGGATCTTCTCTGATGAAATCGCGGCCGTGCCGCGCGTGGTCCCCTCCGCTTACGGCATGGCTCGGCGGGTCAGGTGGGGAAGAAACGACGGAGGCGATGTCGTGAGCACCGGACCGACGACCCTGCCCGCGCTCGGCGACAGCGCTCGGCCCGCCCGCCGGCGGATGCCGAGACTGCGCGACGCCCGGATCCGGTCCAAGCTGGCGTTGATCCTGGTCGTCCCGGTGGCGGCGGTGATCGCGCTGGCCACGGTCCGGCTGATCGCCGTTGGCGAGGGCGCCTTCGACGCCACCCGAGCCCGGTCGCTGACGGCCCTCTCCATCGACGTCAGCGCACTCACCCAGGACCTCCAGGCCGAGCGGATGGCCGCGGCGGCCTACCTGGCCACCCCGCAGCAGCCGGCCGACGCGTACAACCTGCGGGTCCGCCAGACGCAGCAGAAGGTGGACGAGTACCGCGCCGAGCGGGGCCGGATCGGCGAGGTGCCGACGGCGCTGCGGGACCGCCTCGCCACCATCGACGACCACCTCGCCACTCTGGACGGCACCCGGCAGAAGGTGCTGGACCGCCGGCAGATGGCGGTCGCCGAGGCGGTGCTCCGCTACGGCGTCATCCTCACCGACCTGGTCGCCTACGGCGACGGCCTGGCCCAGCTGCCCGGCGACGAGAGCCTGTCGGACAGCCGCCGCGCGGTCTCCGCGTTCGCCCGCGCCAAGGCCTCCGTCGCCGAGGAGGAGGCGGTCGCCTTCACCGCGCTGACGGCCGGCCAACTCGACTCGGAGCAGTTCTCCTCCTTCGTGGCCACGCTGACCAGTCAGCAGGAGGCCCTCGTCGCCTTCTCCCTGGCCGCCGACCCGGTCCAGCGCGCGCTTGTCGACAGCACCGTCTCCGGTGACGCGGTCGGCCTGGCCGACCGGGTCGCCAACGACATCACCCGATCGGTTGGGCAGCGCCCGCTGGTCACCGCGCAGGACGCCACCGCCGCCATCGGCGCCGTGAACGACCTGATGCGCTGGGCCGAGATCCAACTACAGGACCGACTGCTCGATCAGGCAGACCAGGCCCGCTCGGATGTCATCCGACAGGCCGTGATCGAGTCGGTTCTGGTGCTGCTGACCCTGATCATCGCCGTGTCGCTGGCCGTGGTGCTGGCCCGCTCGCTCAACCACTCGCTGCGCCGGCTTCGGGAGGGTGCCCTCTCGGTGGCCAACCACGACCTGCCCGACGCGGTGCGGCGGTTGCAGACCATGGGCAGCGTGGGCGACGGCGGGGTGGAGGAGATCGTCCGCCAGGTGCGGGACCCGATCCAACTCAACAACCGCGACGAGGTCGGCCAGGTGGCGTTGGCCTTCAACGTCGTCCACCGCGAGGCGGTGCGGGTCGCCGCCGAACAGGCCGCGTTGCGTACCAGCGTCTCGGCGATGTTCCTCAACCTGGCACGTCGTAGTCAGACCCTGGTCGACCGGATGATCGGCGAGCTGGACGCGATCGAGCGCGGCGAGGAGGACCCGAAGCGGCTCGCGCAGCTCTTCGAGCTTGACCACCTGGCCACCCGAATGCGCCGCAACGACGAGAACCTGCTGGTCCTGGCCGGCGCCGACTCCGCCGTGCCGCGCCGCGACGACGCGCTCGTCGTGGACGTGCTGCGCGCCGCCCAGTCCGAGGTGGAGCTCTACAACCGCATCGAGTTCGGGACCGTGGACACCGACATCTCGGTCGCCGCGCACGCCGTCAACGACGTGGTACGCCTCGTCGCCGAACTGCTCGACAACGCCACCCGGTTCTCACCGCCGAACACCACTGTGGTCGCCGACGGTCGCCGGATCCGCGACTACGTCCTGATCCAGATCGAGGACCGTGGGCTGGGCCTCACCGACGAGCAACTCGACTCGCTCAACCGCCGGCTGGCGGCCCCGCCGAGCGTCGACGTCGCCGCGTTCCGGCTGATGGGTCTGGCCGTGGTCAGTCGGCTCGCCTCCCGCTACGGCATCCGGGTGGAGCTGCGTCGCAACGTCGAGGGCGGCACCGTCGCCCAGGTGACGTTGCCCGCCACCACAGTGGTGCTGCCCAGCAGCCGGGGCCGTGACCAGGTGCTCACCCGGCCGCGTCAGCCGATGGCCGTGGAGCAGACGCCGCTCACCCCGGCCGATCACAGCGAGCAGTTCGCCGGTGCCGCGACCGCGGCGGCGACCCTGCCCGACCAGTGGCGCACCAACACGCCGGCTCCCGCCCAGTGGCAGTCCCCGCTGGACTCGCGGGACACCACCCCTGCCGTACAGGCTGGTGGCTTCGGCGCCACCCGCTCGCCGGCACCGGCCGCCCCGACTCCGGCCGCCCCGCTCCCGCCGGCGCGGCCCGCGTACGGCACCAACGCGGGTGCCTCGGCGGGTGGCCCGACAGTGGCGTACCCGACCATCGATCCGCTGCCCCGGCGCGGCTCGACCGCGGAGGCCGCGGACGGCCGCGGCGCCCCCGGTCTGCCGGTCGGCCCGGTCGCCGGCGCCGGCGCTGTGGCACCGCCGCCAGCGCCGTCGGTGCCCGCCGCACCGGTCACCAACCGGCCGGACTTCCCGGCCGAGGCGCCGATCTTCCGGGAGATGGAGGCGGTCTGGTTCCGGTCGCACGGCGACGACGCCACCGCGATCTTCACCCGGCCCACCTTCGACGAGCCGCCAGCACCCGCCGCTCCGGCCGACGCCGGCCTGCGCACGGGCAGCGGCGGGCGGCCGAGTGCCGCGTCCGCGCCGCCCACGGCACCGGCCCGACCGCCCCTGCCGACCCGCACACCGGGCAGCTCCCACACCGACGGCACCACCACGCCGGGCACCGGGGGCCGGGACAGCGCGACCACCGGCGGGCTCGGCACACCGCCGTCGTACGCGCCGCCGCCGGCCGCCCGGCCGACGCCGGCCGCTCCCGCCGCTCCCACCGTGCCACCCGTGGACCCGGATGCCTGGCGGACCGCGGCGGACGAGGGCTGGTCCCGGGCCAGCCGGGCCGCCGAGCCGGCTCCCGCCGGGACCACCCGCTCCGGGTTGCCCAAGCGGGTGCCGCAGGCGCAGCTCGTGCCGGGTGGCATCGAACCGAAGAGCGGCCGGGACCGCAGCCGGCGGACCCCCGATGAAGTACGCGGTCTGTTGTCGGCCTACCACCGCGGTGTACAACGTGGTCGGACGGCCGGAACGGACCTGAACAGCACCTCGACCAAGGAGAGCCGATGAACAGGCCAGCTGCCATGCAGGACATGGGTTGGCTGCTCACCAACTTCGCCGACAGCGTGGCGGGCATCGCCCACGTGGTGGCGGTGTCCGCCGACGGGCTGCTGCTCGCGTCCTCCCGGGATCTGCCGGCGGACCGGGCCGACCAGCTCGCCGCGATCACCTCCGGCGTGGTGAGCCTGACCGAGGGCGCTGCCCGGATGTTCAGCGCGGGCGGGGTGTTGCAGACAGTCATCGAGATGGACAGCGGGTACCTCTTCCTGATGTCGATCAGTGACGGGTCGTCGATGGCCGTGCTGGCCGCGCGCAGCTGCGACGTGGGCCAGGTGGGTTACGAGATGGCGCTGCTGGTCGAGCGGGTGGGTGCCGCGCTGGTGCCGCTGCCGCGCGACGCGGTGCGCTCGTAGCACCGAGAAGACGGCGCTCGGCCGCGCGCCGAGTCAGGAAACGGGAGGCGGCACACACCGGCTCCGCGGGGGACGAGGAGGTGATCGGGGATGGACCAACGGCGCGCTGACCCGCGTGGCGCGCTGGTGCGTCCGTACGCGGTCACCCGAGGTCGTACCGAGCCTCGGCAGGACATCGCCCTGGAGGCAGTCCTCACCGCGTCCCCCACCCAGGTTGCCGAGTCCCGTTTCGCCGGGCATGACAAGCACCGCATCGCCACGGTCTGTGAGGGCCGAGCACAGTCGCTGGCGGAGATCGCCGCGTATACCCGGATGCCGCTGGGCGTCGCCCGGGTGTTGGTCGCCGACATGGTGGCCGAGAGCCTGCTGACGTTACACACTGCTGCTCCCGCCGAGGGGTTCGAGGAGCGGATGGAACTGCTTGGAAGGGTGCTAAGTGGACTTCGCAGGCTATGACCCCGCTGGGGGGCGGCCAGGCCGGGGAATCGTCTCCGCGAAGATCGTCGTCGCGGGCGGTTTCGGCGTCGGCAAGACGACACTGGTCGGGGCGATCTCCGAGATCACACCGCTGACCACCGAGGCGTTGATGACCGCGGCGGGTGTCGGCATCGACGACCCGTCCAAGGTGCCGGGCAAGGAGACCACAACGGTCGCCATGGACTTCGGCCGGATCACGATGGCCCAGGACCTGATCCTGTACCTCTTCGGTACACCCGGTCAGACCCGGTTCTGGTTCATGTGGGACGAGATCATCCGAGGTGCGGTGGGTGCCGCCGTCCTGGTGGACACGCGCCGGATCACCGACGCGTTCGCCCCGCTCGACTACTTCGAGAACCGCAACCTGCCGTACGTGGTGGCGCTGAACCGGTTCGACGGTGCTCCCCAGTACGAGCTGGAGGAGGTCCGCGAGGCGTTGGCCATCTCGCCGCAGGTGCCGCTGGTGATGACCGACGCCCGGCACCGGGACTCGGTCAAGCAGGTGTTGGTGACTGTCGTCGAGCACGCCATGCTGCGCCTCCAGGCGGAGCACGGACGGGGCTTCCCCACGCCGGTCGGCTGATGCGTGGTGTCACGGCCGGCACCCACCGGCCGGCCGTGACGCCCTAGTCGACGCGTAGCCGGTAGCCGCGCTTGACGATCGTCTGCACCACGCGCGGCGCGCGCAGGCCAGCCCGGAGGCGGGCCACCGCCATCTCCACGGCATGCTCGTCCGCGCCCCGGGGCAGCGTCCGCAGCAGCGCCGTGCGGGACAGCACCCGGCCGGGGGACTGGGCCAGCGCCCGCAGCACCGCCATCGGGGCGGGGGCGAGCGGCCGCAACTCGCCGTCGATCACCGCGGCGTGCCCGCGCAGCGTGAGCAGGTGACCGCCGGCCTTGAACGTCACGGTCCGGCGGGGCAGCTCGTCGACGATGGTCCGCACCAGAGCCCCCAGTCGGGCCCGGCCCGGCGCGCTCACCGGCACCCCGTAGCGCAGCAACGGCTCGGCGGTCACCGCGCCGACGCAACTGGCCAGGACGTCACCGCGGAACGCGGACAACACCGCGTCGGTACGGTCCCCGGACGCGCGCAGGAGTGCCTCGACCGCGGGCGCCGAGGTGAACGTCACCGCGTCCACCAACCGGCCGGTGATCAGGTCGATCAACCGGTGCAGCGGCGCCGGGTCGGTCGGCGGGGCCCACCGGTAGACCGGCACCTCGATCACCGTGGCGCCGGCCGCCTCCAGTGCGAGAGTGCAGTCGGGCTGCCGCTCACCGTGCAGCTGCATGGCGATCACCTGCCCGGCCACGCCGCGTCGGCGCAGGTGGTCGACGACCTCGTCGCAGCTCTCCGAGGCCGGTGACCACTGGTCGTGCAGTCCGGCCGCACGAATCGCGCCGCGCGCCTTCGGGCCGCGGGCCACCACGTACGAGTTGGTCAGCACCGAACGCAGCGGCTCCGCCAGCCCCCAGCCCTCGGCCGCCTCCAGCCAGCCGCGCATGCCGATGCCGGTGTTGGCCATCAGGATGTCCGGCGGTTGGTCGAGGCAGGCGCGGGTCGCCTCGCGCAGCTCCGTGTCGTCGGACAGCGGCACGATCCGCAATGCCGGAGCGAGCACCACCCGCGCACCCCGCCGTTCGAGCAGCGCCGCCAACTCGTCGCGCCGCCGGTCGGCGGTCACCCCGATGGTGAAGCCCGCCAGTTCTTCGCGCATCAACCCTCCTGTCGCAGCCGCACCTCGACCAGCCCGTCGCGGCAGCGCACGTCGTGCCGCCGCACCGTCACCCCCGGCAGGTCGAGACAGTCCCCGCCGCGCAGGTCGTACACCTGCTTGTGCAGCGGTGAGGCGACCGTCGGCACCCCGCCACGGCTGCCGACGATGCCCCGGGACAGCACGTACGCCCCGGAGACCGGGTCGCGGTTGTCGATAGCGAACAGCCCGTCCGCGGTCCGGAAGAGGGCGACCTGCACCCCGTCGACCAGGGCGGCGACGCCCCGGTCCGGGTCCAACCGGTCGAGGAGACAGACGGGGGTCCAGGTCAGCGTGATGGTCTGGGTCATCGCCGTACCTCCGGTAGGCCGAGGGTGACCGGTTGCCGACGGTGCCCGTCGGTCGGCTCGGATCCGGTCGGGGAGTGGTCGCGTACGGGCACCGGCTGGCCGCGTTCCCGGCCGAAGGTGATCGACGGGTCGGGCACGTCGGGAGCGTTGACGAAGGAGGTGTAGCGGCGCAGCCGATCCGGGTCGTCGAGCACGTCGCGCCACTCGTCGGAGTACGTCGCCACGTGCCGGGCCATCGCCGCGTCCAGCTCGGCGCAGAGCCCCAGCGAGTCGTCCACGATCACGGCGCGCAGGTGGTCCAGGCCGCCGTCCATCGCCTCGATCCAGCCGGCGGTGCGTTGCAGCCGGTCGGCGGTGCGGATGTAGTAGATCAGGAACCTGTCGATCAGCGTGATCAGGGTTTCTGTCGACAAATCAGTGGCGAACAGGTCGGCGTGCCGGGGCCGGAAGCCGCCGTTGCCACCGACGTAGAGATTCCAGCCGGTCTCGGTGGCGATGATGCCGAAGTCCTTGCTGCGTGCCTCGGCGCACTCGCGGGCGCAACCGGAGACGGCGGACTTGAGCTTGTGTGGGGCGCGCAGCCCCCGATAGCGCAGCTCCAACGCGATGGCCAGCCCCACCGAGTCCTGTACGCCGTAGCGGCACCAGGTCTCGCCCACGCAGGACTTCACGGTGCGCAGCGCCTTGCCGTACGCGTGGCCGGACTCGAAACCGGCGTCCACCAGGCGTCGCCAGATCTGCGGCAACTGTTCCACCCGGGCACCGAACAGGTCGATCCGCTGCCCGCCGGTGATCTTCGTGTAGAGCTGGAAGTCCCGGGCGACCTCGCCGATGACGATCAGCTTCTCCGGGGTGATCTCGCCGCCCGGGATCCGGGGCACCACCGAGTAGCTGCCGTCGCGTTGCAGGTTGGCCAGGAAGTGGTCGTTGGTGTCCTGCAACGACGCCTGCTCACCGTCGAGCACGTGCCCGCTGCCCAGTGACGCCAGGATCGACGCCACCACCGGCTTGCAGATGTCGCAGCCGCGTCCCCGCCCGTGCTCGGCGATGAGCTGGGAGAAGGTGCGGATGCCGCGTACGCGGACGATCTCGAACAGCTCCCGCCGGCTGACGTCGAAGTGCTCGCAGAGCGCACTGGACTGCACCACCCCGGCCGCGTCCAGCAGTTGCTTGAGCATCGGCACGCAGGAGCCGCAACTGGTGCCGGCCCTGGTGCACGCCTTCAACGCCGGCACGTCGGCGCAACCGTCGGCGATGGCGGCGTCCACGTCGCCACGGGTCACCGCGTTGCAGGAGCAGACCTGGGCGGTGGCGGGCAACGCGCCGGCGTCCGCTCCACCGCCGTCGGGGGCGAGCAACGCCAGTGGAGCCGCCGGCAGCGGGCCGCCCACGCTGGCCCGCAGCGTCGGGTACGCGCTGGCGTCGCCGACCAGCACCCCACCGAGCAGTGTGTGCGCGTCGTCGGAGAGGACCAGCTTCGCGTAGACCCGGGTGGCCGGGTCGGTGAACGTGACGTCCAGGCAGCCCGGGGTCGTGCCGTGGGCGTCACCGAACGAGGCCACGTCGACGCCGAGCAGCTTGAGCTTGGTGGCGGTGTCCGCGCCCGGGAAGGTCGCCGCCCCACCGACCAGCCGGTCGGCCACCACCTCGGCCGTCGCGTACCCCGGCGCGACCAGGCCGTGGCAGGTGCCGTCGACAGCCGCGCACTCACCGACCGCCCAGATCCGCTCGTCGGCGCTGCGGCACGTCTCGTCGACGAGCACCCCACCGCGCGGACCCACCGGCAGACCGGACGTCCGGGCCAGCTCGTCGCGTGGCCGGATACCGGCGGCCACCACCACCAACTCGGCCTCGACCGCGCTGCCGTCGGAGAGTTCCAGGGCGGCGACCGCGCCGTCCGGGCCGGGCCGGATCGCCGTGGTGGCCACTCCGAGATGGGTTCGCACGCCCAGGTCGTCGACGTAGCGGCGGAGCATCGCACCGCCGGCCTGGTCCACCTGCACGGGCATCAACCGGGGCGCGAACTCGACCACGTCGGTGCTCAGACCGAGCAGCCGCAGGGCGTTCGCCGCCTCCAGACCGAGCAGCCCACCGCCGATCACCGCGCCGACCCGCCGGCCCCGCGCGTACTCCCGGATCGCCGCCAAATCGTCAAGGGTCCGGTAGACGAAGACCCCGGGCAGGTCGGCCCCGGGCACCGGCGGCACGAACGGGTACGACCCGGTGGCCAGCACCAGCGCGTCGTAGTGGTACTCGCCCACGGCGGTGGTCACCACCCGCCGCTCCCGGTCGAGGGCGGTGACCGGCTCACCGAGGCGCAGCCGCACCCCCTCGTGCGGGGTGTGCACGTTGAGCTCGTCCTCGCTCACCCCGTCGAAGTACGCCGAGAGTCGCACCCGGTCGTACGCCGGACGCCCCTCCTCGGCCAGCACTGTCACCCGCCAGCGCCCGTGCGGGTCGCGGGCGCGCAGCGCGTCGACGAAACGCTGCCCGACCATGCCGTTGCCGATGACGACCAGTTCGCCGTCGTTCATCGCGTCACCTCCACCGATTCCGCTTGGCTGAGCCAGTCGACGATGCCGCCCACCGCGTCGCGGCAACCGCCGCATCCGGTGCCGGCCCGGGTCGCGGCCACCACCGCGTCGACAGTTCGGGCCCCGGAGCGCCAACTGCGCACCAGAGCGCCCTTGCTCACCGAGTTGCACTGACAGACCGTGGCCCCGTCCGGCATCAGTGCCGGAGACGCGGCCGGTGTCGCGCCAACAGTGCCGAGTGCCCGGCCCAGCAGGAGTGCCCGCCGGTCGGTCGGCACCGGGTGGCCGCGGTCGAAGAGTTGGATCACCGTGCCGACGGCCGGGTTGTCGCCGAGCAGGATCGCGCCGACCAGCCGCTCGTCGTGGATCCGCAACCGGGCGTACGTGCCCCGGCTCGGGTCGGCGAAGGTCAGCTCCTCACCCGGCCCGCCGCCCACCGCGTCACCCATCGACGCGAGATCGATCCCGGCGGCCTTGAGCCGGGTCACCACCGGCCGGGGTCGGTAGCGGGCCAGCGGGTCCGTCCCGGTGAGCACGTCGGCGAGCACCCGGGCCTGGGCCCAGGCGGGTGCGACAAGCCCGGTGAGCACGCCGTCGTGCTCGGCGCAGTCGCCGATCGCCGAGATGGAGCGGTCGCTGGTGCGCAGCCGGTCGTCCACGAGCACGCCACGGCCGACGCTCAGCCCGGCCGCCTGCGCCAGGGCGGTGTCCGGGCGGACGCCGCAGGAGAGCACCAGCAGGTCGGCGTGCAGCGTCCGACCGTCGGCCAGGTCGAGGCGTACGCCAGTGGCGTCCGCGGCCACGCCGATCGCCGGCACCGCCAGGTGGATGTCGACGCCGAGACCGGCGAGCGTGCCGGCGAGCACCGCACCGGCCGCCGGGTCGAGCTGCCGTTCCATCAGGTGCCCACGGGGGTGCACCACTGTCGTGGTCAACCCGCGGGTGGCCAGGCCGCGGGCGGCCTCCAACCCGAGCAGGCCGCCGCCGAGCACCAGCGCGCTGCGCGCGCCGTCCGCCGCGGCGAGGATCCGTCGGCAGTCGTCCAGGGTCCGGAACGGCACCACCCGCTCCGGCAGGTTGGCCGGGTCGAGGCCGGGCAGTGGCGGCACCACCGCCCGCGCCCCGGTGGCCAGCACCAGGTGGTCGTAGCCGATGCGTTCGCCGTCGGCGGTGTGGACCTCCCGGGCGGCCCTGTCGACAGTGGTCACCGGCACGCCGGTGCGCAGGTCGATGCCGTGCCCGGCGGCCTCGGTCAGCTCCACGTCCGGCTCGTCGACCCGGCCGGCCAGCAGGGTGGAGAGCATGATCCGGTTGTACGCCCGGTGCGGCTCCGCCCCGAGCACTGTGACCTTCCGGTCGCCCTCCCGGGCGTGCAGCTCTCCGGCGAGGCGGGCACCCGCCATCCCGTTGCCGACGATCACCACCCGGGCGGTCATGCCTTCTCCACCCGGACCGCGCAGATCTTGAACTCGGGCATCCCGGAGATCGGGTCGACCGCGTCGTTCGTCACCGAGTTGGCTCGCCCGGCCCCCGCGTAGTGGAACGGGGCGAACACCGTGTCCGGTCGGATCCCGGCGCTGAGTCGGGCCGGTGCGCACAACTCTCCTCGGCGCGAGGTGACCCGCACCGGGTCTCCGTCGTCGACGCCCAGCCGGGCGGCCAGGTCGGGGTGCAGCTCGACGAATGCCTCACCGGCGGCGCGGCGCAGCGCGGCCACCCGGCGGGTCTGGGTGCCGGACTGGTACTGCGCCAACACACGGCCGGTGGTGAAGTGCAGTGGGTACGCCGCGCTGACCTCCTCGGCCGCGGGCCGGTGGTCGACGGGGTGGAACCGGGCTCGGCCGTCCGGGGTGGCGAACCGGTCGGCGAAGAGCCGTGGCGTGTCCGGCCCGTCCTCGGTCGGGCAGGGCCAGTAGACGCCGTCGTCGGCGTCGATCCGGGCCCAGTTGATGCCGGCGTAGTCGGCGGCCCCGCCGGCCGAGGCGCGGCGCAACTCGGCGAAGACGACGGCCGGGTCGGCCGGGAACCGCGCCGCCGCGACGTCGGTGTCCGTTGCCTCGGCGGTCGCCAGTCGGGTCGCGAGGTCGGAGATGATGGCCAGGTCGGTCCGGACGTCCGGCGGGGGCGGGCGGAGCGCGCGCCGGCGCAGCACCCGACCTTCCAGGTTGGTCATTGTGCCGTCCTCCTCGGCCCACTGCGCGGTGGGCAGCACCACGTCCGCGAGCGCGGCCGTTTCGGAGAGCAACAGGTCGGCGACGACCAGCAGGTCGAGGTCGCGCAGCCGGCCCTCGATCCGTGCCGCTCGCGGGGCGGAGATCACCGGGTTCGAGCCGAACACCAGCAACGCCCGGGGACCCGCCGGTGTGCCGAGCGAGTCGAGGAGTTGGTAGGCCGGCACACCCGGGCCGGGCAACTCGTCGGCCGGCACCCCCCAGACGCCCGCCACGTGCTCGCGGGCCACCGGGTCGTCGATCTTCCGGTAGCCGGGGAGTTGGTCGGCCTTCTGCCCGTGCTCCCGCCCACCCTGACCGTTGCCCTGGCCGGTGAGGCAGCCGTACCCCGAACCGTCGCGGCCGGGCAGACCCAGGGCGAGGGCGAGATTGACGTACGCGCTGACCGTGTCCACGCCCTTGGCGTGCTGCTCGGCACCACGGGCGGTCAGGATGATCACTCGACCGCCGGTGCCCAACGCGCGGGCGGTCGCCTCCAGGTCGGCCACCGGCACTCCGGTGAGTTGTTCCGCGCGGGCCGGCCACCAGGCGGCGACGCTGCGGCGGACCGCCTCGAACCCGGAGGTGCGTTCGGCCACGTACTCCCGGTCGACCCAACCCTCGGTGAGCGCGATGTGCAGCAGCGCGTTGGCCACCGCGAGATCGGTGCCGGGCAGGGGTTGCAGGTGCAGGTCGGCCTGGCGGGCGGTGGCGGTGACCCGGGGGTCGACGACGATCAGTTGCCCCCCGTTGCCGCGCTGCTCGGTGAGCCAGCGCACCAGCGGCGGCATGGTCTCCGCCGGGTTGGCGCCGACCAGCAGCAGCGTGTCGGCCCGGCCCAGGTCGGAGAGCGGGAACGGCAGCCCTCGGTCGATGCCGAAGGCGCGCATCCCGGCGGCTGCCGCCGAGGACATGCAGAACCGTCCGTTGTAGTCGATGTGCCGGGTGCGGAGCCCGATCCGGGCGAACTTCCCCAACGCGTACGCCTTCTCGTTGGTCAGGCCGCCGCCGCCGAAGACGGCGACCGCGTCCCGTCCGGCCGAGTCCTGGACGGCGCGGATGCCCGCCACGACCCGGTCGAGGGCGACGTCCCAGCTTGCCGGGCGCAGCGCACCGCTGGCGGGGTCGCGCACCAGGGGGGTGGTCAGCCGCTCCGGGTGGTCGAGCAACTCGGCGGAGGTCCAGCCCTTCTGGCAGAGCCCGCCGCGATTGGTGGGGAACTGACGGGGGTGGACCGTCACCCCGTTGTCGTCCTCGCGTAGCACCATCCCGCACTGAAGCGCGCAGTACGGACAGTGCGTCGCCACCTGCCGGGGTGCGGACCCCGATCGAGTTGCCGAACGTGCACCGTCTGTCATGTCGGCAAAGCGTGCCGCCAGGCGGTTTCCAGTCCGGGTCCCTTCTGTTTCGGTCCTGTCAAGTGGGGCTCACACCGCACGGGGGCAGTGGGCGTGGACGGTAGGTGGCGTCGTCGCGTCGGCGGTCGGCGCGGCGGCCCAGCTGCTGCGCAGTAGCGCTCCGCACTGCCTGCTGCCTATAATGTGGGAAATCTGTCCCAATATCTAGGAGGCGGTAATGAGTGTGGTGGACGTCTTCGACGCCGTGGCCGGCACCTACGACGAGGAGCGTCGGCGACTGATCCCCTGCTTCGACGCCTTCTACGGCACCGCGGTCCAGGTGGCCGCCCCACCGCTGCGCGCCGCGCTCGCCGCCGGGCGTACCCCGGAGGTGTTGGATCTGGGCGCCGGCACCGGCCTGCTGTCGCTGCTGCTTGCCGCGGCGGTGCCCGGAGTTCGGCTGACCCTTGTGGACGGAGCGCCGGCGATGCTCGCGCGCGCCACCGAGCAACTGCGCGACCGGGACGTGCCGCACCGGTCCGTGCTGGCCGACCTGTCCGGCGAGCTGCCGCCGGGCCGGTACGACGCGGTGGTCAGCGCGCTGGCGATCCACCACCTGGACGACGCCGGCAAGCAGGCGCTCTACCGGCGGGCCGCCGCCGCGCTGGCGCCGGGCGGGGTGTTCGTCAACGCCGAGCAGGTCGCCGGGCCGACCCCGGAGCTGGAACGGCGCTACGACGAGGTGTGGATGGAGCGCATCGCCGAGCTTGGCGCGTCCCCCGAGGAGATCGCCGGTTCCCGGGGGCGGATGCGGCACGACCTGCCGGCGACCGTCACCGACCAGTGCCGGTGGCTCGCCGAGGCCGGTCTGGTCGACGTCGACTGTTACTTCAAGGAGTGGCGCTTCGCGGTGTTCGGTGGCCGGGCCCAGTGAGCTGCCGAAATGGGCGTTTGGACACCGGTGGCCGAGTCCGTGAGCGTGGGGATGACTGGCAGTCATACCGCTGGGTAGTCTCAGCGGCATGACTGCCAAGGTGACTCTGTCGTTTACCGACGAGACGATCGAGGAGGCGCGGCGGTTCGCCAAGCGTGAGGGGCTGTCGCTCTCCGCCTGGATGGACCAGGCCGCCCGCGAGAAGGCGCTGCGCGAGGTCTTCACCGCGCACGCCGCCGCCGTGGGTCGCGCCGGTCTGGACCTGGAGTCCGCCGCTCTCGCCGACGCCCGCGAGGTGGGCATGGTCAACGACCTGCTCTCCGGCGGACGACCGCGTGCTGCGTAGGGGAGAGGTCTGGCGCATCGAGGGCGCCCGGGAACGCCTCGGCCTCGTGATCAGCTCGGACGTCTACAACTCCACAGACGTGCCCATCGTGATCGTCGTCGAGGTGGTCGAGGAGTCGCTGCTGCGCGACTCGCCGCTCGCCGTGGCGATGGGCCGGTACGTGGTGATGCCCGACCGCATCTCCTCGCCGATGAAGAAGTGGTTCACCGACTGCGTGGACGTCGCCGACACCGACACCATGCTCCGGGTCGGCCGCGCGCTGCGCATCCTCCAACAGCTCTGACCGGGCCCGGGCGGCCCACGCTCACGATCGCCACCGGCCCGTGGTGCGGTCCCCGTTTCCGGGCCGACCCAGGACGGGCACTGCCAGGTAATCAGGCGTTCCTAGCGTTTCTCCTCGTCACATCGACGAGAAGGAGCCGCCGTGAGCACGCTCACCAGCACCGCAGTCACCGCCGCGCCACCGGCCGCCACCGCGCGCGGGCGGCGGCTCGACGACTGGCGTCCCGAGGACCCCGAGTTCTGGCAGACCACTGGCGCGTCGATCGCCCGGCGCAACCTCTGGGTCTCGATCTTCGCCGAGCACGTCGGCTTCTCGGTGTGGAGCCTCTGGTCGGTGACAGTGCTCTTCCTCGGCCCCGCGTACGGCATCGACCCGGCCGGGAAGTTCCTGCTCACCGCCGTCCCGGCGGCACTGGGGGCGGTGCTGCGGCTGCCCTACACGCTGGCGGTGGCCCGTTTCGGCGGACGGCGTTGGACGACCATCAGCGCCCTGTTGCTGCTGGTGCCCACGGTGCCGATGACGGTGTTGCTGGAGCCCGGGGTGTCCTACACCACCCTGATGGTGCTCGCCTGCCTCACCGGCGTCGGCGGCGGCAACTTCGCCTCCTCGATGGCGAACATCAACCTGTTCTACCCCCAGCGGCTCAAGGGTCGGGCCCTCGGGCTCAACGCCGGGGGTGGCAATCTCGGCGTACCCGCCGTGCAGTTGGTCGGGCTGGCGGTCCTCGCCACCGCCGGCGCCGCGTACCCCCGGTTGGTCCCGGCGGTCTACCTGCCGCTGATCGTGCTGGCCGCGCTGGCCGCGACCCGCTGGTTGGACACCGTGCCCGGGGCGCGCAACGAGCCGGGCGCGCTGCGCGAGGCGGCCCGCGACCCGCACACCTGGGTCATGTCGCTGCTCTACATCGGCACCTTCGGCTCGTTCATCGGGTTCGGGTTCGCCTTCGGTCAGGTGCTCCAGCTCCAGTTCGCCGAGCGGTTCCCCACCCCGGTCGACGCCGCCTGGCTGACCTTCCTCGGTCCGCTGATCGGCTCGCTGATCCGGCCGCTGGGCGGGCACCTCGCCGACCGGCTGGGCGGCTCCCAGGTGACCTTCTGGAACTTCGTGGCGATGGCCGCCGGCGCGGGCACCGTCCTGTACGCGGCCCGGGAGCAGTCCTTCGGGCTCTACCTGGCCGGGTTCCTCGCCCTCTTCGTCTTCTCCGGCATCGGCAACGGCTCCACCTACAAGATGATCCCGGCGATCTTCCGGGCCCGGGCGGCGGAGTCGGTGGCCGACGGCCGGCGCGATCCGGAGGATGCCGCTCGTTGGGCGCGGCGGATGACCAGCGCGTTGATCGGCATCGCGGGTGCGATCGGCGCCTCCGGTGGGGTGCTCGTCAACATCGCGTTCCGCCAGTCGTTCCTCGGCTCCGGCAACGCCGACGCCGCCTACGTGGCCTTCATCGGCTGGTACGCGCTGTGCTTCGCGGTCACCTGGGTCGTCTACCGTCGTCCGGGTGCCGACCGGCTCGCCGTGTGAGCTGGGCCACGGTCGGCGGGTCGCCGGGCGGCACCGCACCCCCGTTTTGACCTGCGGACACCGCGCCGGGTATCGTTGCCTGCTGTTGTACGACATCCAGAGGCGTGCCCTATCAGGTACGCTTGGTCGTTCGTGCGCGCTGGTCCGGCCTGCAAGATCTGGTCACCTCGGCGCGCGACCCCAGACCGACGACGAGACAAGGTAGACCTGTGCGTACGTACAGCCCGAAGCCGGGTGAGATCGAGCGTCAGTGGCACGTCATCGACGCCTCTGATGTCGTGCTGGGCCGCCTGGCCACCCACGCCGCCACGTTGCTGCGTGGTAAGCACAAGCCGACTTTCGCGCCGCACGTCGACACGGGCGACTTTGTCGTCATCGTGAACGCGGGCAAGGTTGCGTTGACCGGCAACAAGCGCCAGACCAAGGTTGCTTACCGCCACTCCGGTTACCCGGGTGGTCTGAAGCAGATCGGCTACGACGAGCTGCTGACCAAGCGCCCCGAGCGGGCCATCGAGCTGGCTGTGAAGGGGATGCTCCCGCACAACAAGCTCGGCCGTCAGCTGATCAAGAAGCTGAAGGTGTACGCCGGTGCCGAGCACCCGCACCTCGCGCAGCAGCCGGTGCCGTTCGAGATCAAGCAGATCGCGCAGTGAGCGCGGGCGAAGGAAGCAGCATGACCGACATCACCACCGAGACCGAGGTTGCCCAGGAAGCCCCTGAGGCCCCTGAGGCCACCGAGGCGCCCGCGCCAGTCGCCCGCGCGCCTCGTGGTGACCGGCCGATCCAGACCGTGGGCCGCCGCAAGGAGGCCATCGTCCGGGTCCGTATCGTCCCGGGCACCGGCAAGATCACCTGCAACGGCCAGGACCTCGAGGCGTACTTCCCGAGCAAGGTGCACCAGCAGCTCATCAAGGACCCGCTGGTCACCGCCGAGAAGCTCGAGCAGTTCGACATCATCGCCAACCTGCGGGGCGGCGGCACCACCGGCCAGGCCGGTGCGCTGCGGCTGGGCATCGCCCGCGCGCTGATCGTCAACGAGCCCGATGACCGTCCGGCCCTGAAGAAGGCCGGCTTCCTCACCCGGGACGCCCGGGTCAAGGAGAGCAAGAAGTACGGCCTCAAGAAGGCCCGTAAGGCTCCCCAGTACTCGAAGCGCTGATCTTTTCCAGCGCGTTGTACTTCTGACGGACGGCCGGTTCGCCTCCCCCCGACTCGGGGGAGGCAGCCGGCCGTTTCGCTTTCTCCACTTCGGCAGCGCACCACGGAGGTTGGCGGGTATGGGTCGGTTGTTCGGCACGGACGGCGTACGCGGGCGGGCAAACGCGGATCTCACCCCGGAGTTGGCGCTGGCGCTCGCGGTGGCCGCCGCGCACACGCTCGCCGAGACGGACCGCAGCCATCCGCCGCTGGCCGTCGTGGGCCGCGACACCCGGGCCAGTGGCGAGATGCTGGAGGCCGCCGTGGTCGCCGGCCTGACCAGCGCCGGTGCCAACGTGGTGCGGGTCGGCGTGCTGCCCACCCCCGCGGTGGCGTTCCTCACCGCCGAAGCCAAGGCCGACCTCGGCGTGGTGCTCTCCGCGTCGCACAACCCGATGCCGGACAACGGCATCAAGCTCTTCGCCGCCGGCGGGCACAAGTTGCCCGACGAGATCGAGATGAAGATCGAGGCCGCGGTGGAGGCCAACGCCACCACCGCCTGGGACCGGCCGACCGGTGCCGGCATCGGCCGGGTGCACGACCTGCTCGACGGTGCCGACCACTACGTCCAGCACCTGGTCGGCGCCGTGCCGCACCGGCTGGACGGGATCAAGGTCGTGGTCGACTGTGCCAACGGCGCCGCCGCCGAGGTCGCCCCGGTCGCCTACCGGGAAGCCGGCGCGGAGGTCGTGGCGATCCACGCCGAGCCGAACGGCCTGAACATCAACGACGAGTGCGGCTCCAACCACATCGAGGCGCTGCGCGAGGCAGTGGTCCAGCACGGCGCCCACCTGGGCATCGCCCACGACGGTGACGCCGACCGGATCGTGGCGGTCAGCGCCGACGGCGACGAGGTCGACGGCGACCAGGTGATGGCGATCCTCGCGCTGGCCATGCGGGATGCCGGCACCCTCACCCAGGACACCCTGGTCGCGACGGTGATGAGCAACCTCGGCCTGCGACTGGCCATGTCCGCGCAGGGCATCCGGCTGATCGAGACCAAGGTCGGCGACCGGTACGTCCTGGAGGCCCTGCGCGCCTCCGGCCTGGCGCTCGGCGGGGAGCAGAGCGGCCACATCGTCATGCCCGCGTACGCCACCACCGGCGACGGGGTGCTCACCGGCCTGCACCTGATGGCCCGGATGGCCGCCACCGGCCAGTCGCTCGCCGAGTTGGCCTCGGTGGTCACCAAGCTGCCCCAGGTGCTGATCAACGTGCCGGTCGGCGACCGGACCGTCGGCGCCGCCGCACCCGCTGTCCGTGCCGAGGTCGAGCGGGCCGAGGCCGAGCTGGGCGAGACCGGCCGGGTGCTGCTGCGCCCGTCGGGCACCGAGCCGCTGGTCCGGGTGATGGTCGAGGCCGCCACCGAACAGACCGCCAGCGAGATCGCCGAGCGCATCGCCGAACTGGTCCGCACCGCCAGCCCGGCCGGGTGACCGTGCCGGACGGCACCGGCCCGGCCCGTGCGACAGGCTGACCGCGCCGGACGGCACCGCGCCGGTCAGTGGCGCTCGCGCAGCCCGCGCAGCCGGCTGACCGCCTCGGTCAGCACCTCCGGGCGCTTGCAGAAGGCGAAGCGGACAAGTCGCCGGCCCGCCTCGACGTCGTCGTAGAAGACCTGCGTCGGCACGGCCACCACGCCACAGCGCTCCGGCAGCGAACGGCAGAACTCCACCCCGTCCCGGCCGCCCAGGGCGGTGATGTCGGCGGTGACGAAGTACGTCCCCTCCGAGTCGAGCACCTCGAACCCGGCGTCGGTGAGACCACCGACGAGCTGGTCACGCCGCTGTTGGAGGCTGTCCCGGAAGCCTGTGTAGTAGTCGTCCGGCAGGGCCAGCGCCACGGCGACCGCCGGTTGCAGCGGGGCCGCGTTGACGTAGGTGAGGAACTGCTTCACCCGCAGCGCCGCCGAGACCAGCGCCGCCGGGCCGCTCGCCCAGCCGATCTTCCAGCCCGTGCAGGAGAACGTCTTGCCCGCCGACGAGATGCGCAGCGTCCGCTCCCGCATCCCGGGCAGGGTGGCCAGCGGCACGTGCGGGTTCGCCGCGTCGGTGAAGACCAGGTGCTCGTACACCTCGTCGGTGACCGCGTAGGTGTCGTGCTCCTGGCACAGCTCGGCGACCAGCGCCAGCTCCGCCGGGGTGAAGACCTTGCCGGTCGGGTTGTGCGGTGAGTTGAGCAGCACCAGCCGGGTCCGTGGCCCGAACGCCGCGCGGAGCGCCGCCGGGTCGAAGGCGTACCGGCCATCGGCCGTGGGGCGCAGGGTCACCGGCCGCCGGACCGCGCCGGCCAGTGCGATCGAGGCGGCGTACGAGTCGTAGTACGGCTCGAAGCAGACCACCTCGTCGCCCGGTTCGCAGAGGGCGAGGATGCTCGCCGCGACCGCCTCCGTCGCGCCGGCGGTGATGACGATCTCGCCGTCCGGGTCGTACGACAGGTCGTGGAACCGCAGTTGATGGGCCGCGACGGCCGCGCGTAGGGCGGGGATCCCCGGGCCGGGCGGGTACTGGTTCTGCCCGCCGCGCAGCGCCTCGACGGCGGCGGCAAGCATCTCCGGTGGGCCGTCGGTGTCGGGGAAGCCCTGGCCGAGGTTGACCGCGCCGGTCCGCGTGGCGAGCGCGGACATCTCGGCGAAGATCGTCGTACCGAACGGCCGCATCCGGGCCACCAGCGGGTCGACATCGGTGCTCGTCACCTGCGCCAGCCTACGGCCACCACCCGTGCGAGGCCCAGCCCCACCGGCCGTGCTTGATCGACTCGGCATTCGTGAAACGGGGGTGTCCGGGGCACTCCGACACCGCGATATCAAGGAACCCGTGTCGATCAACCGCGGCCGGCGTGGCCCGCGTGGCCGGCGTGGCCCGCGTGGCCGGCGTGGCCCGCGTGGCTGGCGCGGCTGGCGCGGCTGGCCGTGAAGGGGGCCGGGAAGCTCGTCCCGTGGTGACCCGCCGAAGCCCCGATCGCTCAGATTACGTGATTGATAACCCGACTTTCGAGCACCCATGATGAGTGAAACTGGGTTAGGCTGCGTGCCATGTGTGGAATCGTGGGATACGCGGGCGCACGCCCCGCACTGGGGATCGTGCTCGACGGGCTGCGGCGGCTGGAATACCGCGGCTACGACTCGGCGGGCGTCGCCATCGTCTGCGACGACCAGCTGCTGACCGAGAAGAAGGCCGGCAAGCTGGCCAACCTGGAGAAGCTGCTGTCCGAGCGGGCCGCCGCCGACCCGACCTCCTGCGCGGCCAGCCCGATCGGCATCGGTGACGGCACCACCGGCATCGGGCACACCCGGTGGGCCACCCACGGCGGGCCGACCGACCGCAACGCCCACCCGCACGTCGCCGGCGACGGACGGGTCGCGGTGATCCACAACGGCATCATCGAGAACTTCGCCAAGCTCCGTGGCGAGCTGGAGGCCGACGGCGTCCAGTTCACCAGCGACACCGACACCGAGTGCGCCGCGCACCTGCTCGCCGCCGCGCTGGCCGACCTGCGCGCCGCCGGCCAACCGGACGGCCCGCAGTTGCTCGCCGCCGGCATGCGCGTGGTCTGCCAGCGACTGGAAGGCGCCTTCACCCTGCTCGCCGTCGACGCCTCAGTGCCCGGCGCGGTCGTCGGGGCCCGGCGCAACTCACCACTCGTGGTCGGCCGGGGCGAGGGGGAGAACTACCTGGCCAGCGATGTGGCCGCGTTCATCGAGCACACCCGGGAAGCGGTGGAGCTGGGCCAGGACCAGATCGTGCTGATCACCGGCGACAGCATCGAGATCACCGACTTCGACGGTCAGCCCGCCGCCGGCAAGGACTTCCACATCGACTGGGACTCCTCGTCGGCCGAGAAGGGCGGCTACGACTGGTTCATGCTCAAGGAGATCGACGAGCAGCCGCAGGCCATCGCCGACACACTGCTCGGCCGGCTCACCGAGTCCGGTGAGATCGCCCTGGACGAGGTCCGCCTCAGCGACCAGGATCTGCGCGACGTCGACAAGATCTTCATCGTGGCCTGCGGCACGGCATACCACGCCGGCATGGTCGCCAAGTACGCCATCGAGCACTGGACGCGGATCCCCTGCGAGGTGGAGCTGGCCAGCGAGTTCCGCTACCGCGATCCGGTGCTCGACCGGTCCACGCTGATCGTGGTGATCTCGCAGTCCGGCGAGACGATGGACACCCTGATGGCGCTGCGCCACGCCAAGGACCAGAAGGCGCGGGTGCTGGCGATCTGCAACACCAACGGCTCGACCATCCCCCGCGAGTCGGACGCCGTGCTCTACACCCACGGCGGGCCGGAGATCGCCGTCGCGTCGACCAAGGCGTTCCTCACCCAGGTCGTCGCCTGCTATCTGATCGGCCTGCACCTGGCCCAGGTGCGCGGGATCAAGTTCGCCGACGAGGTGGGCGCTGTCGTCGCGCAGTTGCAGGAGATCCCGGGCAAGCTGCGGGAGCTGCTCGACCGGATCGAGCCCGTCCGTGAGCTGGCCCGGGAGTTGAAGTCCGAGCCAACAGTGCTGTTCATCGGCCGGCACGTCGGCTACCCGGTGGCCCTGGAGGGCGCGCTGAAGCTCAAGGAGCTGGCGTACATGCACGCCGAGGGCTTCGCCGCCGGCGAGCTGAAGCACGGCCCGATCGCCCTGATCGACAAGGGCACTCCGGTGATCTGCGTGGTGCCCTCGCCGGTGGGCCGGGGCATGCTGCACGACAAGGTCGTCTCCAACATCCAGGAGGTCCGGGCGCGCGGCGCGCGGACGATCGTGATCGCGGAGGAGGGCGACGAGGCGGTCGTCCGGTACGCCGACCACCTGATCTACGTGCCGCGTACGCCGACCCTGCTGGCCCCGCTCGTCACCACTGTGCCGTTGCAGGTGCTCGCCGCCGAGATCGCCGCCGCCCGTGGGCACGACGTGGACCAGCCCCGCAACCTGGCCAAGTCGGTCACCGTCGAGTAGACCCTCAGCCACCCGACACCACCTGGCCCAACACGACCCGGGCCATCCCGTCCAGCGCGGGATTGCCCGGGTCCCAGTAGCCGCTGTGCCCGCCTCGCCCGCTGGGGAGGACCCGACCGCCGAACCCCGGATCCGACGGGTCGTGACCGAACCACAGCTCGTGCGCGACCCGGTCGGGCCAGCCCAGCACGGCGGCCAGTTGCGCCGCGCTGAGCGGGGTGCGCAGGCCCAGCTCGTCCACCGGGCGGGCCTTGCGGATCACGTCGTCGGGGGCCTTGCCCGCCCAGACCTCCCCGGGTGGCACGCCCAGCTCGGCGGCGTGCGACGCGCCGACCCCGGGCGAGCCGACGAAGACCAGCGCGTCGGCGGCCAGCCCGTGCTCCCGGGCGGTCGTCCCGACCACAAGTGACCCGTAGCTGTGCCCGAGCACTGTCTGCCGGGCCGGCGGCCCCTCGTGGCTGACCCGCAGCCCCTCCTGAAAGCGGTGCAGCGCCGGGCCGGCGTCGCGGGCCTGGCGTGCCGAGGCGGCCTCGGTAAGGAAATCCGGAGCGTCGTAGTCCAACCAGAGCACCGCCGCGCTGCGCTCACCCGGCGCGAGCGCGACGCACCGGTCCAGCACGCGCGCCGCCCTGCCCAGCTGACCGGGAGCGTCGTTGAGACCGGCGGTCGACCCCGGCACGTAGGTCAGCACCCGGTCGGCGTGGTCCGGGTCGCCGAGCGCCAGCACCGCCCGGCCCTCACCGGCCGGATCCAACCCCAGCAGGTACGCCCGCGGCTCGCCCCCTGCCGTCAGCCACCCGGCCAACGCGTCCAGGCCGGCCAGCCGCCCGGCCACCCCGTGCAGGCGGACCGCCGCGAGCGGCCCCGGCGGCACCGAGGTCAGCAACCGTCGCCGCTCCGCCAGCAACTCCGCGCGCCAGACCCCGAGCCGCAACCGGTTGGCCTGGTCCCGGGCGGCCACCGGCACCCCGTCCAACCGGCCGACAAGAGCGCTCTCGTGCCCGATCAGCCACCGGCGCTGCGTCGGCGTCAACCCGGACCACCAGGCGCGGACCAGTGCCGGTGCGGCACCTGCCGCCGGCCGACCCGGTGGCGGCGGGGACGCCCAGCCGGACGCGGCGGCCTGGGCCAGCTCGTCCAGTCGGTCGGCGGCGACCCGGTCTGCCGCCCCGGCCCGGTCGAGCGCGTCACGCAGAGCCGCCGCGAGCCGAGCCGCCGCCACGCCGACCCGCTCGGTGGGCCGGACCCGGGCGGGATCGACGTGCACCCCGCCCGACCGGTCCACCACCAGCCCGCCCGCGTCGGCCAGGGCGACCGCCTCGGCGAGCCGCGCCTTCGCGACAGTCAGTCGGCCGGCCAACTCGGCCAGCACCTGGTCGACCTCGATCAGTGCGGGCACGATCGAGGTCAGCTCGTCACGCAGACCGGCGAGCCGGGCGTCCGCCGCCGTGGCCGCCGCACCGGACCACCCGCCCCGCAGGCGTGTGCCGGCCCCACCCAACTCGCCAACCCGTCGGTCGACCGGCCCGGTCAGGCCGGACCACGCGGCCCCGGCGGACCGCCAGCCACCCGGATCGGCCGCCCACAGTTGCCGGTAGCCGACGCCGCTCACCGGGGCAGCGCGGCGAACCGGTCGGCGGCCCGGTCGTCCACCGACTCGTACGCCTCGGCCGCCGCCCGGACCCCACCGGAGGCCGCCGCGACCTGGGCACCCAGGCGGCAGAACCAGGCGTGCCCGGCCGCCTCCAGCCCGGCCAGGGCCGCGCCGGCTCGCCACTCCGGCGCGGCCACCAGCAGCCCGGGCACCCGCGCGAGGCCCAACGCCAGCCGGTGTGCCTCGTCGTCGAGCGTGCCGGCGACCGCCCGCAGCTCCTCCGGCCGGACGGCGAACAGCTCTTCGGTCATGACCACACCCCCGTGCGCGATCGGCATCGACGCGCTGACGCTAGGCGGGCTCGGCGGCCCCGGCGGTGCCCTGTGGACGACGGGCGGTGGGCCGTACCCCGGCTTGTCCACAGGCGTTGCCCACCGCGAGCCCGACGGCTAATCTGCGGCCCCGGCCGCCGGTAGGGTGGTGTGGTGATCGTCGCTGTCGGCATCGACGTCGTCCTGGTCGACCGGTTCGCCGGGGCCCTGGCACGGACGCCGCTGCTCGCCGACCGACTCTTCACCACCGCCGAGCGGCACACCCGCTCCGGCAGCCCGCGCCCACCGGAGTCGCTCGCCGCGCGGTTCGCCGCCAAGGAGGCCGTGGCCAAGGCACTCGGCGCTCCGGCCGGGCTGAGCTGGCACGACTGCGAGATCATGGCCGACCCGGACGGCCGTCCGTGGCTGGCTGTCGCCGGCACCGTGGCGGCGGCGGCCGAGGCGCGCGGAGTCAACCACTGGCACCTCTCGTTGTCGCACGACGGGGGGATCGCGTCGGCGATGGTGGTCGCGGAACGGTGACGTCGACCGGGCGGGCCAGTCGGGCCACCCGTGAGCGGATGGGGACACTGTGGCATGAGATCGGTGTGGCGGGTGGCCGACGTACGGGCGGCCGAGGCGGGGCTGATGGGCACGCTGCCGGAGGGGACGCTGATGCAGCGGGCCGCCGCCGGGCTGGCCCGCAGGGCCGCGCTGCTGCTCGCCGAGCGCGGCGGGGTCTACGGCGGCCGGGTGTTGCTGCTTGTCGGCTCGGGCGACAACGGCGGCGACGCGTTGTACGCCGGGGAGCGACTGGCCCGCCGGGGTGTCGACGTGTCCGCGCTGCTCCTGACTCCCGGGCGTGCCCACGCGGCGGGGCTGGCCGCGCTGCGGGCCGCCGGCGGTCGACCGGTGGAGCAGCCCGGCGGCCCGGTCGACCTGGTTCTCGACGGCATCGTCGGCATCGGGGGCGCCGGTGGGCTGCGGGCGGCCGCGGACGAAGTGGTCCAGCGGCTCGGTGAGCTGCGCGGGCGCGACGGCAACCGCGCCACGGTGCTGGCGGTGGACGTGCCGAGCGGCGTCGCGGTGGACACCGGCCACGTGCCGCTGGCCCAGTCCGGCCGGCCGGCCGCGGTCCACGCCGACGTGACTGTGGCGTTCGGCGCGCTGAAGCCCGCCCTGGTGGTCGGGCCGGCCGCCGCCCTGGCCGGGCAGGTGGAGCTTGTCGACATCGGGTTGCGGCAGTGGTTGCGGGGCACCCCGGCGCTGCTGGTCACCGAGTGGTCCGACCTGGTCGACTGGTGGCCGAAGCTGGGCCCGGCGTCGGAGAAGTACACGCGGGGCGTGGTGGGGGTCGCGACCGGCTCGGCGACCTACCCGGGTGCGGCGGTGCTCTCCGTGGGCGGCGCCCTGGCCGGGCCGACCGGCCTGGTTCGCTACGCCGGCGGTGCCCGCGCCGAGGTGCTGCACCAGCACCCGTCGGTGATCGCCAGTGCGCGGGTCGCCGACGCGGGTCGGGTGCAGGCCTGGGTCTGCGGCTCCGGGCTGGGCACCGGCGCGGAGGCGGCGGCCGAGCTGCGCGCCGTGCTGGCCGCCCCGGTGCCGGTGGTGCTCGACGCCGACGCGTTGACCCTGCTGGTGGACGGCTCGCTCGCCGACCGGCTGCGCGGTCGGGACGCGCCGATCGTTGTCACCCCGCACGATCGTGAGTTCACCCGGCTCTGCGGTGAGGAGCCCGGCGCCGACCGGGTCGCCGCCGCGCTGCGGCTGGCCGCCTGGATGAACGCGGTGGTGCTGCTCAAGGGTGACCGCACGGTGATCGGCACGCCGGACGGTCGGGCGTACGTCAACCCGACCGGCTCCCCGGCACTTGCCACCGGGGGCACCGGCGACGTGCTGGCCGGGCTGCTCGGGTCGCTGCTGGCGGCCGGGGTGCCCGCCGATCGGGCCGCGGCCTCGGCCGCGTACCTGCACGGGCTCGCCGGTCGGGAGGCGGCCCGGGGTGGGCCGGTGACCGCGCCCGACGTGGTGACCGCGCTTCGCCCGGTTGTCGCCCGGCTGGGCTGATCGGGCCGTTCCGGTCGGGCCGGCGTCCGGGGCCGTGCGTCGCCGCCCCCGGTGATCACGGCGGAAAGTAGGCTGGGCGTATGTGGCAGGCCGAGGTACGCGTCGATCTTGACGCGATCCGCGAGAACGTGGGCAGACTCCGCTCCGGCACCACCGCCGAGCTGATGGCGGTGGTCAAGGGCGACGGGTACGGCCACGGCATGCTGCCGGCCGCTCGCGCGGCCCTCGACGCCGGCGCGGACTGGCTCGGTGTCTGCACCCTCGACGAGGCGCTCACCCTGCGCCGGGCCGGCGTGACCCAGCCGGTGCTGGCCTGGCTGCTCGCGCCCGGCCTGCCGCTGCACGAGGGGGTCAGCGCCGGGGTGGACCTGAGCGCGGCCAGCCTGTCGCAACTGAACGAGATGATCGAGGCGAGCCGGCTCGCCGGGCGCCCCGTCCGCCTGCACCTGAAGATCGACACCGGGCTGTCCCGGGGCGGGGCGACGGTCGCCGACTGGCCGGCGCTGCTGGACGCCGCCGCGAAGGCGCAGGCCGACGGTCTGGTCGAGGTGGTCGGCGTGTGGAGCCACTTCGTGTACGCGGACCTGCCCGGTCACCCCACCATCGACCGTCAACTGGCCGTCTTCCACGAGGGGCTGGCCATGGTCGAGCGGGCGGGGCTGCGACCGCGCTGGCGGCACCTCGCCAACTCGGCGGCCACCCTGACCCGCCCGGACACCCACTTCGACCTGGTTCGCCCCGGTCTGGCCCTCTACGGGCTCTCCCCGGTGGCCGGTGAGACGTACGGGCTGCGGCCGGCGATGACCGCCCGCGCCCGGGTGATGCTCACCAAGCGGGTGCCGGCCGGCACCGGGGTCTCCTACGGGCACACCTACACCACGCAATCCGACGCGAACCTGGCAGTTGTCCCGCTCGGATACGCCGACGGGGTTCCCCGACACGCCTCCAACACCGGGCCGGTGCAGCTCGGCGGCGCACGGCGGACGATCTCGGGGCGGGTCTGCATGGACCAGTTCGTGCTCGACTGCGGCGACGACCCGGTGGCGGACGGCGACGTGGCGACCCTCTTCGGCAGCGGCGCCGACGGCGAGCCGACAGCCGACGACTGGGCCGAGGCGGTCGGCACGATCAACTACGAGATCGTGACCCGGTTCGGCAGCACGCGGGTGCCCCGGGTGTATGACGGCGAGCGGCCGTGAGCGCGAGGAGTGAGCCGGGGTTGCGAGCCCCGCAGTCGCGAACCGAGGTGGTGCCGTGAGTTATCGCATTCCGCGTCCGCGGACCGCGGTGGGCCGGGTCGCGGGGATCGTCGGCGCCGCGGTGGGGGTGGCCGCGGCGGGCCTGGCGGCCGGGGTGGCGACCGAGCGCACCCTGGTCCGCCGGCTCAAGGCCGACCCGGCCGACCGCTACGCGCACGAGGCGTTCGGCGAGCAGCGGTACGACGAGGCGTTCCGCCTGGCGTTGCCGGACGGCACGGACATCCACGTCGAGGTGGTCGAGCCGACCCGGCCGGTGCCGGGGCAGCCGACGGTGGTGCTGGTGCACGGCTTCTGCCTGGACATGGGCACGTTCCACTTCCAGCGCCAGATGCTCGCCGCCCGTGGCGACTACCGGATCGTGGCGTACGACCAGCCCGGTCACGGTCGGTCCGGGCGGCTGGAGACCGGGGAGTACGACCTCACCGTGCTCGGCCGGACGCTGCGCCAGGTGATCGACCGCACCGCACCGGACGGGCCGCTGGTGCTTGTCGGCCACTCGATGGGTGGCATGACCATCATGGCGTTCGCCGAGCTGTTTCCGGAGCTGTTCGGTGACCGGGTGGTGGGCACCGTCCTGATGGCCACGTCGGGCGGGCTCATCGCGGAGACCAAGCTTGTCGCGCCCGCGCTGCTCGGCCGGGTCGGCGGCCCGGTGCTCTACATGGTCAGCAACGCCACCCGCTACGGCGGTCCGGTGATCGACAAGGCCCGCAAGTCGACGTCGAACGTGGCCTGGCTGCTGACCCGCAAGTACGGCTTCGGCACCCGCAAGCCCAGCCCGGCGCTGGTGTCCTACGTGGAGACGATGAATTCTCGGACGTCGGCCGACACGGTGACCCGCTACCTGCGGACCCTGGCCACCCACTCGCGCTTCCCGGCTCTGGCGGCGTTGGCCGCGACGCCGGTGCTGGTGGTGGTCGGCGACAAGGACATGATCACCCCGGTGGTCCACTCCGAGGAGATCGTCCGGCGGCTGCCACACGCCGAGTTCGTCAAGATCAAGGACAGCGGTCACGTGGTGATGCTGGAACACGCCGACGAGGTCAATGCCGCGCTCGCGCGGTTCCTCGAGTCACTCGGGAAGCCGGAGGAACTGTGAGTCACGTCGTCAAGCTGCCCACCGTCGAGGACACCCGGGAGTTCGGCCGACGCCTGGCCGGGCTGCTGCGGGCCGGTGACCTGGTGTTGTTGACAGGTCCGCTGGGCGCCGGTAAGACCGCGCTCACCCAGGGCGTCGGCGCCGGGCTCGGTGTCGTCGGCGACATCACCTCGCCGACCTTCGTGATCGCCCGGGTGCACCGCCCCGATCCGGCCCGGGGTGGCCGGGTAGCTCTGGTGCACGCCGACGCGTACCGGTTGGGTGCCGCCACCGACCCGCGCGCCGAGATCGACGACCTGGACCTCGACGCCTCGGTGGACGATTCGGTGACAGTCGTGGAGTGGGGCGAGGGCCTGGTGGAGCAGTTGGTCGACGCGCACCTGCGGGTTCGCATCGACCGCCGCGACGACGACACCCGGATCGTCGAGCTGGATCCGGTCGGTGGCGACTGGGCCCGGCGGCTCGCCGACCTGGGCTAGCCCGGCGGCTGTCGTACCCGATGCCTAGAGTGCGGGGGACCGACCCGCGCTGTGAGAGGTTCCTGATGCCCGACGACGCCCCCGCCCTCGACCTGTTGGCCCTGCTGCCGGAGCAGTGGCGTGCCGTGCTCGCCCCCCACCTGGACGACGCCCGCACCGCCGCGCTTGGCGAGTTCGTCGCCCGGGAGTACGCGACGCAGACCGTCTTCCCGCCGCTGGAGGACCTGTTCTCGGCCTACCGGCTGTGCCCGCCGCAGAGCACCCGGGTGCTGATCCTCGGGCAGGATCCCTACCACCGGGCCGGGCAGGCACACGGGTTGAGCTTCAGCGTCCGTGACGGTGTGCCGGTGCCGCCGTCGTTGCGCAACGTCTTCAAGGAGTTGGGCGAGGACGTCGGCGTTCCCAAGCCGCGCAGCGGCAACCTCGACGGTTGGGCCGCCCAGGGCGTGCTGCTGCTCAACGCGGTGCTCACAGTGCGCCAGGCCACTCCGGGCTCGCACGCCAACACCGGCTGGGAGGAGTTCACCGACGCGACGATCAGGGCACTTGACGCGTCCGCCGACCGGGTGGTCTTCCTGCTCTGGGGTGGCTACGCCCGTAAGAAGGCGGCCCTGGTCACCAACCCGCAGCACGTGGTGCTGGAGGCCGGTCACCCCAGCCCGATGAACCCGCGCGGTTTCCTCGGCAGCCGCCCGTTCAGCGCCGCCAACAAGGCGCTCGCCGACGCCGGCCTGCCCACCATCGACTGGGAGCGCACCGCCGGCTGACCTCCGCCGCTCAGCTTCCGCTGGCCTGCTGCCGGGCCCGGTAACGGCGCAACAGTTCGGCGGCGCGCGGCTCGGTCAGCTCCAGCTCGACAAGCGGCACGACCTGGTAACTCCGCTCACCGTGGCGCACCTCGATCGTCTCGGGTAGCTCGTCGCACATCGTGGCCCTGATCTCCCCGTACAGGGTCGACCAGCGGTGTTCGCCGGGCTCCTCGGGCTCCAACCGCACCCCACCGAACTCTTCCCAGCGGGCGTTCCACCGCTGGCCGTAGTTCGTCTCCAGCCAGCGGGTGAACGGTTTGGAGTCCTGCCAGCGCAGGGCGATCTCCAGCCCGTCGACCGGCACCGGCGCGCCCTGCACCAGCGCTGCGGTGCCCCCGGTGATCACCTTCGGAAAGTCGGGGAGCCGGCTCAGAAGCTCATCCAGGCCAAGCGCGTCGATCCGCTCGGCGATCGGCCGGGCGGCCAGGTCGTCGATCCGAGCGTCGAGGTGTGCGTCCAGCGGCTCAACCCCAACGACCAACTGCACGTCCATGGCGGCAAGTAACCGCTCCAACACCGGGATGGTCGGCGCTCGCTCGCCACGTTCGATTCTGGCCACCGCGGCCTGGCTGACCTCGGCCAGCGCGGCCAACCGGCGCTGGCTCAGGTCGCGCAGGTGTCGTTGATGCCGCACGGCGGCGCCGAGAAGGGTGACAAGGCGAGTGGATGACATCCCAGCATGGTGGCCCGGGTGCGGGATGTCCGCGATCCCACTGCGGCAGATCGGGGCGTGCGGCCGGGTCGCACCGCACATCCCGGTCTGTGACGCGGCGGGCGGTGGCGGCACCCCGGCCAGCGTCACCCGCTGCCCGAGCGGGTCCCGGCCGGGAAGACCTATGGCGATGAGTGTGATGCCAGTGGGTCATCAAGATGACTCACCGGCATCACACTCAATTGGAAGCTGTGGCGTCACCGCTCTCCGTTGGTTCGCCGCCCGGACCGGCGACGTTATGCCGGGGGCGACCGGGAGGACCAGCGGGGCAGCCCCGGGACGGCCGTGCGAGGGCCGTGGATGGTGGCGGGGGGCGGGGCGTGACCGGGGTGCTGGGCGGGGCGGCTAGGCTGGCTTACCGTGCTCGTACTCGTGGTGGACAGCTCGACCCCTGCGGTGACCGCGGCGTTGGTGGAGGTCTCGGCGGACGGTGTCGTGTCCCGGGCGCACCGGAGCACTGTCGATGCCCGCGCGCACGGCGAACTGCTCGCCCCTCAGGTGGACGCGGTGCTCGCCGACACCGACGCGCGGCCACGTGACCTCGGCGCCATCGTCGCCGGGCTGGGCCCGGGTCCGTTCACCGGGCTCCGGGTCGGCCTGGTCACTGCCGCGACGATGGGTCAGGTGCTCGGCATCCCCACGTACGGCGTCTGCTCGCTGGACGGGATCGGCTACCCGGCAGCGTCCGGTGAGCCGGTGTTGGCCGCCAGCGACGCCCGGCGCAAGGAGCTCTACTGGGCCGTCTACGACGGTGCCGGCCAGCGGATCGTCGGCCCCGAGGTGTCGACGCCGGCGGTGGCCGCCGCGCGCGCCCGGGAGTTGGGCGCGACGATCGCGGTCGGCGACGGCGCGCACCGGTACGCCGAGACTCTGGACCTGCCCGTCCGGGTCGAGCCGCGCTACCCGGACGCCACGGTGCTGGCGCTGCTGGCCGCCGAGCGGATTCGGGCCGGCGCCCCTGGCGAGCGACTCACCCCGCTCTACCTGCGCCGGCCGGACGCCGTGGCGGCGACCGGTCGCAAACCGGTCCTGCCATGACCGGGGTACGCCTCGTTCCGTTCCGCTGGTGGCACATCGACGACGTGCTGCCGATCGAGGCTGACCTCTTCGGCGCCGAGCAGTGGTCGCCGGCCATGTTCTGGAACGAGCTGGCCAACGGACACCACTACCGGGTCGCCGTCGACGCGGACGGTTCGGTGCTCGGTTACGCCGGGCTCGCCGGTGTTCCGCCGGGCGAGGTGTGGGTGCAGAACATCGCCGTCCGCCGGGACGTCCAACGGCGCGGCGTGGGCCGTGTCCTGCTGGAGGAACTGCTCGCCGAGGCGGCCCGGCGCGACGCCCGCAGCACCCTACTGGAGGTCGCCGTGGACAACGCCGCGGCCCAGCGGCTCTACGCGACGTACGGTTTCGAGCCGATCGGGGTGCGGCGCGGCTACTACCAACCGAGCAACACCGACGCGCTGGTCATGCGGCGCGACGCCGAGCCGACCGGGGACGGACCACACCACAATGGCTGACGAACCGCTGATCCTGGGTATCGAGACCTCCTGCGACGAGACCGGCGTCGGCATCGTGCGGGGGCACACCCTGCTTGCCGACGCGCTCGCGTCCAGCGTCGAGGAGCACGCCCGCTTCGGGGGCGTGGTGCCCGAGGTGGCCAGTCGGGCACACCTGGAGGCCATCGTGCCGACCATGGACCGGGCCCTGACCGAGGCCGGCGTCACCCTGGCCGACATCGACGCCATCGCTGTCACCTCCGGGCCCGGGCTCGCCGGCGCGCTGCTGGTCGGCGTCGCCGCCGCGAAGGGGTACGCGGTCGCCGCCGAGAAGCCCGTGTACGGCGTGAACCACCTTGCCGCCCACGTCGCGGTGGACACCCTCGAACACGGCCCACTGCCCGAACCCGCCATCGCGCTGCTGGTGTCCGGCGGGCACTCGTCGCTCCTGCTCGTCGACGACCTGGCCCGGGGAGTCACCCCGCTGGGTGCCACCATCGACGACGCGGCAGGTGAGGCGTTCGACAAGGTCGCCCGACTGCTGGGGCTGCCGTTCCCGGGCGGGCCGCCGATCGACCGGGAGGCCCGCGCCGGCGACGCCGCCTCGATCGCCTTCCCACGCGGGCTGACCGCCGCGAAGGACCTCGCCGCCCACCGGTACGACTTCTCGTTCTCCGGGTTGAAGACGGCGGTGGCCCGGTGGGTCGAGGCACGTCAGCGGGCCGGCGAGCCGGTGCCGGTGGCCGATGTGGCCGCGTCCTTCCAGGAGGCGGTCTGTGACGTGCTGACCAGCAAGGCGCTCGCCGCCTGCCGTGCGCAGGGCATCGAGACCCTGGTGATCGGCGGGGGAGTGGCGGCGAACTCGCGGCTGCGGGCGATGGCCGAGCAACGGGCCGAGAAGTACGGCATCCAGGTGCGGGTGCCCCGGCCGAAGCTGTGCACCGACAACGGGGCGATGGTGGCGGCCCTCGGGTCACACCTGGTCGCCGCCGGGGTCGCGCCCAGCCGGCTGGATCTGCCGGCCGATTCGGCACTGCCGCTGACCACGGTCAGCGTGTGACGGGAGCGGCGGACATGATCGTGCGGATGTGGGAGGCACGCGCCGAGGCGTACGGGGTCGCCGACCTGATCACCTGGGTGTGTGACACCGCCCTGCCCGAGTTGGAGCACGACCCGCTGCATGTCTCCAGCGAGGTCTTCTCCTCCACGGATCATCGCGTGGTGGTCATCTCCAAGTGGCGCAGCAGCCCGCGCCCGCTGCCCGACCCGCCCGCCCTGCTGGTGGCCCGCGCCCCGCACTCCTGGGACTTCACCCAGGTCGACCGCTGACGCGAGCCACCAACGAGAGGCGGTCAGCCGCGGCGCAGCATCCGGTACGTGGCGATTCCGCCGGTGCCCAGCGCGGCGAGGAAGACCAGCCAGACGACAGTGCTGCTGACCCCGACCTGGGGGCCGGCGTTCGCCTTGGCGGCGGCCAGCAGCCCGTCCTCACCGGGGGCGGGCAGCGCGGCCGGCGGCAGCTCCGGCCAGCGGACCAGCCCGGTGCTCTCCAGCATCTGCATGTGGTGCTGGACGAACGCGTTGGCGTCCTCGCAGAGCTTGCGGACTGTGGCGTCCCGGGTGCTGGCGCGGACCGCGCCGATCACCGGGAAGATCTTGCCGTGGGCGACCCGGAGCCGGGTGACGAAGATCTGGTCGAAGCGGGCGCCGGAGGCCTTCTGCATCTCGGCCAGCCAGCCCTTCTGCTCGGCCGTCGGCTCGCTGGGGATGCTCGCGCCCAACTTGTTGGCCGCGTCCACAGTGAGCTGGTCGAGCCGCTGGTGCTCGCTGGCGATGCCCGCGCCGATCTCCCGGACCTTGGCCGACTGCCCCTTCTCGGCGGCCATCTGGCCGGCCGGCATCTCCCACAGCCCGGCCAACCGGACCCCGTTGAGCAGCGTCATGTCGGCGGCGTTGAGCTGCTGGCCGCCGGCCGGTGCGGCGACGGCCACGCCGGGCAGCACACCGACCGCCGCGATGATCGCGATGAGCAGCATCGCCGCTCGATGGGTCCGGTTGCCCAGTCGGCGGTGGGCGGATCTGAGCGGTGCCATGTCTGTGGGGCCTCCTCGGTCCGGACCGAAACGCGTCTGGACCGGGCAGCCGCACCCTGCCGGCTGCCCGTCCGCCCACTGGTACGGACCGATCGCGCGATCAGTTCATCTGAGGGGCGACGCGGATCAGCGGGAAGCGGGTCGAGCCGATCAGCGGGTGACGGCGAGGAAGCCGCCGAGCAGCAGCAGAGTGAGCGCGGCGGCGGCGAAGAGCATCAGCAGCTCTCGACGCCCGTGCTCGACGGGGTCGGCACTGACGGCCGGGGCGGGCAGGGGTGGCAGGTCGCGGGTCAGCGCGGCCAGGTCACCGAGGGTGCGGGAGGTCCACACCGCACCGGCCCGATCGGAGAACTCGTCGAGGGTCAGCCGGCCCGCCGCCGTGTGCCGGTGCAGCTCGGCGACCACCCGGTTGCGGTCGTCGTCGGAAGCGCGCAGCTCGACATCCACACTGGACAGCGTACGCGGATCAGCCCACGTCGAGGGGGTCGGCGAGGAGCCGTTCGAAGGCCAATTCGGCGGCCCCGAGCAGGGGTGCGTCCTCGCCCAACTTCGGCGTACGCAGCCGGACGTGCTCCAGGCAGGCGGCGAGCGCGTTGGAGTTGAGCCGGCTGCGCACCTGGGCCGCCGAGGCAAGGTAGAGGTGGCGCATGGTGCCGCCGAAGATGACCATTTCCGGGTTGAAGACGTTCACCAGGTTCGCCAACCCGAAGCCGAGCCAGTCACCGGCCTGGCGGACGGCGGTCTGGGCGCGGGCGTCGCCCCGGTCGGCGGCGTCGAAGACGGCCAGCAGCGCGTCGGGACCTCGGGCGTCGGAGCGTCCGGCGGCACGGAGCAGGCCGTGCTCGCCGATCTCGGTCTCCCAGCAGCCCCGGGAACCACACTGACAGAGCCGCCCGTCGACGACCACCTTCATGTGGCCGACCTCGCCGCCGTAGCCGCCGTGCCCGGTCAGCCGACGCCCGCCGGCGATGATGCCGGCTCCCACTCCTACGTCGCCGTACAGGTAGATGACGTTGTCGCAGCCGGCCGCCACACCCCGTGCGTGCTCGGCGAACGCGGCGACGTCCGCCACGTTGCCCACGGTGACCGGCACCCCGATGCCCAGTTCGGCGGCGAGGGTCGCGCCGATCGGCTCGTCGACCCAGCCGGTGGTGGGGCCGAGTCGCACCAGGCCGTCGTCGCGGCGGACGATGCCGCAGACCGCGACGCCGGCGCCGACACAGATCGCGTCGTGCGGCACCGTCTGCTGCATCTCCTTGAGCGCGCCGGCCAGCAGCGGCGCGGCCTCCGCGGCCTGTAGGCCGCGCGGCCGGTCCAGGTCGCGGCGGTCCAGGACCGCGCCACCCAGCCCGATCCGGGCCGCGCGCAACCGGTCCACCTCGACGGAGTACGCGTACGCGTAGACCCGGGCCGACTCGGGCCGGACGACCAGTGACGGTCGGCCGGCCCGGCCGGTCTCCTTTGGTGCACCCTCGCTGACCAGACCCACCGCGGACAGGTCGGCGGTGAGCGCGCCGATGGTGCTGCGGTTGAGGCCCAGCGTGGTGGTCAGTTCGGCACGTGTCGTCGCCCCGTGGACGTGCACGTGCCTCAGCAGGGCCCCGAGGTTCTGCCGTCGGACGTGATCCTGGCTCGGTCCTGGGCGCATCCTGGTGCTACCTCCCGCGGCTAGCGGGTGCCGGTGGCTGCCGCGCGGCGGCGGGAGAGTGCGTCGACGCTGGCGGCGAGCAGCAACACAATGCCAGTTACCACGTACTTGACTCCCGCGCTGTAACCCATCAGGCCCATTCCGTTTTCGATGACCGCGACCACCGCGCCGCCGAGGACGGCGTCGAGGACGCGGCCCTTGCCGCCGAAGAGGCTGGTGCCGCCGATGACCGCCGCGCCGACCGCGTAGAGCAGTACGTTACTGCCACCGGTGTTCGGGTCGACCGAGTTGGCTCGGCTGGCCGCCACGATGCCACCGATGGCGGCCATGGACGAGCAGATCACGAAGACGGAGATCCGGATCCGGTCGACGCCGATGCCGGCGCGGCGGGCCGCTTCCCGGTTGCCGCCCACGGCGTAGATGTGCCGGCCGTAGCTGGTGCGTTGGAGCACGAAGGTCCAGATGACCAGCAGCACCGCGATGATCGGCACCACGATCGGCACACCCTTGAGCGAGACGATGAGGACGTTGCGGCTGCGCTCCAGGTTGAGCACGTACACCGCGGTGCCGAGGATGAGGGCGAGCCCGCCGATCCGCAGCGCCACCACCGCGATCGGGTCGGTGATCAGACCACGGGCCGACCGGTTGCGGTGGCGCAGCAACTGCACCGCCGCGTAGCCGACGACGGCGACAGCGGTCAACGCCCAGCCCAGGATGGGGGTGAGGTTGCGGTTGGCGATGGCGACCAGCACCTCGTCGCGGACGGAGATGTTGGTGCCCTCCTGCACGAGCAGCAACACGACGCCCTGGAAGGCGAGGAAGCCGGCGAGAGTGACAACGAAGGACGGAATGCCGATCTTCGCGACCAGCAACCCGAGCGTGGTGCCGATGACCACACCGGTGGCGATCGCGGCGAGCACGGCGACCCACCAGGGGTAGCCGAGGACGGTGACCACATTGGCCAGCACCGCCGCGCAGACGCCGCTGGCGAAGCCGGCGGAGAGGTCGATCTCGCCGAGCAGCAGCACGAAGACCAGGCCCATCGCGATCAGCGTGACCGCCGCGCCCTGGGTGAAGAGGTTGGCGAAGTTGCCGGCCGAGAGGAACGACGAGGGCCGCATGATCGCGAAGACCGTGCAGAGCACGATCAGGCCGAGTACGGCCGGGAGCGCGCCGACGTCGCCGCCGCGTACCCGGCTGAAGTAGTTGCGGACGTGGCCCCCGACGGTCGGCGCCGGTGTGACGGCCGCGGGGCCGTCCTTCCGCACGGCGGTGGTGGTCATCGGGCGCCTCCTGAGGTCGGGTCGGCCGGCTGCGGGCCGTCGCCGTTGCTGCCCGGGTCGGTGGCGAGGCCGAGCCCGCCCGAGCGCCCGGCGGTGATCAGCTCGACCACCTGGGCATGCGTGATGTCGGTGGTCTTCACCTGGGCGACCATCTGGCCGAGGTACAGCGCGGCGATCCGGTCGGAGACGGCGAAGACGTCGTTCATGTTGTGCGAGATGAGCACCACGGCCAGGCCGTTGTCGGCGAGGCGGCGGACCAGTTCGAGAACCTGGGCGGTCTGTGCCACGCCGAGCGCAGCGGTCGGCTCGTCCAGGATGACGAGCTTGCTGTTCCACAGCACCGCCTTGGCGATGGCCACGGTCTGGCGCTGACCGCCGGAGAGGCTGGACACGTGTTGACGCAGCGAGGTGACGGTGCGGATGGAGAGCCCGGCCAGCGTCTCGGCGGCGAGCTGTTCCATGCTCGGCTCGTCCAGGACGATGCCGCTGTGCTTCTCCCGGCCGAGGAACATGTTCTGCACGATGTCCAGGTTGTCGCAGAGCGCGAGGTCCTGGTAGACGACCTCGATGCCGAGTGTGGCGGCGTCCCGGGGGCTGCCGATGTGCACCGGTTCACCGTTGAACAGGATCTCGCCGGCGTCGGTGGGGTAGATGCCGCTGATGCACTTCACCAGGGTCGACTTGCCGGCGCCGTTGTCGCCGACAAGTGCGGTCACTTCGCCCGGGTGGACGCTCAGGGCGACGTCGCGGAGCACCTGGACGGGACCGAAGCTCTTGTCGATCCCGCGGAGTTCCAGCAGGGGAGTCGCGGACACGGGGGTCTCCTTCTTAAGGGAGGGTCGGGGCCCGTCCGGCGGGCGCCGCCCGGCACGGGAGGGCGCTCCCGTGCCGGGCGGCGATTGTCGTTCCGGCGGGTACTGCGGCGTCGGTCAGCTGATGCCGGCTTCGGCGCAGAACTTGGCGTAGGCCCCGGTGCAGACCTGCTCCTTGGTCGCGTAGCCGTCAGCGACGACGTCCTTGACGTTGTCCTTGTAGATGGCCTTCGGGGTGAGCAGCACCGAGGGGACGTCGCGGCCACCCTCCGGGTCCTTCACCGTCTGGCCGGTGTCCTTCTTCTCGCCCTTGGCCAGGGTGATGGCCAGGTCGGAGGCCGCCTTGGCCTCTTCCCGGACGGCCTTGTAGACGGTCATGCACTGGTCACCGGCGAGGATGTTCTGCAGACCCTCGACGCTGGCGTCCTGCCCGGTCACCGGCACCTTGCCGTTGAGCTTGTTCTTCTTCAGGATCGAGATGGCGGCGTTGCCGAGAGTGTCGTTGGCGGCCAGCACGCCGTCGATCTTGCCCTTGGTCGCGGTGAGCTGCTGCTCGAAGATGGTCGCGGCGGTGGGGCCGTCCCAGCCCGGCACGGCGTCGTCCGGGCCCTTCGTGTATTCCTTGGAGTCGAACTTCGGCTTGAGCACCGAGTCGTAGCCGGCCTTGAACAGGGTGGCGTTGTTGTCGGTGGGGGAGCCGTTGAGGTACGCCACGACCGGGTTCTTGGCGCCCTTCTCGGTCAGGCACTTCGCCAGACCCTCGCCCTGGAGCTTGCCGACTGTCTCGTTGTCGAAGCTGACGTAGTACTGGGCGGAGCCGCCGAGGGTGAGCCGGTCGTAGTCGATGGTGGCGACGCCCTGCGACTTGGCCTTGTCGAGCACGGCCTTGCCGGTGCCGGAGTCCAGGTTGACGATCATCAGGGCGGTGACGCCGCTGGTGATCATCTGGTCGGCGATCGTCTGGAATGCGGCCTTGTCGTTCTGGGCGTTCTGGATGTCGTATTGGACGCCGGCAGCCTTGAACGCCTCTTCCAGGAAGCGGCGGTCCGCCGTCTCCCAACGGGGGGAGGACTTGCTGTCCGGAAGGATCACGCCGATCTTGGGAGTCTTGTTCGAGCCGGCCTTGTCGCCGCTGGAGTCGTCGCTGCAGGCGGTCAAGCCGCCGGTCGTGAGCAGGCCCACGGCGGCGATGGTGAGGATCCCCTTACGCATGTGCAGGGTCCTTTCGGGGGTGGGGGAGGTGTTGTTTTTGTTGTGTCCGGCAACGTATTGCGCGTCACACCGCCTCCACAAGACCGCTCAGGTGCCTAGTTTGTTGGCAGCGATAACAATTCAGCAACGCGACTGTTACTCCGTGGGTATCCCACGGCGTAGTCGACGTAACGAAGGGCGTCAGCGGGTCTGCAACGGCGCGGTACGGGCGTCGGTCAGCGCCACCAGATCCGCCGCTGCCAGTTCGAGTTGCAGGCCGCGCCGACCAGCCGACACGTAGATCGTCGGAAGATCCAACGCGGATTCGTCAAGCACCGTCGGCAGTCGCCTGCGCTGCCCGAGCGGGCTGATCCCACCCCGTACGTAGCCGGTGGCCCGCTCGGCGACGGCCCGCTCGGCCAGCGCCGCACGCTTGCCACCGACCGCCGCCGCGAGCGCCTTGAGATCCAGCTCGCCGGTGACCGGCACGACCGCCACGGTGAGCGCGCCGTCGACCTCGGTCACCAGCGACTTGAAGACGCGCTCCGGTGCCACACCGAGCGCCACCGCCACCAGCGCGCCGTAGTTCGGGGCGTCCGGCGACACCCGGTAGGGATGCGTGCGGTGCGCGACTCCGCGCTTGACCAACAGTGCCGTCGCCGGGGTGCCCTGTCCTGCCACACCAGCGAAACTAGTCGACCGGCCGACCGATCAGCACTGTCGGTGCGCCGGCGACCCGGGTGAGCACCAGACTCGCCGCCGCGTCCCCGGCCAGCCGCAGATCCCGCCGGAGCTGCTCCGGGGTGAGCGCGGAACCCCGCTTGAGGATCTCCACCCGGCCCACCCGGCGCTCGCGCAGCAGCGCCCGCAGTCGCTTGAGCGAGAACGGCAGCACGTCGGTGATCTCCAGACAGCGCGCGTACGGGGTGTGGGTCGGCTGGTCGGCGTAGAGGTAGGCGATGCTCGGGTCGCCCAGGTTGGCGTCCAACTCGGCGGCCAACTCGGCGACGAGGTGCGCGCGGATCACTGCCGGGTCGGGGTCGTACAGGTAGCGCCGGGGCGACCCGACCGGCGCCTCCTCGGCACCCGAGCCGGTGAGCTGGTGGCGGCGGGTCTCGCCGCCCTCCTGGCGATAGAGCGTGGCGCGGCGGGGCACCTCCGCCAACTCCCCGCACCAGAGGGCGGCCTCGACCAGGTCGCCGTCCACGCCGACCCACTCGGCCTCCGCGCCGACCGGGATGAGCGCGTGGTCCAGGCCCGGCGCCACCTTCACCACTGTGCGCGGCACCCGTTCGGCCAGCCCGGTGACGAAGTCCCACGGTGGCGAGTAGGCGCGCGGGTCGAAGATCCGTCGACCGGTGCCGCTGCTGCGGCGGGCCGGATCGCAGAAGACCCCGTCGACCCCTGACACGTCGAAGGCTGTGGCATCCCCGCACTCGACGGTGAACAGCTCGGCCAGCCCGGCCGCCGTGGCGTTGGCGGCGGCCATCGCCGCGGTCACCGGGTCGGCCTCCACCCCGTACACCCGGATGCCGGCACGGGCGGCGGCCAGCGCGTCCGCGCCGAGGCCGCACCCGAGGTCGGCCAGGGTGCGCACACCGGCCGCGGACAGCCGGGCGGCCCGACGGTCGGCGACCACCCGGCGGGTGGCCTGCTCCAGGCCGGGACGGGTGAGAAACATCCCGGCGGCGACCGGACCGAACTTGCCGACCGCCCGGTGCCGCAGCTCCGCCTGGGTGAGCGCCGCGGCGGCCAACGTCGGCGGCACCCCGGCCGCGCGCAGCGCCGACGCCGCGACCAGCGGATCACCGCCGGCCAGACCGGCCGCCGTCGCGAGCGCGGCCGACCCCTCGGGGGTACGCAGAGCCGCCAGCTGATCGAGATCCACCCGGTCATTCTCCGGGTGGACCCGGAAATCCGGGCTGGCGGGGCGCGACTCGCTGGCACTCTCCTTGACGGAGTGCTAGCCACGGAATAACCTGCGATTAGCACTCTCACCCTGAGGGTGCCAGCTTCCGGGTCTCGCGACCCGGGTGCGCACGCCAGGCGGACCGGCACCCGCGACGACGGTCCCGCCCGGTGGCATGAGGCAGATTGACGCTGGTTGGCCCCGCCGGCCAGCAACGAAACCAGTACCCCAGGAGGGTATGCCCGTGACTACCGCGACCAAGGTTGCGATCAAGCCGCTCGAGGACCGCATCGTGGTCCAGGCGAACGAGGCTGAGACCACCACGGCGTCGGGCATCGTGATCCCCGACACCGCCAAGGAGAAGCCGCAGGAGGGCACCGTCCTCGCTGTGGGCCCGGGGCGCGTCGACGACAACGGCAACCGGGTTCCGGTTGACGTCCAGGTCGGCGACACCGTCCTTTACTCGAAGTACGGCGGCACCGAGGTCAAGTACGCCGGCGAGGAGTACCTGGTGCTCTCCGCCCGCGACGTCCTCGCGGTCATCGAGAAGTAAGCAACCGATCAGTTCCATTGCCCCGGTCCGGCTCGCCGGGCCGGGGCAATGGCGCTTCGAAGGGACATTAATGGCGAAGATCCTGAGCTTCTCGGACGACGCCCGACACCTGCTGGAGCACGGTGTCAACGCCCTGGCGGACGCGGTCAAGGTCACCCTCGGCCCGCGTGGGCGCAACGTCGTCCTGGACAAGAAATTCGGTGCGCCGACGATCACCAACGATGGTGTGACCATCGCCAAGGAGATCGAGCTCACCAACCCGTACGAGAACCTTGGCGCGCAGTTGGTCAAGGAGGTGGCGACCAAGACCAACGACGTCGCCGGTGACGGCACCACCACCGCGACGGTGCTGGCCCAGGCCATGGTTCGCGAGGGCCTGCGCAACGTGACCGCCGGGACCAACCCGGCCGGCCTCAAGCGGGGCATCGACGCGGCGGCCACCAAGGTCTCCGAGGCGCTGCTCGGCCGTGCTGCGGAGGTCACCAGCAAGGAGTCGATCGCGAACGTGGCGACGATCTCCGCGCAGGACGCCACGATCGGTGATCTCATCGCCGAGGCGATGGAGCGGGTCGGCCGCGACGGTGTCATCACCGTCGAGGAGGGCTCGATGCTCACCACCGAGCTGGACGTGACCGAGGGTCTCCAGTTCGACAAGGGCTTCATCTCGCCGAACTTCGTCACCGACCTGGAGAGCCAGGAGTCCGTCCTTGAGGACGCGTACATCCTGGTCACCACCCAGAAGATCTCGGCGATCGAGGAGCTGCTGCCGCTGCTGGAGAAGGTCCTACAGAACAGCAAGCCGCTGCTGATCATCGCCGAGGACGTGGACGGCCAGGCGCTCTCCACCCTGGTGGTCAACTCGCTGCGCAAGACCCTCAAGGTCTGCGCGGTCAAGGCCCCGGGCTTCGGTGACCGGCGCAAGGCGATGCTCCAGGACATCGCGATCTCCACGGGCGCCGAGCTCGTCGCCCCGGAGCTGGGCTACAAGATCGACCAGGTCGGCCTGGAGGTGCTCGGCACCGCTCGGCGCATCGTGGTCGACAAGGAGAACACCACGATCGTCGACGGTGGCGGCCAGAAGGCCGACGTCGCCGACCGGGTGGCCCAGATCCGCAAGGAGATCGAGGCCTCAGACTCCGACTGGGACCGGGAGAAGCTGGCCGAGCGGCTGGCGAAGCTCTCCGGTGGCATCGCCGTCATCAAGGCTGGCGCGGCCACCGAGGTCGAGATGAAGGAGCGCAAGCACCGCATCGAGGACGCCATCGCGGCGACCAAGGCCGCGGTCGAGGAGGGCACCGTCCCCGGCGGCGGCGCCGCCCTGGTGCAGATCCGCTCGGTGCTCGACGACGACCTGGGCTTCACCGGTGACGAGAAGGTCGGTGTCTCGGTCGTGCGCAAGGCGCTCGTCGAGCCGCTGCGCTGGATCGCCCAGAACGCCGGTCACGACGGTTACGTCGTGACGCAGAAGGTCGCCGACCTCGACTGGGGCAACGGTCTCGACGCCGCCAAGGGCGAGTACGTCGACCTGGTCAAGGCCGGCATCATCGACCCGGTGAAGGTGACCCGCAACGCGGTCACCAACGCCGCATCGATCGCCGGCCTGCTGCTCACCACGGAGAGCCTCGTGGTGGAGAAGCCGGAGCAGGCCGAGCCGGCCGCCGCCGGTGGCGGTCACGGTCACGGCCACGGTCACCAGCACGGCCCGGGCTTCTGACCCGGTAGCCGAACCGGGGCACACCGCCGTACGGCGGTGTGCCCCGGTTCGCTCTTTGAGCCGGTCGGTCATTACCGAACGCTGACGTTGTTGGCGACCGGGCAAGATGATCGCGCACACTGGGCCGATGAGCACCACGTCGCGGCGGTACGCCGCGCTGGCCGGGGTCACCGCCGCCGCCGTCGCGATCGGAATCGCCGAACCGGTGGCCGTGTTGACCGGCCCTCGGTCGGCGCCCCTGGTCGCGGTCGGTGGTGTGGTCGTCGACGCCGTCCCCGAGTCGCTGAAGCAGTTCGCCATCGACGTCTTCGGCACCGCCGACAAGATCGCACTGCTGGTCGGCACGGGCCTGCTGCTCGCAGCGTTCGCCGCACTCTTCGGTGTGCTGGCGGTCCGCCGGCTGGCACTCGGCCTTGCCGGCATCGCCGCGTTCGGTGTCATCGGCGTGGCCGCCGCGTTGACCCGCTCCGGTGCCGACGCGGCCGACGCGCTGCCGTCACTTGTCGGAGCCGGTCTCGGTGCTCTGGTGCTCTGGCTGTTCATCGCCGGCCCGTTCGAGCTGGACCCCTGGCCCTGGTCACCCCCCACCCCGACCGTGCCGCCGGCTGGGTCGGTGCCGCCTGCCGGGCCGGCGCGGGGATCGCGGGCCGAGCCGTCCTCGGCGGCCTCGCCGACGGCCGACGGCGTGCCGGAGTCGCCGGCCGCTCCGGTGCCGCCTGTTGGGTCGGTGTCGCCGGCCGCTCCGGTGTCGCCTGTTGGGTCGGTGTCGCCGGCCGCTCCGGTGTCGCCTGTTGGGTCGGTGTCGCCGGCCGCTCCGGTGTCGCCGGCTGCTCCGGTGTCGCCGGCTGCTCCGGTGTCGCCGGCTGCTCCGGTGTCGCCGGCTGCTCCGGTGTCGCCGGTTGGTCCGGTGTCGCCGGTTGGTCCGGTGCCGCCCGCTGCGCCGGTGCCGGTGGCTCCGGGTGGGCAGTTCGCAGCGGCGAACGAGTCGGAGGGTGCTACGGGAGTCGACCCCGAGTCGCGGCGACGGTTCCTCACCGGCAGCGGAGTGCTGCTCGGCACCGCCGTGGTGGCCGGTCTCGGTGGGCGCTGGCTGGCCGGCCGGCGCGGGGTGTCCGCCGCCCGCGACGCGATCCGCCTGCCCGCGCCGGTCGCCCCCGCACCGGCCCTGCCGGCGGGCGCGGACCTCTCGGTGGCGCAGCTCGCGCCGTACGTCACCCCGAACTTCGGTTTCTACCGGATCGACACCGCGCTTGTGGTGCCCCAGGTCGACCCGGACACCTGGCGGCTGCGGATCCACGGGCGGGTCGGCGCCGAGCGCACCTACAGCTACGCGGATCTGCTCGCCCGTCCGCTGGTCGAGCGGTACGTCACGCTGGCCTGTGTCTCCAACGAGGTGGGTGGGGACCTGATCGGCAACGCCCGCTGGCTCGGCGTACCCCTCAAGGAGTTGCTGGACGAGGTCGAGCCAGACGGCGACGCCGACCAGGTCGTCGGCCGGTCGGTCGACGGCTGGACCTGCGGCACCCCCACCGCCGCGTTGCGCGACGGACGGGACGCGCTGTTGGCGGTCGGCATGAACGGCGAGCCACTGCCGGTCGAGCACGGCTTCCCGGTCCGGATGGTCGTGCCCGGCCTCTACGGTTACGTCTCGGCCTGCAAGTGGGTGACCGAGCTGGAGCTGACCCGTTTCGCTGACTTCGACGCGTACTGGGTGCCGCGCGGCTGGTCCGCCCAGGGCCCGATCAAGACTCAGTCGCGGATCGACACACCCCGGGGGCGTAACCGGCTGACCACCGGCCCGGTCACTGTCGCGGGTGTGGCCTGGGCGCAGCACCGGGGCATCAGCCGGGTCGAGGTACGCGTCGACGGCGGCCCCTGGCAGCAGGCGGCGCTGGCCCCGACCGTGTCGGTGGACACCTGGGTGCAGTGGTCCTGGCGCTGGGACGCCACGCCGGGCGAGCACCGGCTCCAGGTTCGTGCGACGGACGCGACAGGCGAAACCCAGACCGAGCGTACGCAGGACGTCGCCCCGGACGGCGCCACCGGCTGGCACACGGTCACCGTCACCGTCCGCTGAGCGGGCGGCGTCGTTCCGCAGCGTGGGCGCGGGCTGCTGTGCCGTGGCCGACCGGAGTACGCGGACTGCCGTATCCCCGATGACGTCGCCGGGCGGACGCGGACCGAACCGTACCGGGACAGGGTGAAGCCATGACTGTTACCGCACGGACGTTCACCATCGCCGGCCTCGTCGTCGGCGCCGCGGGCATCGGCGTGCTGTGGGCCGCCGGCGTCGAGTTTCCCGTCGCCGTACCGCCCGGGATGATCATTCTGTTGGCTGGCGCCCTCTTCGTCGCGTTCGCACCGTGGCGCTGGTCGCCTGCGGTGGGCGCGCTGCTGGGCCTGTTCGTGGCCGTCGGGTTCGCGATCAGTCCGACCGGGGTGGACAACCTGCTCGGGCGGCACGGCGCCGACGTGGCGACCGGCCAGTTGATCCAGCTGATCGGGGTGCTGACCGCGCTGGTCGCCGGGGCGCTCGCCACGAACGCCGCCCGTCGGATGCCGCAGAATCACCCATCCCGGCGGCCCGGGGTCGCTCGCTGAGGCGGCCCGGGGGCGCTCGCTGAGGTCGCCGGCGAGCAGATCCCATCAGCGGAGGCGGGTCGACTGCTGCTGGGGCGGAGTGGTCGCGCGTGGATCGTGTCGCAACCTGTGCTGCCGGCCAGACCCGGGAACGCCGCTGGCCGGCACCCGATTTGCGGGGTGCCGGCCAGCGGTCGGTGTCGTGCTGGTGCTTGTCGTGCGGTGGTGCTGGTGTGCTGGTGTGCTGGTGGTGCGGTGGGTCAGCTGTTCCAGTGGTGGGCGACGAGGTCGGTGGCCTGCTGCTCCCACTGGGCGTAGGCGTCGGGGTAGGCGGAGACCTGGACGGTCTGCGCGGCCTCGGTCAACGGCATGTCCTGCCACCCGTCGA